>CAYWWC010000029.1:0-10178 GCA_964461615.1 uncultured Anaerolineae bacterium
GCAGCCGGTCGGAGAATTCGACCAGGGCGGTATCGGTATCGGCAAAGTATTTGATTCGCATAGCTTACTCCTTACAGATGTACTCATCCGCAGTTTACTCTCCAAAGTCTCGGTCGAAGAAGGCGTTGTGGATGGTTTCACCGTCTGCGAGCAGGATGATGCGCAGGGCGCGGTTGTCCATTTCGGGGATGCGCGCCCAGCGCCGTATCCGTCCGTCGGCCTGCCGTTCTTCGCGCAGGGGGTGTTGGATGACGCGCTCAATCCATTCGTCCCGGATGATGGCGCGGTCCGGTCGCCGGCGGGTGTGGAGAAAGTACTGGGTAAATTTCATCGAGCAGCCCTCCTACTCGCCCTCCAAAAACTCCCGCCACGGCCCGTGGATGCCGTCCTCAGTCACGCCGTAGTAGACGTGCAACTGGCCCTCGGCGTCCCGCTGGACAAAGTCGTAGCGCACCTTGCCCGCCCGCCGCGTTTTCTTCCAAAGGCCGATGTCGCCACGCCAGTTCACCTTGTCCACTTGGGCGGGATGCTCCTCCTTTTGGGCAATGGCGTATTGCCACAGCCGACGGGCTGATGAACGGCTCACGTTGCGCACCTCGTTGCCGTTGCGCAAATCCTTCATGGTGTGATAGAGCGTGCCCTTCCGCTCCACCGTCGCCGCGATCTCCACCCCTGTCTTGGGTGGCTCCACAACTGCTGTAAGCGAAGCGGCCTCCTGAACCGCGGTTTCTTTCCCTGCAGTCGCCTTCGCATCCGGGGGCGGCGAAGGCCGCGTGGCTTGTCCTGGGCTTTGCCGAAGGGCTTGTCCTGAGTCTGGCCGAAGAGCCCGTTTCACCAACTGCACTATCTCGTCACGCACGGCCAGGTTGGTCTCCGTCTCTTGGCGGACGTAGATCTTGCTGCCATCAATAGCGTAGGGGGGATCGTCGCCCAGAGGCACAGCCAGGCGCACAACTTTCTTGCCCTCGGTCTGCTGAACGTCAACTGTCACCTCCAGGGGCGGGGTGATCTTGCGCTCGATCTCGGCCCTGAGGACGGCGATGGTCTCTTTGGGGGTGTCAATGCCCGTGGGCGGCGTTTTAGGATTGGAGCTGGCGCCCACGTAAATGGTACCGCCGTTGGTGTTGGCGAAGGCTACCACGTCGGCGATGATGGCATAGAGACGTCCACCGCGCCGAGTCATCCTCTCGTGGAAGGCCTGGACGATGCTGGCTCCCTGTTCCCGAGCCGCTCGAACGTAGTCGAATGGAGCCTGCTCGCGCCGATAGGGCCGGGTGAGGGTGAAATTGTCGCCCAGGAAGACCTGCCGCAGGGCCTCGAAACTGAGCTCTGGCAGCAGCACCTCAGTGACCCGGTCGCCAATGCCCAAGGATTTGTTGTCCTTGGGATCGCGGGTCAGGCGGTGGTTGTCGGATCCTTGGATGCAGCGCATGCGGCGGGGGTATTGCGTCTTGGAGCCGTTGAAAAAGGCCGAGGTGGTGCGCCGACCTTTGCTCTCCAGGTCCGTTACCTCCAGGGCGTGGAGGTGCTCGTCCTGGGTGTAGGCTATCTTGGTCTGGCCGCCGAAGCCGAAGCGCCGCATGGCCACGCCGTGGCTCGAGTTGGCGTGAGCCGCGATAACGATGCCGCCTGCCTCATCAATCACCCGGTAGACTGTCAGCACATCAGCAGTAGCCCCTACCTCGGTAGACCCCACATCCAGCTTGTCGGTGGGAACGTTGAGATGCAGCAGGAGGTGTTCCAGATCTCGGACAGTGGTCTCCGCTGAGAAGATGCTCAAAATGTGGAAGCCCAGGGTTGCCGTCAGTTCAAAGCCGGGCAGCACCAACATCTTCTCCCTCAAGCGGCGATATTCCTGAAGCCTTTCTTTTTCCTGAGGGCGGAGTCGCTCCAGACGCTCCAGCATTTCCAAATCTTCGATTTCCGCCAGCATCCGCGCGTAGCCCGCCACGGTGTTGTGATCAGTGAAGGCCATGATCTCCAGGCCCTTCTTATCAGCCTCCTGCAGGACATCCAAATACGAAACGCCCGACTGCTGGTAGTCAGCGGAGGCGGGGGTGTGGATATGAAGATCCATCCGCCTCCACTGGGATTGCTTTTTCTTTCTCTTTTTGCTACTTGGCATATTCAAATCCTTTGTTGATGGGTTGGTAGATCAATGGCACTAACTCTTCCAAGTTGCACAGGGAAGATGTTCTTTTAGAATTCGTTCGGGTAACCACGGGGTGACTTTTATTGCTACACTACAGCTTGAAAGCTATAATTTGTGCCAATTCGTATCGCTAAACAGGCTGTCTACTGCCCAAACTACATCATTATTTATGATGTAGTGTAGCTTGCCAGACTACTGTCCTACTACCCGATTATTCTCTCAAAGTGATGCGGCGCAAAATGTTAGTGCCATTAGGTTGATAGATTAGCAAACTGGTGAATTGGCAGATTGGGTTCCCGATTTACCAGTTTGCGAGTTTCCGAATCTACGGATTTACCAGCTCGTCCTCTTCCTTGACCGCGCTCGCGGCGTACCGGGTGAAGGGTTTGAGGAGGTTGGAAAACTCCATGGGAAAAACGAACTTGGTAGCGGGACTGGCCCCCAGAGCCTTGAGGGTCTCCAGGTACTGCAAGCTCATGGTCTTGCCGTCCACCGTCTTGGCCACTTTGAAGACCTTGTTCAGAGCTATGGAGAACCCCTCGGCTCGCAGGATGGACGCTTGCCGATCACCCTCGGCCTTGAGGATGGCCGATTGCTTCGCGCCCTCGGCTACCATAATAGCTGACTCGCGCGTGCCGTCGGCCTCGGTGACCATCGCCCGGCGAGTGCGCTCGGCCGTAAGCTGGCGGTTCATGGCGTCCTGAACGTCGCGGGGCGGTACGATCTCCCGGATCTCCACGCTGGTGACTTTCACGCCCCAGCGCTCAGTGACTTCATCTAGCTTGGTGCGCAGTACCAGGTTGATCTCCTCCCGCCGGGCCAGGACATGATCCAGATCAATGTCGCCGATGGCGGCCCTGAGGGTCGTGGTAGCGATCCCCTGTGAGGCCCTGTCGAAGTCTGCCACCTGGACCACACTGTCTGTGGGGTTCACTACCTTCCAGTAGATCAGGAAGTCAACGTCAATAGGAGCGTTGTCCTTGGTGATGCAGGTCTGGTGAGGAATCTCCAGGAACTGCTCCCGCAGGTCTGCCAAGACTGTTCGGTCAATGAAGGGGATCAGGAAGACAATTCCAGGCCCCTTCTGGCCGATGGAGCGTCCCAGCCGGAAGACCACTAGCCGCTGGTACTCCCGCACAATCTTGATGGCCATGCTCAAGATGACTGCCACAAACACGAGGAACAAGGATATGGTGGCCAGATTGCCCAATATGTCATCAAACATCTTAGCCTCCTTCTTCTGTTGGTGTAAGAAACCAGGTTTTTCCGCTGCACTGTGCTATCCGAAGTGTCGGAAGTGCCTGCAACTACGCATGTTCTGGGTGCAGAGGATTCCAAAAATCTGGTTTCTGATTGTCCTTGTTATCACGACCTCACTTCTTAATAACCTTTAACCTCACCCCCTTTGTGCCCACTACTCTAACTTGTTCTCCTTTGCTGATAGAACCCTCCTCAGCGACCGCGCTCCACAGCTCGCTTTTGACCTGAACTGTGCCGTCAGGCTCCAGATCCGAAGTAGCCGTCCCCGTAGCCCCGACCATGGACTCGATCCCGCTGGCCACCTTGGTCCGCTGGGCCCTGATCCCGGCCGAGAGGGCAAAGAGGAAGAAAGAGGCAATGGTGACTGTCATGAGGATGATGAGGGGCCAGGAGACGGTGAGACGGGGCATGGTGGGCGAGGTCGGGGCAAAGGGACTGAAGAGCATCAGCGAGCCGAGGACGAAGGCGATGACTCCTCCCACGCTGAGCACGAAGCCGGCCACCTTGATGTCCACAATGAAGAGAACCACCGCCAGGACGATGAGTGCCACCCCGCCCCAGTTCACGGGCAGACTGCCGAAGGCCACGAAAGCCAGGATCAGACAGATGGCCCCCGTCACCGCAGGGAAGATGGCTCCGGGGTGATAGAACTCGGCCACCAGCGCCAGGGTGCCAATGGAAAGTAGAAGATAGGCGATGTTGGGATCAACGATGACGTGCAGGAAGTTCTCGGCGAAGTTCATGCCGATGGTGCGAACCGAGGCGCCACGGGTGCTCAGGATCACGGGCCCGTCGGCCGTGATCACCTCCCTGCCATCTATCTTGTCCAGAAGATCCGTCAGGTCGTCGGCGATGAGGTCCACTACTTCATACTCCACCGCCTCTCTGGCTATGATGGACGCGCTCTCTCGCACTGCCTTCTCCGCCCACTCGGCGTTCCGCCCTCGCTTCTCGGCGATGGCCCTGACGTAAGCCGCAGCGTCGCTGGTGGCCTTCTCCTCCATGACCTCTGTTATCTCCGTCCCAGGCATGGCTACGGGGTGGGCCGCGCCGATGTTAGTGCCAGGGGCCATGGCGGCGATGTTAGCGGCCAGGGTGATGAAAACCCCTGCCGAGCCAGCTCTGGCTCCCGCAGGGGCAACGTAGACCACGATGGGCACGGAGGAGTTCAGCATCTTCTGCACGATGACGCGCATGGGGACGTCCGATCCGCCGGGCGTATCCAGTTGGATGATCAGGCACTGCGCGCCGTCCCTTTGAGCCATGTCCAGGCCGCGCTCGACGTATTGAGCGGTGAACGGATCTATGACCCCCTCCACCGTGATGAGGTCAACCTTGGAAGTGGACACGGCGTGTTCACCAGACTGGGCCAGGGCGGGGAGGCTGCTGAGAAGGAGGAAGGCTGTCATCAAGCTCAACCCTATGAAAGCCAAGCGTTTATCTACGCGGGTTCCCCCTTTTCTTAACATTTTACCTCCAAAGAAAAAGTACGGGGATTTAGCAATCCCCTCAGAGCAGTTTTGGATCTGCCAATACTGGTCACTGATCAGCCAGAGCAGCGCCAAAGACCTGATCCACCTTATCGGCCAGGATGAAGGTCATTTCCTCTTTGACCTCCTCTGGCACGTCGTCCAGGTCTGGCTCGTTGCGCTGGGGCAAGATTACCGTTTTCAGGCCGACGCGGTGGGCAGCGAGTATCTTCTCTTTGATACCTCCCACTGGCAGCACTTGCCCCCGCAGGGTGATCTCACCCGTCATGCCCACGTCGGCCCGCACCGGCTTGTCCAGGAGCAGGGAGGCGAGGGCCGTGGCCATGGTCACCCCTGCCGAGGGGCCATCCTTAGGCATGGCGCCAGCAGGCACGTGAACGTGGATGTCGCTCCCATCGAAGAAGTCCTCATCAATCCCCAGTTCCTCGGCCTTGGAGCGCACGTAGCTGAGAGCCGCCTGGGCCGATTCCTTCATCACATCGCCAAGCTGCCCGGTGAGGGTGAAGCCCTTACTGCCCGGCATCTTGGTGGCCTCGATGAACAGGATGTCACCGCCGGTAGGCGTCCAGGCCAGGGCGGTGGCCACGCCGGGGATTTCCGTCCGCTCCGCTGCCTCGAAGAAGTACTTGGGCTTGCCCAGAAATTCGGCCACCTTTTCCTCGGTGATCAGCGTCTTGACGCCCTCTTGTCCTTCGTCAGGCTCAGAAGGGGCCTCAGGACTCAGCCCTTCAGCCACTTTGGTCGCCACCTTTCGACAGATGCTGCCCACCTCCCGCTCCAGGTTGCGCACGCCGGCCTCGCGGGTGTAATCGCGGATGACTTTGCGGACAGCCCCCGCCTCGAACTCAATCTCTTCTGGTCGCAAGCTGTTCTCCCTGATCTGGCGTGGGATCAGGTATTGCTGGGCGATCTTGATCTTCTCCTCCTCGGTGTAACCAGAGAGTCTGAGGATTTCCATGCGGTCGCGCAGGGGGGGAGGGATGGTGTCCAGGATGTTGCCGGTGGTGATGAACATCACCTGGGAGAGATCGAAGGGCACGTCCAGGTAGTGGTCGCGGAAGTCACGGTTCTGTTCCGGATCGAGGACTTCCAGCAGAGCCGAGGAGGGATCGCCGCGCCAATCCTGGCCCACTTTGTCAATCTCGTCCAACATGAAGACGGGGTTCTTGGATTCGACGCGCCGCAGGGCCTGGATAATGCGGCCTGGCATGGCGCCGATGTAAGTCCGCCGGTGGCCCCGGATCTCCGCTTCGTCGCGCACGCCGCCCAGCGATTGGCGCACGAACTTGCGGCCCAGCGCGCGGGCGATGGACCGCCCCAGCGAGGTCTTGCCAGTGCCTGGCGGCCCGATGAGGCAGAGAATTACTCCTTCGCGCTCGCCGCGGATGGAATCTGCTATCTCTTCCTCTTCTTCCCTCTCATCATTCTTTCGCTCCAGGCGCAGCTTGCGCACCGCCAGATACTCCAGGATGCGCTCTTTGATGTCATCCAAGTCGTAGTGATCCTCGTCCAGCACCTGGCGGGCATGGGGGATGTCCAGCTTGTCCTCGGTGCTCTTGCTCCAGGGGAGGTTCACCAACCAGTCGAGATAGGTGCGGATCACCGAATATTCCGCCGCGGCGCTGGGCAGCTTGGACAGGCGATCCAGCTCGCGCTTGGCCTCCTTCTCCGCCTCCTCAGGCATGCCAGCCTCTTCGATCTTCTGGCGGAACTCTTCGACCTCCATGGTCTGTTCGTCTTCCTCGCCCAGTTCTTTCTTGATGGCCTTCAGTTGCTCCCGCAAGAAGTACTCCCTCTGCATCTTGGTCATCTCGGTCTGGGCTTCGGTCTGAATCTTCTTGCCCAGCTCCAGCACTTCCAGCTCCCGATTGAGGGTGACCGTGAGCTTGCGGAGCTTCTCCGTGACCTCATCGGTCTCCAGAATCCCCTGGGCATCGTCGAGATCCATGCGCATGTAGGTAGCGATGGCGTATGCTAACTGGCGCGGGTCATCAACGCTCAGGGCCAGCATGATCAACTCATCAGGTATGTGGGG
Organism: uncultured Anaerolineae bacterium; assembly: GCA_964461615.1. GTDB lineage: Bacteria > Chloroflexota > Anaerolineae > VGOG01 > VGOG01 > CAZVCJ01. Next base: position 6,938 of record CAYWWC010000029.1, read on the forward strand.
CACCAGAGCGACTAGGCGGCGGAAGAGCTCGACGATGTTGCGCATCAGAGCCTCCACCTCCACCGTATCCTCGACAAAATCGGGGGCGACCTCCACCCTGGTTTTCAGGTAAGGCTCAGATTGGGTGAACTCGCGGATCTTGATTCGCTCTAATCCCTGCACCAGGAGGACAAGGGTGCCCTCAGGAGACTTGCGCAGGCGATGTACCAGGGCTGCCGTGCCCACCTGGTAGACGTCGTCAGGCCCGGGGTCCTCTTGTTCTGGATCCTTGGCCGCCACCAGGCCGATGATGCGCTTACCCAGAACGGCGTCATCTACCAAGCGGATGGAGCGTGGTCGTCCCACTGTCAAGGGCAAAGCGGTCAAGGGGTAGACGACCACCCCGCGCAGGGGCAGGATGGCCAGCTCACTGGGGATGTCCGTCAGACTCTCGTCCGGAACTCTCTTGCTCCCATGTCCATCTTCTTCTTGTGTAGAAGGAACGAGGATTGTCTTGGGGACCAAATCGGTCGGGGAGTCGCTTTCCTTTTCTTCGCTTTCTTCGCTCTCGGGGTGCGTTTGCTTTTCCGGCGAAGGCATAAACACTCTCCTCCATATCAATTTCCATAGTTTCTTTGGATTCACAGTTGAGAACTCACTCCGTCCCACGGGTTTCAACCACGGGGACCTTTTGGACCTTTGCCTTGGGTAAGTCCACTCTCAGGAAGCCGTCCGCGTAAGTGGCTTCGATCTCGTTTTCGACGATGGCCCACGGAAGATAGACTTCAGTCTTGAACTCTCCGTAGCGAATCTCTATCTGCTGATAGCTCAGGGTTGAGCCCTCAGCCTCGGGAAAGGGATCCGGCCTCACACCAGTGATGGTCAAATTGCGGTTGGATAGGGATATGGTGAACTTGGAAGTGAACACGGCATCGCCTTCCTCCATGCCGGCTATTTCCACCTTGACCACCACGCAATCGTCGGTCTCGTAGACGTCGGTAGGCGGTCGCCAGGTTCTGATGTGGCGCAAGGGGAGCCAGCGTCTGGGTGGAATTGCCTCGTCGAAGAGGCGATCCATCTCCGCTTCTATCTGCTCAAGGCCATCCAATAGAGCACTCTTTCTTTTCATCACGGCCCCCTCAATAATAGAGTGACGCGGTCATATTTCACTTTAATTGTACCACACTTGCTCAATAAGCTCAAGCCAGCGGGCCTGCTTATCACGTCTGGCTCATTTGCGCAATATTAGCACCCATGCTATAATTGGCGTGGTCAATGACGTGAGGGGGACGACATGGACACTGTGATTGACGCCAGCCAGATGGATTCAACCTTTGCCGACCAGATCGCTGCTGAGCCCGGTGGAGAGCACATCCGGCGCTGCTTCTCCTGCGGCACGTGCACCGCTTCGTGTCCGGTGCGCGAAGTTACAGAGCGCTACAACCCTCGGCGGATCATCCGCATGGCTGTGTTGGGGCTCAGAGAAGCGGTGCTGTCTAGCGATTTCATCTGGCTGTGCTCGACCTGCTATTCTTGTTACGAACGCTGCCCGCAGGACGTGCGCATCACCGATCTAATGCACGCCATCAAGAACGTTGCCGCGCGAGAAGGGTACGTCCATCCCTCGTTTCGGATGCAGGTTGACTTGCTGCGCGACCATGGCCGCCTGTACGACATCACCGAGTTCGAGAACGAGAAGCGAGCGGACCACGGGCTACCGGCCATCAGTGAGCGGGCTGAGGACTTCGACAAGATCTTTGCTGCCATCGGCCTGGACGAGCTGATCCAGCCAGAAGGGGAGGGAGCGGACTAGCGATGAGATACGCGCTCTATCTGGGATGCACCGCCCCGGTCCGGGCCATGAACTACGAGCTGGCCGCTCGCAACACGGCGAGCCGATTGGGGATCGAGCTGGTAGACATCAATGATTTTGGCTGCTGTGGCTTCCCGCTCAAATCGGTGCACCACGAAACTGCCCTGCTCCTGTCAGCGCGTAACCTGGCCCTGGCCGAGGAGCAGGGGGTGGATATCTGCGCCCTGTGCAGCTCGTGCACCGGCACCCTGGCCGAGGCCAACCATACCCTTCAGAATGATGAGGAGCTACGGGAGCGCGTTAATGAGGAGCTTCAAGCGGCCACTGGCCGCAGGTACAATGGCGCCATCCGGGTGCGACACTTCGCCCGCGTTCTGTACGAGGAGGTTGGCCTGGAGCGCATTCAAGGGTCAGTGACCGTTGACCTCTCCGACCTGCGGCTGGCCGCGCACTACGGTTGCCACTATCTCAAGCCAGTCGAGGCGCACGACAGCTTCGATGATCCAGAGAACCCGCACAGTCTGGATCGGTTGATTGAGGCTACTGGCGCCAACTCGATCTACTACGAGGGCCGCGAGCAGTGCTGCGGCGGCGGCATTCTGGGCGCCGACGAGACAACGGCCCTGGCATTGCCTCACCTCAAGCTGGAGCGGGCCGTGGCCGCCGGCGCTGATGCCCTGGTAGTCATCTGTCCCTTTTGCGACATCATGTACGAACTCCAGCAGCGCCGCATTGAGAAGCTGTACGAGACTCGATACAGACTGCCGGTGGTGTTCTATCCCCAACTTCTGGGGCTGGCGATGGGTCTGTCGGCCGAGGAGGTGGGGCTGCGCTTGAACCGGGTGAAATCCAGGAAGCTGATCGGGATGGCGAGGTAGAAGTTGGAGGTTGGGGAGAGGAAGAAGGAATGATGAGTACAGTTGCTATGACGTATCAGGACATCTACCAGCAGATTCTTGAGCTGCCCCAGGAAAGCCTGGTTGAGTTGGCGAAGTTTGTTGAGTTCTTGCGCTTTAAGGCGGGCGAGTCAGCTGCAGAGGCGAAGGCCGAGAAGCCTTTGCGCATTATCAAACTGGGGGGATTGCTGGAAGGCTACGATTTCTCGCCGGAATTCATCGCTGAGGCGCGTCGGGAAATGTGGGGCAACTTCCCCAGGGACACTCAGAGGAGTACCGATGAGCACAATTAGTGTGACGTATCAGGATATTTACCAGCAGATTCTAGAGTTGCCTCAGGAAAGCCTGGTTGATCTGTCGAAATATATCGAGTTCTTATGTTTCAGGGCAGACGGAGCTAAAAAGGGCAAGCAAGCCAAGAAACCTGTGCATATCAGAGACCTGGAAGGGCTCCTGGAAGGCTACGACTTTTCACCAGAATTCATCGCTGAAGCACGACGGGAAATGTGGGGCAACTTCCCCAGGGATATAGACGTGTTATGAAACGCTACGT
>CAYWWC010000029.1:10278-24347 GCA_964461615.1 uncultured Anaerolineae bacterium
CGGGAAATGTGGGGCAACTTCCCCAGGGATATAGACGTGTTATGAAACGCTACGTAGCCGACACTCACAGCATTCTCTGGTACCTGGCCAAGGACCGCCGCCTATCCAGGCGCGCTCGATCTGTTTTTCAAGCTGCCAAAAACGACCGGGCCCGGATTCTTGTACCCAGCATAGTGCTGGTGGAGGCGATCTTTTTGATGCAGCGGCAGCGGATAGCAGAGGCCCAGGTCACGAAGTTATTCGAATTATCGGAAGATACGGAGGCCAGTATTTGTGTCATGCCGCTGAACATAGAGGTGGCTCAGACAGTAAGTGATTTTGGTCCGGCAGCAATCCCGGATATGCCGGACCGCATCATCGCGGCGACGGCGCGAGCCCTAAACGTGCCGCTGATCACAGTGGATCCAATCATCACCGAAAGCGAGCTGGTGGAGGTGATCTGGTGACTTCTACACTTCGCAAACCCATCGGCGCAGCGCTGGTAGTCGGAGCCGGGATCGCCGGGGTGCAGGCCGCGCTCGATCTGGCCGAGTCCGAGATCAAGGTCTACCTCTTGGAGCGCTCGCCAGCCATCGGCGGGAAGATGGCCCAACTCGACAAGACCTTCCCCACCAATGATTGCGCCATGTGCATCATCTCCCCCAAGCTGGTGGAGGCTGGCCGCCATCGTAACATCGAGATCATCACCACCGCCGACCTGCTCAGGCTGGAGGGCGAGGCCGGCGACTTCACCGCCACCATCCTCCGCCGGCCACGCTACGTGGACACCGAGAAGTGCACCGCCTGCAACGACTGCGTCGAGGTGTGCCCCATCCACATCCCCAGCGAGTTCGACGAGGGCTTGGCCGAACGTACTGCCGTCTTCAAGCCCTATGCTCAGGCCGTCCCCAACGCCTACGCCGTCACTAAGAAAGGCGCCTCGCCCTGCAAGCACACCTGCCCTGCGGGCACCAGCGCCCAGGGCTACATCGCGCTCATCGCCGAGGGGCGCTACGAAGAGGCCCTGGAGGTTATCAAACAGTACAACCCCTTCCCGGCTACAGTAGGCCGGGTGTGTCACCACCCCTGCGAGAGCGAGTGCAACCGAGGGAAAGTGGACAGCCCAGTGGCCATCTGTGCCCTGAAGCGCTTTGTGGCCGACACGGTGTATGCCCGGCAGGATGCAGACGAGACCCAAGGAGAGATAAGGGAGCTTAGCCCCTTTCCTCTGGCTCCGGCTGAGTTGCCGCTCGAAGAGAAGCGGCGGATAGCAGTAGTCGGATCCGGGCCGTGTGGGCTGGCGGCGGCCTATTTCCTGGTTCGGATGGGCTACCAGCCCACGATCTTCGAGGCCCTGCCAGTGCCGGGCGGGATGATGCGCGTCGGTATCCCCGCCTACCGCCTGCCGCGCCAGGTGCTGCGCCGCGAGATTGACGAGATACTCGGAGCGGGCGTCGAGCTCAAGCTCAACCACGCCGTGCGGGACATCAACCGCCTCTTCGATGAGGGCTACAGCGCGGTGTTCCTGGCCATCGGCGCCCACGAGCCACAGCTTTTGGGCATCCCAGGCGAGGACGCGGAGGGGGTATTCCAGGGGGTGCCCTTCCTGCGTAGCATCAGCCTGGGCGAGGAGATCAGGCTGGGGGATCGGGTGGTGGTGGTCGGCGGAGGAAACACTGCCATAGACACCGCTCGCACCGCCGTTCGGATGGGCAGCAGAGAGGTGACTATCCTCTATCGCCGCGGTCGGGCCGAGATGCCGGCCAACTCCTGGGAGGTGGACGACGCCGAGGACGAGGGAGTCCGCCTGGAGCTCCTGGCTCAACCCATTGAGGTGTTGTCTGACAACCCTTCGGCAAGCTCAGGACAGGGCGGTCGCACCAGCGGAATCCGTTGCATCCGCATGAGATTGGGTGAGCCGGATGCCAGCGGCCGTCGCCGTCCCATCCCCATCGGAGGGTCCGAGTTCGTCATTGAGTGCGATGCCATGGTGGCCGCCGTGGCTCAGGCTCCGGAGATCAGCTTCCTTGATCCCGACCACGGGCTGGAGATCACCCGCTGGGGAACCTTCAAGGTGGACCCAGAGACCCTGACCACCAATCGTTCCGAGGTGTTTGCGGGAGGCGATGCCGCGGCCGGACCGGGTGTGCTGATCGAGGCCATTGCCGCCGGACGGCGCGGCGCGCTGTCCATTGACCGTTACCTGCGCGGCGTGCCTCTTCTCACTCCACGGGAACTCACCCCGCTGCCTGTCGCTGAACTAACCGACCATGAAATCGCCGAGATGCGGGCGCGGGGCGAGGTAGACCTTCGACCCCGAGAGACCATGCCCACCGCTCCGGCTGAGGAGCGCGCCAGGGATTTCCGCGAGGTCGAGCTGGGTCTGACCGAGGAACAGGCTCACGTCGAGGCCTTGCGCTGCCTGCACTGCGGACTGTGCTCCGAGTGTTATCAGTGCGTGCTGGCCTGCAAGGTGGGAGCCATTGACCACCAGCAGGCTCCCGAGAGAGTGGAATTGCAAGTCGGAGCCGTTGTGTTGGCTCCAGGCTACCAGTTGTTCGACCCTGAGCGCTATTCCGCGCTGGGCTACGGCCGCTATCCCAACGTGATCACCTCCATGCAGTTTGAGCGGTTGCTTTCGGCCTCTGGCCCGACCGGTGGACACGTTGCCCGGATGTCCGACCATCAGGAACCAAAGCGCATCGCGTTCCTGCAATGCATTGGCTCTCGCGACCGCGAGCACGATTATTGCAGCGCGGTGTGCTGCATGTACGCCACCAAAGAGGCCACCCTGGCCACCGAGCACTTGCCCGGCGTGGAGTGCCAGGTTTTCATGATGGACATGCGGGCCTTCAGCAAGGGCTTCGACGCCTACTTCCAGCGGGCCCAAACTCAGTATGGCATCCGATACATCCGCTCTCGAGTCCCGGCCATCGCCGAGGATCCGGCCACCCACAACCTGCGCCTGGTCTACGAGACCGAGGATGGGCAACTGCACAAGGATGAGTTCGATCTGGTGGTGCTCAGCGTGGGAATGGAGTCGGCTTCCGAGGAGCTGGCTGAGATGGCTGGGATCGAACTGGATGAACGTGGGTTTTGCCGGACGGAGCCCTTCAGGCCAGTGGAGACCAGCCGGCCTGGCGTGTTTGTCTGCGGCGCTTTCGCCGAACCCAAGGACATTCCTGAGAGCGTCGTTGAGGCCAGCGGCGCTGCTGCCGCCGCCCTGTCGCTGATCGGCGCCGAGCGCGGCACTCTGGTCGAGGAGAAGGTCTATCCGCCGGAGATCCCCCTGGCCATCACTGATGAGCCGCGCATCGGGGTGTTCATCTGCTCCTGCGGGTCGAACATCGCCGGAGTGGTGAACGTGGACGACGTAGTAGATTACGCTAAAACCCTGCCCAACGTCGTCTTTGCCGAGAACACCATCTACACCTGTTCCGCCGATTCCCTGAAGCTGATCCAGGAGCGCATCGCCGAGCACGGACTGAACCGGGTCATCGTCTCGTCTTGTACGCCGCGCACGCACGAGCCCATCTTCCGCGAAACTATCCGCGAGGCGGGCCTGAACCCCTATCTTTTCGAGATGGCCAACATCAGGGACCAATGCTCCTGGGTTCACTCATCACAGCCCGAAGCGGCCACCCAAAAGGCCAACGATCTGACCCGCATGGCCGTGGGGCGCTCCCGCTGGCTGATGCCCCTCTACACCGCGCCCCAGGCATTGAGCCACGAGGCGCTGGTCATCGGCGGGGGAGTGGCAGGAATGTCTGCCGCGCTGAACCTGGCCGAGCAGGGCTTTGGGGTCTACTTGGTGGAGCGTGAAAAAGAGCTAGGTGGGCGACTGCGCCAGATCTATTACACGACAAGCGGCGACCCACAGGTCTACTTGAGAGAGCTAGTGAGCAAGGTTCAGGCCAACCCTCGCATCGAGGTGCTGACTGGATACGAGGTGGCCAAGTTCAGCGGCTTCGTGGGCAACTTCAAGACCACCGTTGTCAGCGCGGACGATCCTACCCAACGCCTCATTGAGCACGGCGTGACCATCGTCGCTACCGGTGGGCGGGAGTATCGGGGGACGGCGTATTTGCTGGGTCAAGACCCGCGAGTAATGACACAAGGGGATTTGGAAAGTAGATTGGCGCTCGACAATCCGCAATCTGCAATCCGCAATCCGCAATCGGTGGTGATGGTCCAGTGTGTCGGACCCTGGGACGAGGGCCATGACGTGCCCTTCTATTGCAGCCGCGTCTGCTGCGGAGTGGCCATCAAGAACGCCCTGCGAATCAAAGAGCTTGACCCCGACTGCAATGTCTACGTCCTCTACAAAGATATGCGCACCTATGGCTTCAGCGAGGTTCTCTATACCGAGGCCCGTGAGAAGGGCGTCATCTTTCTGCGCTATGACGATGATAGCAAACCTGACGTGCAATCAGTTGACGGTGGGTTGCAGGTTTCCATTTTTGAACCAATCCTGAACCAGCATCTGGCTTTCACTCCCGACCTGTTGGTGCTGTCCAGTGCGGTGGCGCCGGCCGAGGGCAGTCAGGACCTGGCCGAGCTGCTCAAGTTCTCGTGCACCCTGGAGGGCTTCTTCCTGGAGGCCCACGTCAAGCTGCGGCCCGTGGATTTTCCCGCCGAGGGCCTCTTCCTGTGTGGCGCGGCCCATTATCCCAAGTTCATAGACGAGACCATTGCCCAGGCCCAGGCAGCGGCAGCGCGAGCTGCAACCATCCTCTCCAAAGATGTGCTCCAGGTAGGTGGGGTGGTGGCCGTGGTGGATGAGGAGAAGTGCACCGGCTGCCTCACCTGTGTGCGCATCTGCCCTTATGATGTGCCGCGCATCAACCCGACCAAGGTCGGAGTTGGGGCGATCCTGGGTGTGGCTGAGATCGAGGCCGCCGCCTGCCAGGGCTGCGGCGCCTGCGCCGGGGAGTGTCCGGCCAAGGCCATTCAGCTTCAGCACTACCGTGACGAGCAGGTGTTGGCTAAGGAAGAAGCGTTGTTTGAGAGAGTGTTGGCGGCGTGAAAGGGAGATGAACAAAGGAATGGGAGAAGACCTAAGATGACGGAATTCGAACCGCAAATCCTGGCCTTTTGTTGCCACTACTGCGCCTACGCCGCCGCCGACCTGACGGGCTCAATGCGTCTTAAGTACCCGACAAATGTCAAGATCATGCGGCTGCCCTGCACCGGCAAGCTGGACGTTCTCTATGTCTTGCGAGCCTTCGAGCGTGGGGCGGACGGTGTCTTGGTGGCGGGTTGACTGAAGGGCACCTGCCATTACCTGGAAGGTAATCTGCGCGCTGAGAAAAGGGTGAACTACGTCAAAGAGCTTCTCGACCAGATCGGCTTGGGCGGCGAGCGGTTGGAGATGTACTTTCTATCATCGGCTGAAGGAGCCCGTTTCGCCGAGATCGCCACGGAGATGACGGAGCGGATTTGGGAGTTGGGGCCTAATCCATTGAAAAATGAGGGAGGCTAGGATATGATCATAGGTGAACAGAAGCCTCTGGACGGAATCAAGGAAATGATCACCGACTATCAAAAGATACTGATCCTCGGCTGTGGCACCTGCGTCACTGTCTGTTTCGCTGGCGGAGAGAAAGAGGTGGGTGTCCTGGCTTCGGCCTTGCGCATGGCCACGAGGCTGGAGGGCCAGCCCAAAGAGTTCACAGAAGCCACGGTACAGCGCCAGTGCGAGTACGAATACAACGAGGAAGTGGCCGACCTATTGAAAGGGGCCGACGCGGTGCTGTCCCTTGCTTGCGGCATCGGCGTGCAAACTATGAACGAACAGTTTCCTGAAATCATCACCTTGCCTGGGCTTAACACCACCTTCCTGGGCCAGCCAATAGAGCAGGGCGTATGGGATGAGCGCTGCCAGGCGTGCGGAAACTGCATTTTGGACAAAACTGCTGGCATCTGCCCCATCGCCCGCTGCTCCAAGAGCATCTTCAATGGCCCTTGCGGAGGGTCAGTGGGCGGCAAGTGTGAGATTGATCCCGAAATCGTCTGTGCCTGGCAGCTAGTCTACGACCGCCTCAATGCCCTGGGCAAGTTAGAGTTGCTAACGGAGATCCTGCCTGTCAAAGATTGGTCCACTAGCCGCGACGGCGGCCCACGCACGATCGTTAGGGAAGACCTGCGTTTATGATAGACTGCGATAGACTGCGGCTGATCGCAGAGCGAAAGACAAATGATAACGTCGCTACGTACATGTGATGAAGCGGCTCAGGCTCTGAGCAAGTTCCCAATCTTCGAAGGCCTAACCGGTGCTGAACTGGAGAGGATAGTTGTACTCTGTCGAGAAGAGATCCACGAGGCTGGGACAACCGTCCACGAAGAGGGCGCCAGGGCGGAATACTTGTATATCGTGCAAGATGGACGGGTAGTCCTGGAACTGGAACTCGAGCTCCAGCCATACGCTTTGCCAAGGCAAACAACTATCGAGATATTGACAAATGGCGAGGCTTTCGGGTGGTCCTCTCTCGTGAAACCCTATACCCGAACCCTGACGGCGAAGTGTATGGAAAGAACTAGCCTAATCGTCCTCAAGGGGTCCGATCTGCTTGATTTACTCGAAAGTGAGCCCCACATAGGCTACAGGGTGTCGGGAGCGGTCAATCGGATAGTGGCCTCTAGGCTTAGAGATACCAGGCAGAAGTTGACGAGCTTTTTGAGAGGAGAAGAGATTTCTTTTGAGTATACGCCTGAAGAAGCCACCCTGATTCAAAGGATCCATTCTTTCATTAGCTTTAGATGGGTAGCTGCCATCGGTGTAGCGGTTCTTGCGCTATTTGCCAGTAGTGTCCTCCGGATAGGATTCCCTGTTCTTCCGGTATATGTCATCGCTGTTGGTATCGCTTTGTACAACTTGATATTCTGGTTGCAGGCCAAGGGGCTGACGCCCGAAGTCACCCCCGATGTAGTAGAGAGGGCCAGAAGGTTTGCCGCCGTACAGAGTGTGGCGGATCTCTTGGCTCTTACGGTGCTTCTCCACTTTACGGGGGGCATAGAAAACCCTCTCGTTTTCTACTTCATTTTTCACATCACTGTCGCCAGCATATTGCTTCCCCACAGGGCAGCCTACTCACTGGCTACTTTGGCAGTTTTGTTGCTCTGCTCATTGGTCGGCCTGGAATACTTCGAGATCATTCCCCACGTCCATCTGGGGGGATTCGTGCCTCTCGATCTATACCGTCAGGAAACGTATATACTGGCCGTCGTTTTCACCTTTGTCACCGTTCTCTATATATCCAGCTACATGGCAACTTCCATCTCTGAGGAGTTGAGGAAGAGACAGAGGGAGGTAGCCTCGCTGAGAAACCAGTGCGTGATAGACTCCAGCGCTCTGGAAGAAACTAATAGAAAACTGTTGGAGCTGGACAGGCGCAGGACTTACTTCCTGGGCATGGTCTCCCACGACTTAAAGGCTCCCCTTGTAGCTATCGAGAGCTATCTTCAGGTGATCTTGGGCGGCTTCGCTGGGGAGATCAGCGAAGAACAACGGGAGATGCTGGACAGAAGCAGTCTGCGCATAGGGGGATTGCTGAATCTGATCAGCGACCTGCTGGACGTCTCTCGTATCGAGGCTGGGCAGATTGCCAAGGAATTCAAGACCACGAGCCTGTCTGAGGTGGTTGAGGGCTCCCTTGAGGATGTCCAGGTTCTGGCACAGGCAAAGGGAATGGAGCTGCAGGTAGAGTGTCCGGAAGAGTTGCCCGTAATCCACGCTGCTCCTCACCGCTTGCGGCAAGTGTTGAACAATCTGTTGGTCAACGCCGTCAAGTTTACGCCCGCGAAAGGCCGGATAACCGTTAGCGTAGAAGATAGGGGAGAATGTTTTCAGGTTGAGGTGACGGACACCGGAGTAGGCATCCCCGCAGAGGACCTGCCCTACGTTTTCGACGAATTCTTTCATGGTCGAGATGCGGAGAGGACGGGAGCGGGCTTGGGGCTGTCCATATCCAAGAAGATCGTGGAAGCCCACGGGGGAGAGATCTGGGCGGAAAGCCCCTGCACTTCCGATGGAAAAGGAAGCAAGTTCACCTTCACTGTATTGGTCAGGTAGTAGGGGCAGACCCACGTGTCTGCCCCTACGTTGGTCGGATGATCCGAGGATTGAGAGACCCCTTGACCAAGGGCCACACAGGAGTTGAGAACATGAAATCCGGAAGCAATCTGGAAGCCATACTTGAGAACGGTGGATTCGCCGTAACGGCCGAGTTGGGCCCTCCAAAGGGGACGCGTCGCCGCGTAGTTGAGAAGAGGGCCGGAGAGGTTCAAGGTTGCTGCGATGCCTTGAACATAACCGACAACCAGACGGCCATCGTGAGGATGAGCAGTTTGGCTGCCTGTGCTATGGTTAAGCAACTGGGTCTGGAGCCCGTGCTGCAGATCACCTGTCGAGACAGAAACAGGCTGGCCATTCAGGGAGATGTCCTGGGGGCAGTTGGTTTCGGGATCAAGAATGTCCTTTGCCTATCTGGCGACCATCAGAAGTTTGGCAATCACCCTACGGCCAAGAACGTTTTCGACATAGACTCCATCCAGTTGATCCAGACCCTCAAGAAGATGCGCGAGGAGAACAAGTTCCTCAGCGACGACAAGTTCTTTGGTGAAGCTCCCCTGTTCATTGGCGCGGCTTCCAATCCCTATGCTGATCCCTTCGAGTTCCGAGTGGTGCGGCTGGCTAAGAAGGTGAAAGCAGGGGCCGATTTCATCCAGACCCAGGCCATCTTCGATGTGCCGAAATTCGGAAAGTTCATGGAGACGGTGTGCGATCGGGGGCTGGACAAGCAGGTGCACATCCTGGCTGGGGTGATCCCCATGAAGTCGGCTGGGATGGCTCGTTACATGAGAGATCACGTCGCCGGTGTGGAAGTTCCCGACGAACTGGTCGCCCGGATGAAAGACGCCACGGATGCCAAAGAAGAGGGGCTCAAGATCTGCCTGGAGACCATCGAGCAACTCAAAGAGATGCCGGGTGTACACGGTCTCCACATCATGGCCGTGGGCTGGGAGGCCATCGTCCCAGTTGTCATGAAAGAGGCAGGGCTACTGCCCAGGCCGGTGTTCGGGGGGGCAGCAAATGAGTGATCCGGCCAAGATACTGGTCGTTGACGACGATCTCGATATCATCAGGGCCACAAGAAGGGTGCTGGAGGCCCGAAACTATCAAGTGGTCACCGCTCTGAACGGGGAGGAGTGTCTGGAGAGGATTCGAGAAGAGAGGCCGGATCTGATTATCATGGACCTCCTCATGCCCAAGTTGGATGGATTCGGCGTCTGTCGCGAGCTGAGGGAGAATAGCGAGTACGCTGAGTATTCTGACATCCCCATCCTGATCGCCACCGCGGTACGGGAAGAAGCCAGCCGCCGACGTTATGAACTGGAAACAGGGATAGACCTCGATGTAGATGACTACATAGAGAAACCTGTGCACCCCTTGGATCTGTTGCATCGGGTGGAGAAGCTGTTGCTGGAAGCTAGAAGCTGAAATCTGGAAGCTGAAAGCTAAAATCTAGAAGCTGAAAGAAAGGAGAGACAATGGAAAAGCGAGCCAAGATCCTCATTATTGACGACGATCCTGATTTCGTGCAAGCGACGAAGAAGGTTCTGGAGAGCAATCCCTACGACGTGATCGTGGCCTACAATGGGAAAGAGGGTTTGCAGAAAACGCGGGATGAGAACCCGGATCTGATCCTCCTGGACATCATCATGCCCCTGACGGATGGATTCACGGTTTGTGAAGAAATCAAAGGCGACCCCGAATTCGACGACATCCCGGTTTTGATGCTGACCAGCTTTGCCCAAAGGGTGGGAGAAACTACGCTGTCCGTGAGCCGGGGCTTCTCCTTGGAAGCCGAGGACTACATTGACAAGCCCGTCAAGCCCGCTGAGCTGTTGGCGCGGGTGGAGAAGCAATTGCGAAAAAAGAAGAAATAGGAACGTAGCAAGACGCAGATTCAGGGTAGTAGGTCTCTCCAGTGGCCACTTTGTGGCAGCGTGAGAAGCTTGCTACCGCTGATCAAATCATCCCGTATTGGGAAAAACAAACTAGGAGATTGCCGAATGTCTGTAGATGGTATGCTCGAAAAGGCTTTCCGAAATAGAGCCTTTTCCAAGTTTTTCTTCGTTGTTGAGAGGAAAATGAAAGAGTGGCTTTTTGACTGTCAATCCTGCGGGAATTGCGTGCTTAGCCACACGGGCTTCATATGCCCGATGCGTTGCCCCAAGGACCAGCGTAATGGTCCCTGTGGAGGAGCCATGGAAGGTATGTGTGAGGTGGACATGAGTAAGCGGTGTGTGTGGGACGAGGTCTGGGAGAGCACCATTCAGCTCGACCGGGTGGATTTGCTGACAAGCAATTATGAAGGGCCACCCGATTGGCGATTGGGCGGAACCTCTGCCTGGGAAAACATGGTCTTCGGTCTGCTTGAAGGGCCATCCCTCTTCGAGACTCTTTTTAGGAAAGACGAACCTCTACTTCGTGAAGGCCCCAGGGTCATTTTGCAGATTTGGCGCAACTGGGTTCACCTGATCGCCGGCCCAAGCTGGCGCCGATATGAGGGCAGACCACCGCTGAGCGGTGAGGGACACTAAGGAGATCACTGAAAAATGACGAAACTTCAAGGGTTATTCGAATCTGGTAAATTTGCTGTGACTTCGGAGGTGGGGCCTCCTAAGGGAGTCGACATCGAGCGGATGTTAGAAGAGGCTGAACTCCTGCGTGGCAAAGTGGATGCCATCAACGTCACCGACCAACAGAGCTCGGTGATGCGGCTGGGCTCTCTGGCTGTCTGCCGCCTCCTTCAGGAGAGGGGACTAGAGTCGGTCTTCCAATTAACATGCCGAGACCGCAACCGCATAGCGCTACAATCAGACCTTCTGAGCGCCTACGTGTTGGGAGTTGAGAACGTTCTTTGCCTCACCGGCGACCACATATCCCTGGGCGATCACCCAGGAGGGAAACCGGTCTTTGATTTGGGTTCGGTCTCTCTGCTTCATGCTGCGTCCGAATTGCAGCAGGGACGCGATCTGGCGGGGCAGAAGCTCAAGGGCAGCCCAAGTTTTTACCTGGGGGCGGTGGTGACACCGGGGTCCAATCCCCTGGAGCCGCAGCTCATGAAGATGGAGAAAAAGATCAAAGCTGGAGCTCAGTTCTTTCAGACTCAGGCAGTGTACGACCCTAAGCGGTTTGAGGAGTTCATGAACCAGGTCAAGCATTTCAACGTGCCGGTGATGGTGGGGATTGTGTTCCTCAAATCCGCTGGTATGGCCCGCTTTATGAACAAGAACGTGGCCGGAGTGCATGTCCCGGAGAGCCTGATTGAGGAGATGGACCAGGCGGAGAGCAGAGTGAAAACGAGCATCGAAATATCGGCCCGTCTGATTCGGGAGATGAAGGACATGTGCCAGGGCGTGCACCTCATGCCCCTCGGCTGGGAGAAGCATGTGCCAGCTATCCTGGAAGCGGCTGGGCTGTGAGCTGGTGATTGGATATTAGAAGGTAGAGGTTGGAGCTTTGTAAAAACAAGAGCCGTCCCCGGGGAAGATTGGGGATGGCTCTTTGTGCACGGTGGGGAACAGCGGATGGCCAGATTGCACGGATCATCCGCAAATCCTGCACGTCCGTGTTCTTAACTACCGGCAAATCAACACAGGCCGCCGACTGGCGCGCAATATCTGGTCTACTGCGCTACCGAGCACCACCTCCAGCACCGGGCCGAGCCCGTAGCCTCCCATGATGATCAAATCGCTCTCGTGCTCTTCGGCCGTCTTCAGGATCGCCTCGGCGACCGGCCCTGCTTCCTTCACGAACGCAGCTTGCACGCTGTGCGATTCCAGGTACTCCTGAGCGCGGGCCAGCGTGTCCGCCGTGGTACGGCCGGGTTCTATCACGGTCACCACGACCAGGGGGATGTTCCACCTCCCGGACAGGTATGTAGCCACGAAAAGCGCCTCGTCGGCTTTCGGGTTCCCATCGTAGGCCAACAGCGCACGGCCCAGATTTGACCAAGACTCCGGCACCGCCAGCACGGGTCTGGGACAACGCCGCAGCAAGGTGCTCAACCCTGAACCGAGCCTGGCGATGGGTTGAGGCGCGGGGGGATAGGACAGGCTCAAAACAACCAGATCAGTCCAGCGGGCCCGTTCACATATTGTGCGTGGCACCTTTCCAACTTCGAGGGCGAGCGTCCCTGGAATGCCGGCCGCTTCGCAGCGCTGGTTGAACTCGGCTTGCACAGCTTGAGCCCCCTCACTGTTCTTTTGCGTCTCTGAGGGCACCACGTGAAGGCCGTGCAACCGCGCCCTCTCGCGCCGAGCTACTTCTAATGCCTGATCCAGGGCGAGCCAGCCGGTCTCCTCGCCGTTGATGGCCACTAGAATATTGGCGAACAGGCGATCATCGCGGCGAGCCGCCAGGTGCTCTTTTCGCCATCGTCCTGGTGGGGGGCCAGCCTCGAGTCCATCGGGCGTCACGGCATCCAGCAGTTTCTCACTGAGACGGGCGACCACTCGTCGCGGCCTTGGGCTGAGCTGGGCGGACAGATCGACGGCTGCCTCCTCGGTGCTGATCTCCCACCCCAACGTCTGCTTCAGCTCGGCGCGGCGCTCTGAAACCCAAAGGTAAAGGTCGGCCTCGGTCCGCCCTGGGAAATCGCGCAATATGCCCCGTTGTCGGATAACCTGCACGACTGGTAAATAGACTTTATCGTGCCAATGGCTGACCGCCTCGTCGTACGGGATCTCGCGTTCCTGCTCCAGCCCCATGAAATAGCGATGAACCTCAATGTGCTCTTCGAGTACCTGATACTGGCCGGGGGCGGTCACGCTCAGGTCGGCTTCTGGACGGAGTTTGTCCAGGTGAGTGCTTTCCAAGAAGTCGGCGTACTCGGCTTTCAGAATCAGGTCGTCGGGCTGGGTGTCGGGCGAGAGGGGCACTTTGGTGCGAACCTCGGTCACGTAGGCTTGGATGTGGGTTGCGTCAACCTGCCGGGCAACCGACACGCGGTGATTGCCATCGCTCACGAAATAGGCTTCGCCAATTTGGTAGACCTGGATAGGCGGCAGCCCTCCCAGGTCGGTGACTTTCACCTTGACCCTTGCCCATCGTTCCTGGTCGCTATCCTGCCGGGGCAGGAAGCTGCGGGTAAAGTCGGTGTAGCGTCCCACGCTGCCGACGATGGCGTCCAACGGTATTTCTTTCAATTCCCGCCTTCCCCCGCCCTGGGCCTTCAGCTTTTGACGTACCTCCTCGTAGGAGAGCAGAGCGGCTGACTTGCCGGTGAGGCGGGCCATGATCTGCTCCATAGCCGCCCGGCGGCGGGCGCGGCGAAAGTCTTGCACTGCCGACGAAAAGCTTAGGATACTTGGCTCTGTCACGGTAACTGCCTCCGATTAACTCTCGTTACTTGTTGTCGCATTAAAGTGAGTCACCTGATAGCCGTAGGTATTCATCACCCGCGTGTCATGGTAAGTGGTGCGAATGATGGTATTTGGGCTGTAGACGTGCTGGTGGCCGTGGATCAGGTAGCGAGGGCGATAGGTGTCCATCAGGCGCAGGAAGGTCTTGAACCCGGTGTGGCAGAGATCAGTGCCATCGTGGATGCGGTAGGGTGGGGCGTGGGTGATCAGAATGTCCAGAAACCGTCTGTGCCGCAGCCGGTTCCGCCACAGGGCCGGGGCCATTCGCAGCGCCTTCCAGCGCATGTCCTGCTCGGTGTATTGGTGGTCGCCCCGACCACTGTAGCGCATCGAACCCTCCAACCCGCCGATGAGCAGCCCCTTGACTTCTACTACCCGCTCGTCCACGTTGATGCAGCCCGTGGGCGCATACTTGAACTTGCCATCAGCGGTGTGAATCCCCTGGTCGTGATTGCCGAACACGTAGAGCAGGGGCACGTTGAGCATGGTGACAATGTATTCCAGGTAGTTGGGCGACAAATCGCCGCAGGCCAGCACCAGGTCCACGTCGCCGAACCGCTGTTTGACGGCCTCGCTGTAGATACTCTCTACTATCCGGTCGCTGATGGTCAGGATTTTCATTTGCGTGCCACTACCACCAATCTCCTGGCCAGGTGATC
>CAYWWC010000030.1:0-20331 GCA_964461615.1 uncultured Anaerolineae bacterium
TGTTAAGAAGAGTTTGAGATTCGATTTAGATAGGGGTTCCAAGTCCGTGTCGTTCATCTCTTGAAGTCGTTCATCTCTTGAAGATGAAGAACTTGCTGACAATGAAATTCCACAGGAAGGTGATGCCAGTCGCCAAGACAAGCGACACAATCTCGTGCAGGGCCAAGGCGTTCAGGCAGATGTGCATGACGCCAGCATTGATGGCCAGTGCCGCCAGGTTGGCCAGGGCAAAGGGCACGAATGCCACCACTGTACCGGCGTCCGATTTGAAGGTCCACGATTTGTTCCAGTAGAAACTGTTGATGATGCCAGCCCCATAGGAAATGCCCTTCGCCAGAGTTTGGAGCGTCGAAAAGCCTTGTCCTGAGTAGCCCGTTAGCAAAGCGGCGGCATACCGAAGGGCTAGCCAGCGGGTGAGCACGAAGTAGAGGCTGGCATCCAAAGCCGTGTTGAGGATACCAACTGACAGAAACTTGGCTGCTTGTTCGAGCCATACCGGGTGCGGCAGGGTTCTCTTGATGGTGGTCATGGTGAATGCTCCCTAGCAGTCTGTCGGAGAGGAAATCGAGTCTGCCTCTCCATTGGTCAGACACAACATGATTATCGACAATAATTGCGGTCCAATCATTGGCACCACTGCCACATCACTTGTCAACCAGGCCATTTTCAACGCCAAGCGGCTCTTTGTCGCTTTCACACTGCCCTCCCTCCGGTCAGTCAGCACCGTGGGAGAAAGGGGGCGTGGCTTAGCTGCCCACCAACACGTGCAGCCGCTTCAGATTGAAGGCCAGACACACCAGGCACCACTCGCCCGCAGCCGCCGCCAACCCCCGCAACGAGAATTGGCGGAAGCCCAGGACTTCTTTGATGATGCCAATGACCGGCTCCGCGGTGCACTTGCGCAAGCGGTAGATGGCTTTGCCAATCTCAGTGCGGAGTCTGTAGGCCATCTTGACCGTGGGACTGGCATCTTCCGGCGGAGGGGCAGGCAGTTCGGCGAAGTAGTCCTTCCAACTCCTGTGATGCGGTTCGCGTCCGGTGGCGATGTAGGGCTCAATGTCTCGCTCTTCACAGGCCATGATGTTGCCCTCGCTGAAGTAGCCATTGTCCATCGCCGCCGCCTCGGGCGTGCCCAATTCAGGTGGAACTGCATCCAAAGTTGGTTCCATCTCAGCATAGTCGTTGGGGTGGTTGGACAGCGTATTGGACACGATCAAGAAGCTGTCTTGCTCCACAGCAACTTGCACATTGTAATGTTGGTCGAAGCCGTTGTTGTTGCTGTTTTTCATGATGCGCGACTCGGGGTCGGTGAAGTTGTACTGATCCTTGTCGCGTGGCCCCGGTGTGGGTGGCTGCGGGACTCGCCCACCGGGCTTGCGGCCAGTCTGTCGGGCTTTCTCTTCCCGCGATCGCATCTTGGCTTCATACTCGGCTTGTTCGGCCTCATAGCGTTCTCGTGCACGGGCTTCCAAGACAGCCTTGGCCTCGGCCAGGTTCACCAGCCGTTCCGTGCGAAAGGCGATCTCATCTTCGACCACCAGACCCTCTGGCAACTCGACTTGGTCAGCCTGTTCGCCCAGCGCCAGCAACTCTTCCACTTCCCGGCGCAACTGGGTCTCCAACTCCAACAGGCGTTTGTAGCTCACTGCTTTGCTCTTGGAGGCATCGGCATGAATCTTGCTCCCATCCAAGCTGATGTTGCCCAGGTTTAGCAGACCCATCTCACGAGCCACTACCAGCACTTGGGCAAACAGACCGGTGATTTGTGACAGAAAGGTCTTCCGGAAGCTGGCGATGGTGTCATGGTCAGGGTGCAATCCTCCCGCAATGAAGCGAAAAGGGATCGATTCGTACGTCGCCCTCTCTATCTTGCGCGAACTGAACACGCCGGTGGCATAGCCGTAGAACAACAAGCCCAACAGAATCTCCGGCGCGTAGGCCTCGCCACCCACAGCCGCATAACAGGCATAAATGACGCTCAAGTCCAGCAACGCAATGATAGCGACGATGAAACGTGCCAGGTGGTCAGGCGGTAGGCATTCCCTTATCGTCACGGTTTGATCGAGAGCTTTTTCGTAGTCAACCTTTTTGAATCTGCGGGCCATGAGCATCACTCCTTGTTATCAGTGCATTGGAATCATCCGAGTTGGCTCATAGTTTACCACAAGTCGGAGTTACAGGGAAAGAAGTCTCTCCGACAGACTGCTAGAGCGTAATCTGGGTGAGTATCTTCAGGCAACACGTCTGCATTTATCGCTGCCGCGTATTTGAGGCAT
This sequence comes from uncultured Anaerolineae bacterium, assembly GCA_964461615.1. Taxonomy (GTDB): domain Bacteria; phylum Chloroflexota; class Anaerolineae; order VGOG01; family VGOG01; genus CAZVCJ01. The sequence goes on from CAYWWC010000030.1 coordinate 2,277, forward strand.
TTTGTTTTCCAATGCGCCGGAATCTCCCCCAACCACGAGATGCCGGTGCCTTTGAGCAGGACATCGGGGTCAAGGCCCTGGGTGACGGCGTGGCTTATGAGGGCGGCGCGGCGCTCCTGCAATAGCTCGACGAGGCGGCGGTACTCGGCGATCAGGGCGTCAAGGCGGGCGGTCTGGCGGTCGAGGAAGGTGGCGATGGTGCGTTGTTCGGGGAGAGGAGGAAGGCCAGTTGTAAAGTTCTCTAAAAATTCCTCTGGCACTCTTTTCTGACCTGCTGCACCATACATCATTGCCGTGCCTTGATGTCGAAAAGGATGAGAACGAGTCAAGTAAAAAACGAATTTGGGATCTGTATCTTTGTTGGCTCGAAGTATATGAAGTTCCGTTGTGCCAAAGCCTATCCCATTTATCAGCCCTTCAAACATAGCTCCTTTGCCGTTTTCAAAACAAGGCGTTATCTTTGCAACCGCTACATCCTTATCACGAAAATAGGTGTAATCTTGCCATGCTTGTTCGATGGTACGTTTCTCGTCCAGCAAAAAAGCACCATCCGTACCTATTTTCTCCATTGGTAAGAACGAAACTTCTGTGCTGTGTGGCAAGTTCGCAATATCAGACTTGTGAGGGTTCAATGCACAAATATACTGGAGCCGCTTGACTCCCCAATGCCCCGGAATCTCCCCCAGCCAATCCACGCCAGAGTCCTTGTATTTGGGATACAGTCGGTAGCGGGGTTGGCTCATGCTTCCCAATCCACGATGGAGAGACCCGGCACCCGGCTAAACTCGCGCGTGTTGTGCGTAACCAGTGTTACTTGGTGCGCCAGCGCGGTGGCGGCAATGAACATGTCATTGGGGCCAATCAGCATGCCTTGTTGGGCAAGGTGGGCGCGGAGGCGGCCATAGATCTCGGCAGCCTGGTCATCAAAGGGCAAGCTGACAAAGTGTTCTGTGAATGCGGTTAAGGTTTGTAAGGAGTGTCCAGGTTGCGCACTGCGTTGCACTCCATAGTACAACTCGGCTTTGACTATGGAACACAGCACGACTTCGTGGTAGGGGACTTGGGCTAACCGTTGCGCCACATTTGAACGCGCGTCACGCAAGAATCTTATGCAAGCATTGGTATCCAGCAAGTACATCAGAATAGCTCCTCACGCGCCTCATACCCGCCCTCACTCTCCGGGTAGGGGAAATCGGGCAGGCTGCCGGCAAACTGGGTAAAGAAATCCGCCGGCCAGCCCAAAGCGTCCGTAACGGGGGCAGGGGATTCCAGGATGACGATGACTTTGACCCGCGCGCCTACGGGCAAGTCAGGGGAGCGAATTTCGATTACGCCTCCTGATTTGACCACAGATTTTTTTCGCAAGGCAGTGTACATTTTCTTCTCCCTTCTCAGGTTATTGCTCTCTCCAATAGTTCTATGATGCGGGCATGACTGGCCTCAATATCGGCCTCGATCTCCTCCAGCGAGCGCGGTGGCTGGTACTCGTAGAAGTAGCGGTTGAAGTTGATCTCGTAGCCCACGCGGCCCACTGCGCCGTCCTGCTCATCGGTGTAGCCCTCGTCCACCCAGGCGTCGGGCAGGTGGGGCTGAACCTCCTGGGCAAAGTAGTCCTCCACCGTCCGGCTCAACGGCACGCGCTCGTAGTCTCGCAGGTCTTTATCGGGGCGAAGGCGGCCTTTGTTGTCGCGGCAGATGTCGGCCTGCTCGTCCCGTTCGCTCAGGGCGCGGCGGATGGCGTCGCAGACGGAGGCCTTGAGGTCAAGGTCCGCATCCTCAAGAGCGGCTTTGAGGGCAGCATCAAACTTCTGGCAGTCGCAGTGGGTCCTCTCGGCCATCCCCTCCAGCATGGCGACGATGGCCTCCTGCTGGCGGCGGCCCTCGGCCTCCTGGGCGGTCTTGGCTTCGTCATCCACCTTGCGGGACTGGGCCAGGTTCTGGAAGGCGCGCTCTTCCCGCAGCCGGGCGATGCGCTCCGTCGTGGCGCTGAAGTTCCACCGCTGGGGGCGCTCGACGCGGATCTTGCGGTAGCCGAACGTCTCGGTGGGGAAGACCTTGACGTAAGAGGTGCGACGCACTTGCGCCTCGGATTGCCTGGTCTGAAACCCCACAGATGCCTTGTCGTCTCGCGCCGCATCAGGTGATTGTAAGTGCGTCGCACCTTCACCAGAGTCGAGATAGAGTTGGACGATCTGTTGGCGGTGGACCTCGCTGATGTCGCGGCGCTTGTCGCCCAGGGATCTGCGACGGGGTTCCCAAAGGTCGCTGGCGTCAATGAGCTGAACTCTGCCCCGGCGATGGGCGGGCTTTTGGTTGGCAAGAATCCAGACGTAGGTAGCGATGCCGGTGTTGTAGAAGAGCTGTTCGGGCAGGGCGACGATGGCCTCTAGCCAGTCGTTCTCCAGAATCCAGCGGCGGATCTCGCTTTCGCCGCTGCCGGCGTCGCCGGTAAAGAGAGGGGAGCCATTCATAATGATGGCCACGCGGCTGTGGTCTGCGCCCGGCTCGAAGCGGTGGGAGAGCATGTGCTGCAAAAAGAGAAGCTGACCGTCGCTGATGCGGGGGGTGCCCGCGCCAAATCGCCCACCGTAGCCCAGCCTGGCCTCTGCCTCGACGTGCTTTTTGTCAACCCGCCAGTCCTTGCCGTAAGGTGGATTGGTGATCTGGTAGTGGAATCGCTCGCCCACGTGTTGGTCGTCGGAGAGGGTGCTGCCTTTCTTGATGCCCTCTGCTTCTCGCCCATCCTTGCTTTTCACATAGAGATCGGACTTGCAGACGGCGTAGGTTTCGGGATTGACCTCTTGACCGTAGAGGTACACTTTGGCCGTGGGGTTGGCCTCGCGGATGCGCTGTTGAGCGATGGTCAGCATCCCGCCGGTGCCGCAGCAGGGATCGTAGACCTTGACGATGCGGCCCGGCGTCTTGACAAAGTCTTCGTCCCCTGCCAAAAGGAGGTCCACCATCAGGCGGACGACATCGCGGGGGGTAAAGTGCTCGCCGGGGTTCTCGTTGGAGGCCTCGTTAAAGCGGCGGATGAGCTCCTCAAAGATGGTGCCCATCTGGTGGTTGGAGATGACGTCGGGGTGCAGGTCGGCCTGGGCAAAAGCTTGTACCACCTGGTAGAGCAGGCCGGCCTGGTGCAGGGTCTCAACGGTGTTGCGCAGCTTAAAGTTCTCGATGACTTCGCGCATATTCTCGCTGAAGCCGTTGAGATAGTTGATCGTGTTGGCGTAGATGGCGTCCTGGTCGTTGAGCAGCCGTTGAAAGTCGTAGTGGGAGGTGTTGTAGAAGACAAAGCCGGCGGCGCGCCGGAGCTGCTGGTCGAGGGCGTTGGGGGAGAGATCGTCTTTGAACCTGTTATAGGCGGTCAGGACTTGTTCTTTGGTGGGAGCGAGAACGCAGTCGAGGCGGCGGAGAACGGTGAAGGGGAGGATGACGTCGGGGTATTTGCTGCGCTTGTAGTGGTCGCGGATGAGGTCTGCAATGTTCCAGATAAAGTTTGTGATTTGATTGTGATTCATCATGGCCTACTCCGAACGTTCCATCGTATGTTGATCATAACTTACCCAGGTCATTCCGCTACCATAATCTTACCACGTTTTGTCCATTCTTGCAACACGGCAACTTGCCTGCGTGCATACACACAAAAACTCCCCGGCGCAACGGCCAACCGGGGAGTTTTGGGACTGGTCAGGCAGCAAGTGTTTGCCACGCCTCATTCGGCATGGAGCACAAACTGTACCAATTCCTCCAGCCGACAGGTAGCCAGCCCAATCACGTGGTCGCCGCCGCCATAATAAACGTACACCGTGCCATCCACCACCGGGTTGGCGCAGGAGAAGACCACGTTGGGCACGTCGCCGCGCAGTTCCCACAACTCCTCGGGCCACAGGATGGGCTCCTTCGGCCGATGGATCACCTGGGTCGGATCATCCAAGTCGAGAAGCGCCGCGCCCAGACGATAGATGCGGTCGTCGTTGTAGGCGTGGTAGACGATCAACCAGCCGTGCTCGGTCTCAATGGGCACACCTCCCGCCCCCACTCGCTTGCAGTCCCAGTTCCCCGGACGGGGCTCCATCACGACCTCGAAATCCCCCCACTCCCTGAGATCATCGCTGTAGGCCGTCCAGATCGAGGGCGGCCGGCGATGGAAAGACACGTACCGCCCCCTGATCTGACGCGGAAACAGGGCGTGGTCCTTGTTGTCCTCGCCCTTCACCAGCGGGCCTATCCTCTGCCAGGTGATGAGATTGGTACTCTCGGCGAACATGGGCGTGATCCCCAGAGGGGAGTAGGCGGTGTAGGCCATGATGAAGCGCGCCTCGTCGGCCAGGTAGGTGATGCGGGGATCCTCGACGCCGCGCGTCTCCCACTCGTCCTGCGGGGAGAGAACGGGGCCGTGCAGGCGGTTGAAGTTGACACCGTCCGCGCTGACGGCGTAGCCAATGCGGCTGACGTAGTCCGCCCCCTGGGCGCGGTAGAACATGTGAAACAGTCCGTTGTGGTGAACGACCCCACAGTTGAACACGTTGAGCGATTCCCACTCGTTGAATGGGTTGGGCTTGAGGATGGGGTTATCGGGATGGCGATGTAGTTTCATCAAGATTGTCCTCCTTAAGAATCTTCAAAGGGGCGGTCTCGGGTTTTCCAGGCACAGATCCACCAGGTCGCTGATGCACGCCGTGTCGACGCACATCACCGTATCCGCCCCGCCCAGTATATTTTGACCGTGCCATCGTCCTCAGGGATTGCCCCGCAGGTGAAGACGATGCTGTGGACGTACCCCGTCACCTCCCACAGGGCTTCCGGTTGCAGGATCCACTCGTCTGAGACGCCCAGTATCCTGGCCGGGTCTTCGAGATCGTGGAGCGCGAGGCCCAGGCGGTAGACGGAGCCATCCATTGTAGGAAAGACGCCGTGGTAGATATGCAGCCAGCCGTGTTCGGTCTCGAAAGGCGTGGCCACTGGGCCGATCTTCATCATCTACCCCAGTGATACTGTACGGGCTTCATCACCAGCCGCGAGTCCCCCCAGTGGATCAGGTCTGGCGAGTAGGAGATCCAGATGGCCCGGGGGGAGATCTCGGAGTGGGGGCGGTCGAGCCGGGCGTAGCGCCCGTTGAACTAGCGGGGAAAGAGAACCTCGTTGCGATAGGAGGATTGGATTGCCTTTGAAGCGCTCGACAATATCTCTGGGCATTCATTTCTCCTTGACGTAGTATCCAGCCTGCCGCACGAAGCCATTGCGCGCCAAGATCTCACCAATCCATGGCGCTTCGGCGACTTCGTTGATGCCGTAGATGTGGATCGGCGCCTGACCAGCGCCCACCTGGGATTCAAGCGTCGCCAGCACCTCGTCCATCCGTGGTGGGTCGTGGACGATGGCCGGCTCCAGGCTTAGCTCCTCAATGTGGATGTAGCGCCGCTTGTAGTGCCCCCAGGCGGCACCTGCAATCTCGCCGTCCACCACGATCACACCGTAGCAGTAGGGTAGAGGATAAGGCCGGTACCGGGCCTGCAGGTGCGACCACTGCGGCATCACAAAGGGATCGTTGGTCGGCAGAACGACAATGAACCTGTTGACCGCTGCGACAGCCTGCAACGCCTCAACGTCTTCGCCAGCAAGATATGCCTCCTCAGTCTCTCCCTCGATCCCGACACGGACGAAAGTGTGATGCGCAACCAGACGATCAACCAGTTTGTTGATCGTCCGCTGGTTCCAAGCCGACCAATCAGACATCTCGGCGACGGTGGCCGGGCCGAAGGCTTTCGTGAAGCGGCGCAGCACTTCAGCTTGGGCGTCGCTCTGTTCCCAGGCATCAGGTTCAGCGTTGGGAAAAGCGCGCCAAAGAAGATCCCACGGACTGTCCCAATCCACTTCGCGCTGGATTTCCATCACCTCGAAAGCCCGATTCAGGGAGAGCAGCGCGCGATCAAAGCGGCCACGTTCGATACCTGTCATCTCCCTCAGCATGGATTTGGGCATCGGGCCATGTTGCTCCAACAGCTCCAGGATGCGGCGCGCGGGCCGTGGACTGGGACGACGCAGCGGACGACGGAAGGCAGCGGCGTAGAGAGCGAGATCAGCGTCGGTGACATAGGCGACGTTGCCCTTCATGAAGCGGCCTTTGACCAGCCGGCCCGCGGCCCTCCATTGCTGGGACCATTCATCCTGGCATCCCACGACCCGGCTGCGTGGGTGGGGGGCTGACCCAGGCATGGTGCCAGCAATCGGTGGAAACGGCTCAAGCGCCCTCAGGATGACAAAGACGTCCTCTGGGGTGCGACCGCGAGCGTCAGGAGCGAGATACTGTCGGCGGGCTCGGAAGCTGATGAGTTGTGAGCGAGTGGTAGACACCGTCATTTTGCTCCTTCTGAATTGCGATTCGATTGCCCTGAGCTATTCATCTGATACCAACGTCTCGCCCGATTCCAGGATGAAGACTGTCTCCCTGCCGTCTGGAGCGCGATAGGTGATAGACAGAGGCACAGGGCCGCTGGTGTGAGTCACGGTGACGCCGGTGTGCGTGGCGCGGATGGTGATGGTGTGTTCCCCGAAGCACAAGTTCCGTAGCTCGGCAAAATCCCACCCGGCCGCCAACTGCGGCGCGATGGCCACGGTGTGCAGATCCGCCCGGACATGGATGCCCATCAGGTCTTCTACCACGCCGCGCACAAAGGTTGCCCCTGACCACGATTGCAAGAAGGAGAATCCTTCTGGAATGAGCTCGTGAAACATGCCAATGCTGCCGTGATCCAGCGTCTGGGCCAGGTGTTGCAGCATCTCCAGCCCCATCTCCGTGTCGCCGTAGCGATACGCGCCCCGGCTGAGGGTGGCGGTAGGCAAGGTCCACACCCGCTCGTCGTCCCCGCACGTGTGCATCAGTCCCCACTCATTGAGATAGTCGCGCTGGATGCGGGCCAGCGAGAGGCGGGCGTGCTCGGCCGGGGCGATGCCGACCTCCAGCGGCACGGCTACCGTCCAGTGGCCATCGTGGCGGTGCCTGTCTTTGTAGCGCAGCAGGGAGTTGGCGTAGACTTCCTCATCGGGCAGCCACCAATCGGCGTCGAAACTGGCCCGCAGTGCGTCGGCCGCTGCCTGGGCCTGCTCTGCCGTGTCCGCATCGCCCAGGACTTCGGCCATCTGCGCCAGATCGCCCAGGGCCTCCCACAGGTAACAGGCCGCGTCCAGCTTCTCTGGTCCCATACCCGCCCGCTCCACCATCCCCGCGCCCTCCGGATAGTTGTCGTCGTCCCGGTCAGCGCGGTCCAGGTTATACTCGAATATCCCCTCGACCACTGCAGGATAGACGTCCGCCAGAAACGCGCTGTCGCCTGTCCAACGGTAGTAATCCCAGGCCGCGCTGACGAACTGGGGCGTCTCCTGAACATTGCCCATTCCGATGAGCGAGCCGGCCGGGGAAAGCTGGTGCGGTATCTGACCACTGTATTCCACGGCCTGGATCGCGCCGGTGCGCAGGTGGGCGGCCACTGTTGGCCCGAAACCGGCCAGGGTCAGGCCGCTCGCGCCGTAGGCCAGATCGTTGCTGAACCAATAAGGGAAGGTCTCCAGGCCGGCGTAAAAGTAGCGGCCCAGGGCCGGAGACTCGGCTTCGAGCATTTGCGCGTTGGCGCGGGCGATGTCGAACGCGGCGTCAAAATCGGCGTCTGGACTGTGAAAGCGGGGGCCGGCTGTTAGAAGCGCGTCGTAGAGCGACTGCTTTTCGGCCAGGAGCGCCTCGCGTTGGGGCAGCCACTCGTCCAGGTGCTGCAAGGCTGCCTCTGGGCCAGACTGGGTCTCGACGACGATGCAAAAGGCCCACGATTGCTCTGCGCCCGGCTCCAGGTGGGCGGTGTATTCCAGTTGGCCCACGCGCTGACCGTCTGGCCCACTCGTGACCTGGGCCTGCTCTGGCGGATTCTCGCCGCCGACGGCCACCGCCCAGGCATCGGGCGCGCTTTCGGCCTGGGCAATGAGGCGCTCACCATCCACCCGGACCATTTCGCCCGTGTTACGCCTGTCAGCCAGCGAGGTGAGCCAGGCGTCCTCCAAGTCAAAGTAAGCGGAAAAGGTCAGGCGCAGGTCCAGCGGCGCATTTCCAGTGTTTTGCAGAGTCAGTGTCGTAAAGAGCGCGGGGCGGTCCTGGACGACGAAATCGCGGCGGGTGGCGACCAGCGTGTCCTTACGGTAGTTGAACCGCACGTCGGCGAAGGTTTGCGTGAAGCGGTTGGCGTCGAGCAGTGGCCAGCGCTCCCCGTTCACTTCGACCGCAAAGACGTAGCCATCCAACGCCTTCACCGGCTGTGCCCACACGCCGCCCAACTCGCCACCCAGCGGATCATCCGCGCGCGGTTCGCCGAAGGCCGCCAGGTCATAGGGGTTGGTACGGGGCCGAAAGTCGCCGTCAATGTCGCCGATGATGTAGAGCTGCCGGCCAGTGGTGACGAAGGGCGTGTCGGGTGAGCCCGGTCGGGTCTGGTGTAACTCACCGAAGTCCAGTTCTTGCGTGACCTCGGCCACAAGCAGCGATTCCGTCGGGGATGGGGTGGACTGGGCCATCGGCATCTCGCTCGTCGCCCGGCAGCCGCTCCACAGCCAACTCAGGGCGATCAGCAGAGCCAGGCTCAACAATGAAGTTCTTTCTGTCATGACTGTGTTTCTCCTGCTCGCCAGGCTGCCAGCCGGTCCAGCACGGCGTGGTTGCCCAGCAGTGCCAAAAAGACGACAGTGATAATCCCCCAGGGCGCGAGAAGCAGGGTGCTGAGCAGTGCCACGAGCAGTGCCAGCCCGAAGAGCGTGACCGAGAAACTCTGGTTGCTGGCGAACATCACCAGCGCGTTGCGTAGCGCCTGGCGCAGGCCGGATTGCTCCTGCTCCAGTATCAACGGGAGAGCGTAAAGCAGCACGAAGGTCCACAGGAACAGCAGCATCAGGAAGAAGCCCTGGATGAAGATGACGTAATCGGCGCTGGAGAGATTGCCCACCAGCACGACGTCGCCGCCCAGGATGAAGAAGCCCACCCCGGCGACGATGGCCCACAACCAGCTCCGCCAGAAGTAGCGCCGGAAGCCCTCGAAGAAATCGCGCAGGCCGACAGCCTCACCGCGGGCCAGGCGGTGGGTCAACACGAAGAGTCCGGCCGTGGCCGGTGGCCCGGTGACCACCAGCAAGTTCAGCGCGATCCACAGGACGTTGACCATCACCAGCAAGTACATGTCGTCCCACAGGTCGCTCAGCGTTTTCCGAAAGACCTGCCAGGCGTCAGCCACTTTTCACTCCTATTCACCTTTGAAGACGATAGACCGTGCCGCCTTCCGCTTGAAAGCACAACCCCGCACCGCACGGCCGTGTCTCCACTCCCTCCACAGTTGCCGCGCCAAAGACCTGCACCGGCGTGGATCGCCCAGCCATCCCACTGAAAGTGATGAGCACCGCGCCCCCGTCCTCGATGGCTTCCACCACCGGCGGGCCACTGTAGACAACCACGCCCGGCGCGACCTCCACGTAGGCCAGGGCTGCCAGGGTCGGAGCCATGCCCGCGCCGTACACCTCCTGGCCGATGGCGCCCCACTGGCTCCATCCGTCGCGCAGATCCTCCAGCGGGATGTACAGGTCGAGCCGGTTGCGGCTCACTGTCTCGTAGGCCGCCGGGTGCTCGGTGGCCACGCCTTCGGGTAGCAGCGGCGGGAAGGCGTAGGGCAGCGTCAGCAGGGTGTGCTTGCAGAACTCGGCGACCAGCTTCTCCGCCGCTGGGTCAATCTGGCCGTGGGCGCGGCGCAGGTATTCGCTCAGGTAGATCCAGGCCTCGTATTGCTCTTTGGGGGTGATCACCGCCGCCCGCTGAGTGGGCATTAGTCCGAAGAAGGTGCGGGCGCCGGCCGCCGGGCCGTAGTCTACCTCGTACAGCCAGCTCAGGCGCAGCAGATTGGCGATCGGGCCGTAGCTCAGCTCCAGGTAGGTCGCATCGCCGGTGAGCTGCCACAGCCGGGCAGCGGCGGCCGCGGCCTGGGCGGTGATGTGGGTCTCGTAAGCCAGGCCGAAGCCGTGGCCGCGCAGGTGCTCGATGGCCGCTATTGCTTCCTCCAGATAGCGAGCCACGTCGGTCAGTTCGTGTAGCAGCAGCATGTAGTAGGCGTAGCCGCCGGCGCAGTCCGGTTCGCGGCCGGTGCCCCTCCAGGCCCTCTCCGGCGCGGCCGGGTTGGGGAAGTTGTAGAACAGGTGAAAGTCGTAGTCCACGGTGTGGGCGTATTCCATCCAGGCATCGGCGCTGCCCAGGGCCAGTTGCCGGGCGGTATCGTTTCCCATCAGCCCCCACTCGGCCAGCTTGAGGGTGTGCCCCAGCTCGTACCAGGTGTCGCCCCGCCTCTGATCCCCGGTCACGGAAAGAGGGCCGGAGTTCTGCACCATCTTGAAACGCGGGTTGTAGAAGTTGGGGAGCCCCCGGCTGATCTCCGCCGCCAGCTCCGCGCCCTCCCCGTAGCGGGCTGCGTAGCGCGCCACTGCCAGCCCCACGTCCAACTGGGTAATCAGCTCAGCCGACTGGCGGGTGTCGCCCACGTAGGCGCGCCAGTAGCGCCGGCCATCCAGCTCGACCCAGGTGTCGGGGTCCTCCAGGTCGGCCAGTGTGCGGCGTCCCAGGTCTGCCCAGTCGGGCAGCGGATCCTCAGGCACAGCGATCAAATCGTAGATGGCGCTGGCCTGATCCAGGTAGCGCCGGAACATGGCCACCTCGTCGTCAGGCTCGCCTGGGGCCAGATAGACGTAGCTGTCGTAGATTGCCAACGCCTGGCCCACCGGCAGGGCGCGCAGGTCGGTGACGCTCAGGTTGTGTCCTAACGTCTGGCCGCGACGACTCGGAGTGGCGGAGGGGGTATAGTGCGCCGCCTGTATGAACGGATTCAGCTCGCTCAGGTCCAGCCAGTAGAACAGGGTGCCGTCCAGAGCCTGGCTGTAGCCGTAGAGGATCGGGGCCGCCAGCGGCGCCGGCGCGGCGTAGAGGGTCAGGTGGCCGCTGACTCCCTCGCCGGTCGCCAGGTCCACGAAGCTCCATTCTGGCTCGACCTGGCCGGAGGGCGGGTTCTCGTGTCGGATCAGGTCCAGGCGGTAGTGGAAGAGCCCCGGCGGTCCGGGAGTGCGCAGGCGCAAACGGAACGTGCCCCAGCCAGCGTCGCCGGTCAGTTGCACGCCTCCGGGGCCGTTGCTCGTTACCTGCTGGACGTGGGGCAGTAGCGCCAGTTCGCCCCGGCCAAACGGCGAAAGGGCGAGGCCAATCTGGGAGCCGGTGTCCGAACGGATCGTCAGGGTGTGGTTGGCGAAGGCCAGGGTGAACGGGCCGCTGGTCAGGCGAAACTGGAGGCCCGGCCCGATCTCTGGCTGGCTGGCGACGAGACCAGAGGCAGCGGCGGGGCGCCGCTGGTAGCGCGGGCCAAGAGAGGTATGAGGCACGTCAGCCCAGATGTCGGCTGCTTCTGTAGAAGGGGGCACGGCTTCCTCCGTGGGAACCGAAGTTGGCAGGCTCGTGGGAACGGGGGTCGGAGAAGAGGGCGGGGGAGCGGTTGGGGCAGGCGTCGGCGAGGGCGCAGGCAAAGCACAGCCAGTCAGCAGCAGAAGCAGCAGGATGATCAACCGCCGGTTCATCATCTCCTCCGGGCTACCGTCGGTACGCGGCCAACCGGTCGCGCACAGCGTAGGTGCCGATCAGCGCCAGCCAGGCCATCAGCGCCACTCCCAGGGGGATGCCAAGCAGCACCCCGGCCACCGTCAGCGCCAGGCTGAACAAGCTGATGAACAGGCCAAAGCCTGGGTTCAGCAGCAGCATTTTGGCCGCGTTGGTCAGGGTGGTTCGCAACGAACGGTCCTCCTGCTCGTAGAAGAGGGGCCAGTAGAAGACCTGTATCAGCAGCCAGCCCACCAGGACGCCGCCCCACAGCAGCTTCAACAGCCCCCAGCCTGGGCCGGAGAAGCCCCGGTAGGCGTAGAAGTTGCCGAGAGCGACGCCGACCACGACCACGTTGGCCAGACCCCACTGCCAGGCCCGCCAGAACACGCCTCTGAAGTCGGACCACACGTCGCGCCCAAAGAGGTGCTCGCCCTCGGCCAAGCGCCGGGCCACGGCGTACATAGTCGCCGTGGCTGGCGGGCCGGGGATGACGACCAACTGGCACCCCAGCCAGATCACGTTGAGGAAGGTCAGGGTGATGAGCTCGGCCCACCAGCGGGCAAAGGCGCTCTTCAAAACGGCCAGGGCATCCGACATGCAATGATCATCCCTTCAACCCGGCGTAGCTAACGCCTTCGATGAAGTATCTCTGGAAAAAGAAGAAGATGATCAGCACCGGGATGGCGTTGAACATAGATCCCACCAGGATCAGGTTCCAGTCCTCGCGGAACTGCTGACGGAAGAACTGCAACCCCACCGTCAGGGTGAACCTGGGCTGCGTGTTCAGGTACAGCAGCGGCCCCAGGAACTCGTTCCAGGAGGCCTGGAAGGCCAGGATGGCCAGGGTCAGCAGCGCGGGCTTCGCCAGTGGCACTACTACGTCTTTAATGATGGTGAAGCGGCTGGCGCCGTCTATGAACGCCGCCTCCTCTAGTTCAATGGGCACGGCTTTGAGGAACTGCGTCATCAGGAAGATCCCGAACACCTCCACGGCGCCGGGGACGATCAGGGCCCAGTAGGAGTTGCCCCATCCCAGGTACTTGACGATCAACACGTACCCCGGAATCAGCGTCACGGCACCGGGGATCATCATCGTGCCCAGCATCAGGGCGAAGATGACGTCCTTCCCGGGGAAGCGCATGCGAGCGAAGGCGTAGCCGGCGAACACGGCCAGAGTGGTTCGGAGCAGCACGCGGACCACTGCCAACCAGACGCTGTTCCAGAGCCAATAGGGGAAACAGTAATCCCCCAACAAACCCTCGCACGCCGTGCTGCCTGACCGGAACACCCGCGTCCAGTTGTCGAAGTGCCACACCTCTGGGAACAGCCTGGGCGGGTAGGAAAGGATCTCGCGATTCGTCTTGAAGCTGCCGAAGAACGCCAGGATGAACGGCATCAGGAACGCCATCCCGATCCCAAACAGCACCAGGTAGCGGAAGATGAGGCCGATGTAGTGCCCGACCGGCTGACGCTCTACTCTGAAGCGCGCCGCAGCGGTTGCCGTCGTCCTTGTCACAGTCATCTTGTCCCCTCCTACTAGTACATCTCGGTCCCGCGCTCAATGAATCGGCGCTGGATGAAGGTGAAGATAAAGATGATGGCGCCCAGCAGGAACGCCATGGCGCTGGCGTACCCGGCGCGCGCCGTCCGCTGGGATCCCAGCACTTTCTGGTAGATCAGCAGCACCGGCGTCAGTGTGGTGTCCAACGGCCCACCGGAGGTCATGATGAACGCCTGGTCAAAGACCTGAAAAGTGCCGATGGTGCCCAGTACTACTACCAGCAGAATCACTGGCCGCAGCAAGGGGAGGGTGATGTTCCAGAACTGGCGCCACTTTGACGCGCCGTCAATGGACGCCGCCTCGTACAGTTGCGGGGGGATGTCTTGCAGCGCAGCCAGGAACATGATCATGAAGGTGGGCGCTGTGGTGAAGATGTTCATGGCCATGATGCACACCCAGGCAATGCTGGGCCCTCGCAGCCACCACGACAGCGCCTTGGGATCCGCCACAAAAGGCTTCAGGAAGATCTCCACCAGCCCGGTAACGGTTCTGAGCCAGTTGGGCTGCGCTTTGATCCCTGCCGCCAGGAACATCTTGTCCAGACCGATCTGCGTGAAGAAGTAGTTGAGGAAGCCGGTCTTCTGGTACAGCCACATGAAAATCAGCGAGATCACGATGGACGAGGTCACGCTGGGCGCGTAGAACATGGTGCGGAAGAACTGGCGCCCGCGGAACTTGGCGTTCAGGATCACGGCCAGCAGAATGGCAAAGCTGGTCTGCAGGGTCACCACGAACACCACGTACCAAGACACGTTGTACAGCGCCCGGTGGAATAGCTTGTCTTTCAGCGCCTCGACATAGTTCGCTATCCCGACATAGGTGGGCACGTCAAAGATGGCAGATTGGTGCAGGCTTAGCCAGATCGCGTAGCCAACGATGGTGACGGTGAAGATCGAAGCCAGGAACAGGTAGGGCGAGATGTAGAAGTACGCCGTCAGTGACTCTCGCTGGGCGATGGTCTCGTTGAAGGCCTGGGCTGTCCGCTGGTTCCACATCGCCCAGACGAAGAAGCCGAACAGGATCACCACGGGCAGTACGGAGGCGGCGGCAGCCTGCCGTTCAGCAGGTTCGAAGGACTGGCCAAGCGCCGAAGTCATAGTCGCGTTGCGGAACATGAAGAGGGTGCTGTAGCCCAGGCCAACGTAGTTCACGGCCAGTGACATGATCCGTCCGGAGCCCTGACGTCGCCACAACCGGGGGAGGAAGTAGAGTTGCACAGCCGCCAGCACCACAGCCACCGCGGCGAGAATCCAGCGGATCGTGCCCTGCACCGCCTCGACCCGTCCCAGGCTAATCCAGGCTGCACCGGCGAGCAACCCGAGCGAGAGCAGCAGATGCCAGATGGTCGTCAGCATTACCAGGAGAGGCTGGTCTCGTTTCGAAACAGACTCGATTGCAGACATAGGTTTACCTCCCGTCTGTCCAAAGCTCTCTCGGAAATAGGCAGTAGGCGCTGGTAGAAATAGGCCGCCAGTTTTTGCCCCACTTTCCGAGAGAGCCCCGGACATACGGTGGGGTCGGGCGCGCCAATGCGCCCGCCCCCACTTGCCGCGTTCGGCTACTTATACACGTCCGTGTTGCTCTCGTTGACGGCCGGGTCGAGGGCTGCCATGGGAGGCTGCGCACCCAGGAACACTCGCTCCAGCGCCTTGCCCATACGGTCCAACACCTCGCCAGTCTCTGGCCCGTAGTAGAACACCTCCCCGTACTTGCCCCCGCCTTGGGCGATGGCTGTCTCGTTGGGATGCTCCGCGAACCAGGGGTGGTCCAGCAGCGACTTCTGAGTGGGCAGGGCGAAGCCGGTCTTGAGGATGGCTTCCAGGTTCTCCTCTCCCGTCAGGTAGAAGACCAACAGCGCTGCCGCGTTGGGGTACTTGGTGTCGGCCTTGGCCCCAAAGGCGTTGGTGAACAGCAAGTCGCCGCCACCGGCTGGCCCCTTGGGGATTTCGACGATCTTGTACTCCACGTCGGCGAAGTCGGTGTTCATGTAGTTGATCATCCAGCCGCCTTCCAGGGCCATGGCGGTGAGCTCCTTGCCGATGGCCTCACCGCACCAGCCTGCACCGATGTCGGTAGGCCAGGCGCCGATGTCCTCTTCGTACAGGCCGTACCAGTACTCCAGCGAGGCCACCGCTTCAGGGCTGTTGAACAGCGCCTCGGTGAAGTCGGCGTTGGTCATCTCACCACCCCAGGCATAGACCAGGGCAGGCCAGCGGCCCACGTCCGGCGGGACGCACATGCCGTAGATGTCGGTCTGCTCGGTGATGGTCTTGGCCGCCGCCTTCAGGTCATCGTAGGTCCAGTCGGCCGTGGGCTCGGGGATACCCGCCTGCTCGAAGAACTCAGGCAGGTAGACCAGGCCCAGGCTGCCGAAGTCCTTGGGCAGGCCGTAGGTCGTCCCCTCGTAGGTGAACATGGACAGCAACGCCTGGATGTAGTCGCTGCGCTTGACTCCGGCCTGAGCCATGTAGTCGTCAAGAGCAAGCAACTGCCCGTTGCGACCGAAGGCGGTCATCAGGTCGGCGTCCACATAGAACACGTCGGGCGCTGCGCCGCCGGCCATGGCTGCCTTCAGCTTGGTCTGATAGTCGGCGGGAATCGGCTCGAAGTTCACCTTGATGTCAGGATAGTGCTCGTTGAAGCGAGCGATGGAATCGCTGACGATGTTCTGCTCCGACTCGCCGCCCCAGCCCGATACCGTTAGCTCCGCCCCGTCCTCCTTCCTACATCACCCCCTCTCGATGATAAATACCGTCCGGGAGGTCAACGCGCACTTCCAGGCCGTGGCGCCGGAAGCTGAAGGCCAGCCGCCGCCAAGTGCTCGGCAGTTGTGGGTTGACGGTATAGCCTTCGGCCGTGAGCCGCAAACCTGCGAAGCCAAAGACCACCGCCTGCCACACCCCGCCGGCCGAAGCGCCGTGGATGCCTTCGGCTGAGTTCCCCCGCACGTCCTCCAGGTCCACCAGCACAGCGCGCATGAAGTGTTCGTAAGCCACCTCAGGCATGCCCAGCTCGCAGGCCAGAATGGCGTGGATGGCCGGGCCGAGCGATGAGCCATAGGTGTGATCGGTGCGTGGCTGGTAGTAGTCCCAGTTGACTCGCTTGGTCTCCAGGTCGTAGCGGTCGCCCAGCAGGTACAGGAGCATCAGTGCATCCGCCTGCTTGAGCGCCTGCACCTGATTGGTGCGTTCGATCCCCAGTAGTGACTGGATAGACCGCCGTCGGGGCTCCAAAGCTTCCCAGTCAATATCTTCCAATTCGAAAAATCCCTCAAACTGCTCCATCAGCCCCGTCTCCGGGTCCTGCAAGATGTGCAGGCAACCGATGATGTCGGCCCAATGAGCCAGGCGCTCTGGGCTCAGATCCAACTGCTCCTCCAGCTCGGCCGCTCCGTCGGGGTGCTCACGCCGCAGCCAGGCCAGCGTCTCCAGAGCCGTCTCCAGATGCCACTGCACCATGCGGTTGGTGAAGACGTTGTTGTTCACGTGCTCGTGGTTCTCATCGGGGCCGATGACGTCGCTGATCTCGTAGCGATCCCGCTCGGCGTTGTACTCCGCGCGGCTGCCCCAGAAGACAGCGGTATCGAGGATGATCTCCGCGCCGTAGCCCTGCATAAACCTGTCGTCGCCGGTAACCTGCCAGTAGCGCCAGACCGTGTAGGCCACGTCGGCGCTGATGTGGATTTGAATGTCGCCGGTCCAGATGCGAACTAATTCCCCCGCAGGGACAGGCACCCAACGGGGCGTCGTCTCGTCGCCGGTAGCCGCGCTCTCCCAGGCGTACTGGGCGCCTTCGTAGCCGTTCTCCTTTGCTTTACTCCGCGCGCCGGGCAGCGTGTGGTAACGGTACATCAGCAGGTTGCGGGCAATCTCTGGCTGCGTGTACATGAAGAAGGGGACGATGAAGATGTCGGTGTCCCAGAAAACGTGCCCCCGATAGCCGAAGCCGCTCAGTGTTTTAGCTGGGATGCTCACCCGGTCGTCATGGCGGGGTGCGGCGATGATCAGTTGGAAAAGATTGTAGCGCACGGCCCGCTGCGCGGCGTCGTCCCCTTCGATGAGCACGTCTGAAGCGGCCCACACTCCGGCCCAGGCCGCCTCGTGAGCGTCACGGAGCTTCTCATAATATGACCGGGTCTCGAACAGTTGCTCCCATTTGTCCAGAGCTGCGTCAACGACGGTACCGTGCTCCAAGTCGCGTGAGGTAAAGATCGAGACCAGTTTTTCGGCGACGACCATGTTGCCTTGCTCAACTCGACATTTGGCCACGAAAGTGGGGTTGTTGTGACAATCCATCACCTGCCTTCGCACCTCACGGCCGCCTCGGATCAACAGTCCTGCTGCCTGGCCCAGCTCCAGGCCGGAGTCGCGGGTGCGGCTGTGCAACCACACTGTAGTTATCTCGTTTCCCTGATCCACCCTATCCCAGTGCAGCCAGCCATTGTTGTCCACGTGGCCGTTGATGCCGGCTCGGAACTCGATCCAACCGTCGAAATCGAGGGGTGTCACCTGGTAGCGGATAGCTGCCAGGTGTGGGTCGGCCAGGCTGGCGAATCGCTCGATGTGGATGTCCACTGTATGCCCGGCCGGGCTGCGCCAGCGGACCTCACGGAGCAGCAGCCCCCGCCGCAGATCCAGTGTCCGCCGGTAGTCCAGCAGCTCCCCCCGATCCATGCCGAAACGCTCTCCCTGCACCAGCAGCTCGAAGGGTAGCCAATCGGGCGCGTTGGCCAGTTCGGTGTGCACGATCGGCGCATCGTCGAACACACCGTGGATCAGGGTGGCCGGTCGGGCGCCAGGATACCCCTCCTCGAAGGCGCCGCGCGTCCCCAGGTA
>CAYWWC010000030.1:20431-24106 GCA_964461615.1 uncultured Anaerolineae bacterium
GGCGACAGCGTCTCGCCGCGCACCAGGTCTATCAGCATGGTCACCACCCGTTCCCCGACCTCGGCGATGGGCTGGCGGAGGCTGGTAAGGGAGGGGCGCAGATAACCGGCGATCGGGGCGTCGTCAAAACCGACCACTGCCAGGTCTTGCCCGACCGTCACACCGGCATCAGTTGCGGCGTTGATCACGCCGATGGCCATAAGATCAGTGAGGGCCACCACTGCCGTGGGCCGCCGGTCGGGCGGCAGGTGCAGCCAAATCTGAGTAACGCGGTAGGCGTGTTGGTAGTCGTTTTGGATGCGGATGACCCAGGCTGGATCCACCGGCAAGGCCGCGCTGGCCATGGCTGCCTGATAGCCATCCAGGCGATACTGCCCGGTGAGCGAGGCCTCTGGCCAAGCCAGACAAGCGATGTTCTGGTGGTCCAGTTCCACCAGATGGTTGACTGCCTGTTGCAGGCCATCGGCGCCGTCCACATCCACCCAGGGGAAGTCCCATTCGAGGTTGGAGCGGCCAAAGGCGATGAAGGGGAACCCCTCATCCAGCAGGTAGCGGATGCGACGGTCGTTGAGGTTGGTGTTGGGGAGGACAAAGCCGTCAACCCGACCGCTTCCCACCATCTCGCGGTAGACATCCACCTCGTCGTGCGGGTCGGGACAGGGGAAGGTCAGGACGTGATAATCGTGCCGGGCGGCGGCCTCGGCCATGCTGTGGATGAACTTCTCCAGGATGGGGTTGAACTGATCGGGCGGCACCGGACGCCAGGAGTAGCCAATCATGCGACTTTTGCGGGCTTGCAGACCTTTGGCAATGACACTGGGCCGATAGCCCAGCTTTTGCACGGTCTGCAATACGCGTTGCCGCGTATCATCGCCCACGGTGCCGCTATCGTTGAGCACGTACGACACCGTGGCGATAGAGACACCAGCATCTTTAGCAACATCCTTAATTGTCGGCATCCCACCTCGCTTAAACGTTTAACTGACCCAGCTAAGAAATGCGGGGCCTGTTACCCCGCTGCTTAAACGTTTAAATTGTACCACGTTTTCAACAGGCTGTCAAGCACCCGATGTCCTCGGAGGCGCATTTCAGTTTGGGAGCAACATGCTCTGATAATCTTACTCGAGCATCCTGAGTAGCGCGGAGTGGGTATCGAAGCCTGCCCTGAGCGTAGTCGAAAGTGAAACGCGCTCTTGAAACGAGCGCGTTTGACGTAGATGGCTTTTTGTAATATACTATCACCTGATTCTTTCCCTTCACTACCGGACACTTTTTTATTCTGCCACGAATTTCACGAATTCACACGAAGGCAACAAATCTTTCAATCAGAAATGGAGATAGGGAGGCAGCGATAGACATGGATCGAGAACAAACTTGGGCTTTGCTCACCGAGTACACCAAGAATAAGAACTTGATCAAGCACGCCCTGGCAGTAGAGGCAGCCATGCGGGCCTATGCTCGCCAATTCGGCGAGGACGAGGAGAGATGGGGCGTCACCGGCCTCATCCACGACTTCGACTACGAGCAGCACCCCACCGCTGAGGAACACCCGGCCTGGGGAGCGAAGCTCCTGGAGGAGTTGGGCTGGCCTGAGGACATCGTCTACGCCGTCCGAGCCCACGGCGACCACCTGGGGCTGTCCCGCAAGAGCCTGATGGACAAAACCCTCTACGCCGTGGACGAACTAACGGGACTCATTGTGGCCGTGGCCCTGGTGCGGCCCTCCAAGAGCATCATGGACGTGAAAATCAAGTCAATCAAGAAAAAGTGGAAAGACAAGGCTTTTGCACGAGGAGTGCATCGGGAGGACATTGAGGAAGGGGCTGCGGACCTGGGTGTGGATTTGAACGAGCACATCGCCACAGTCCTTTCGGCCATGCAAGGCATTGCCGACGAACTGGGCCTAAGGTGAAAGCGAGATAGGATGGCGGAGGAGAAAAGGTTCTGCCCAACCTGCGGGGCTCAGGTTGCTCAGAGCGCCAAAGTGTGCCTGATGTGCGGAGCCCCTCTCAAAAGGCTCCAGCCTAGAAGACGGATCTCGATTCCGATCTTCATTTCGGCAGCATTTTTGGCTGCTATTATCTTGACGAGTCTGGCAGTCCTGCTGGTGTTTTGGTTCCAGCGGAAGCCGGAGACGACGAGCGTAGTTCTAACCCCAACCACGACACCAACAGCGACGGCGACGGCAACAGCAACGGCCACAGCGACGGCCACGGCCAAAGCCACAGCAACAGCCACTCCTACTGCTACACCTACCTTCACACCAGTAGCCACACCAACAGCCATACCAACAGCCACACCAACAGCCAGCCCTACCCCCACAGCAACATCAACACCTACAGCTACGTCCACCCCTACGCCCACTTCTACCTCTACCCCGCTCCCTACCAGAACCCCCACGCCAACCCCCATCATCTACACCGTGAAACGTGGCGATAACCTCTCCTCGATAGCGGCCATGTATGGCACCACCGTAGAGGCCATCTTGGAAGCCAACGGCCTGACTCCGTCAACGATCTTGAGCATCGGACAACAACTGATCATCCCCTCCGCCGGGGCTACGGGGGGGATGATCCATGAAATGCCAGTCATCTCCGAAGGCACGGTGATCACCTACGTGATCCAGGCCGGGGATAGCTTGTACTCCATCGCCGCTCTATACGGAACCACGGTCGAGGATCTCATGATAGCCAACGGTATCGCGGATCCCGTGCTGATCCAGGTCAGTCAGGAACTAATCATATCCTGGGGGACACCCACTCCAACCACCACATCCACGGCAGAGCCGACACTTACGCCGGAGCCTTCATCTACGCCGGAACCTACACCCACGCCAACGGTGACGCCAACGGTGACGCCAACGGTGACGCCGACGATGACACCGACGATGACGCCGACGATGACGCCCTCTCCCTCGGCCACCCCCCAATCCATGCCTACCCCCACGTCAGCGTTTCCATACCCGGCCCCGGCTCTGCTCGCCCCCGCCGACGGTCGGGTCTTTCGGGGAGGGGACGAAGTCATCGTCCTGAACTGGGCCTCGGTAGGCATCCTGGCCAACGACGAATGGTACGTTCTGAGTCTGCGATATGTGACCGAGGGAGCCGCCCAGCCGCCCGACGTCTGGACCAGGACCACGAGTTGGCGAGTGCCGGCCGACCTATACCCCCCGGCGGACATTGAACCTCGTCTCCTCCGTTGGGATGTCACCATAATGCGCCAGACACACACCGGATCAGACGGAACACCGGAGGGCGTTGACATTAGCCCCATGAGCGCGACACGGAGCTTCTATTGGTATTAGCGAGTAATGGGGCAACGAGTGACAAGTCAATGAATGGAAAAAGCCCCTCCTGATTGGAGGGGCTTTTTAGGTGGCGGCGACTGGACTTGAACCAGTGACCTAGGGCTTATGAGTCCCCCGCTCTGCCAACTGAGCTACGCCGCCATCTAGTTGATAATTTATAGCTGATGTCGGATAGCTTGAGCCTTTTCCAAGAAGCGCCACAAGCTATCCAACATCAGCTATTTGTTAGTAGGTAGCGGGGGTTGGATTTGAACCAACGACCTCCGGGTTATGAGCCCGACGAGCTGCCACTGCTCTACCCCGCGTCACATTCTATTATACACCCTCCGGACGACCTAGTCAAGTTCGTTTCGGACTACTGAGCTACC
>CAYWWC010000031.1:0-23514 GCA_964461615.1 uncultured Anaerolineae bacterium
AGGCCAATGACCGGACGCACGCCGTGGTCACCGCTCTGCGGCGCGGCCTGGTGGAGCTGGGTGACTGACAATGTGATTATTCGCTATCTTCCCAATAGCTTCGCTCAGCGTCGGGTGAGGATGAATAAGTGAGGCGATGCGCGATAGCTCCTGGCCCCCTAATTCCGCCCCGACAGCCATAGCTAAGGCCCCCTCCATGATCAAGCTCGAGGCTTGCTGCCCCAAGATGTGCATTCCCAAAAGACGACCCTCCGCTGTTACTATCTTGACCATTCCTTCGATCTCGCCCTCTATGATAGCTTTCTCGGATGATGTCCACGGGAAAGTTGCAACGGTCACATCATGTCCCTGTTGTCGTGCTTCCTCTTCCGTTAGCCCAACTGCGGCCACCTCGGGGACGCTGAAGATACAATGGGGAATCACGGTATGATCCATCTGCTTGAAACGCCCCACTGCGTTCTCCGCGGCCACCTCGCCCTCCGCTGACGCCACATGGGCCAGGAAATGCTTTCCCGTTACGTCCCCAACAGCATAGATGCCAGGGACGTTGGTCTCCATACGCTCGTTAACAAGGACAGCGCCTTGACGGGTTTTGACCCCCAGAGCCTCGAAGTTTAATCCATCAGTGTAAGGGACACGGCCCACTGCCACGAGAATCCTCTCTGCCCTCAAGCGGCGTTCTTCCTCTTGCGTTACGATCACTAATTCATCGCCATCCATGCGCTTCACGCGGCTATCGGTGAGCATTCTCACCCCTCGCCTCTCCAGGAGCCATGTTATTCCTCGGCTTATGTCTTTATCCTCGGCAGGCAAAATCCTCGGCAAGGCTTCTACGATAGTGACTTCGGCGCCAAAAGCCGAGAAGAAGCAGGCGAATTCCACCCCAATAGCGCCGCCGCCTACAATAACAAGGTGCTTTGGCATCTCTGTTAGGGAGAGCGCTTCTCTGCTGGTTAGAGCGCCCTCTAAGCCAGCAATGGAGGCGGGTGCTGATCCGGTGGCTACTATGACTCCCGTTGCCTCAATCTCCTCGCTACCACCATGATTCAGCTCGACCCTCAACTGATGGGCGCTGACCAAACTGGCCACGCCCCTGAGCACACGTACACCGCTATCGTCGAGTTGCTTCTCAATGCCCTTGACCAATTGGTTCACTATCCTGTCTTTTCGCTTCATCAGCGCGTCCAGATCGAAGGTAAAACCATCAATTCTGATACCATGTTCGCTCATGGATTCCAAATCTATGAGGCGCTGCGCTGCTTCCAGAAGGATCTTGGTAGGGATGCAACCCGCATTAAGACAGGTGCCGCCAAGCTTGCCTTTTTCGATCAGAGTGACCTCGGCCCCCAACTGAGCTGCCCGCAAGGCCGCTGCGTAACCTCCAAAGCCTCCCCCGATGACGGCTATCTTCGCTGCCCCCCGGACCTCCACTTTTTCGGTCAGCCTCTCCAGGCTGGTTTTGACATCCCGAAGGAATTCCGCTGCTGTGGCTCCGTCCAGAATTCGGTGATCGGCGGAGATGGTCATCTTCATCATCGGCCGGATAGCCACTCGTCCGTCCTTAGCCATAGGCTTCTTGACAATGGCACCTATGGCCAAGATAGCACTTTGGGGTGGGTTGATGATGGCCTGGAATTCGTCTACCCCGAACATCCCAAGGTTGGAGACAGTGAAGGTGCCTCTGCTCACTTCCTCCAGGGTTAGCTTGCCTGCGCCGGCGCTCTGGGCTAGACTCTTGATCTCGGCATCTATCTCGAAAAGGCTCTTGGCGTCGGCCCTCTTGACCACAGGGACCAGCAGGCCCTCTTTGGTAGCCACCGCCACGCCCACGTTTACTTCGTCGTAGAGGATGATCTCATCGCCTTGGAGCGAGGCGTTGACCATAGGGTGCTGGCGCAGGGCGTCGGCCACGGCCTGGACGATGAGGGCAGTGAAGGAACATCCCCGGCGCGCCCTCTCCGCCTCCGACATGTTAACCTCCATAGTCAAGGCGATGTGGGGGGCCTCCTGGGCACTTTCCTGCATTCGCTCAGCGATAATCTTTCGTCGGCCTCTCAGAGGCACTTTCTTCTTAACTTTAACTTTGGGCTTGACCTTGAGTGCTTCTTTCGGAGACCTGGCAGCCTCCCGCTTCTCAATGAAGGCTATCACGTCGGCTTCTACGATCCTTCCGCCAGGGCGGCTTCCCTGAACCTGCGCCAGGTCTACTTCATGCTCCCTGGCCAGTCGACGGGCGCGGGGGGTGACGGCAATCTTCTTCTTTGGCGCAGGAGCGCGAGGGGTGGCGGCAACCTGCTCCTTTGGTGGGGGGGCAGCCTCCTTGGCAGGCGGTTTGGCCACCGCCTCCAGCTTTTCGCCAGGCTTCAGGATGTAGGCGATGACCTCGGTCACGGGTACTACTTCGTCCGGACCAGCGCTGATACCTGCCAGGGTGCCCGATGCGGGGGACTCAACCTCCATAACCACCTTGTCGGTCTCGATCTCCAGGATGGGCTCACCTTTTTCGACCTGGTCGCCTTCCTCTCTGAGCCACCGAACGATGGTTCCTTGCTCCATGGTCATGCCCAGTTTGGGCATTATCACTTCCATTGCCATTTGAGCTATCCTCCATAGTGGGCAACCGCCAGGGTTGTCCTTTGCGATAGGCGCCGGAGGTTCTCCTCCACGGTCCCGCGCCCGAGTCCCTCTCGCCTCGGTCGGAGACCTTCGGCGATCAAGGGTCACTGGGGTTGTCCTTACATGGCGACAATTTCCTGCACAGCCTCTATGATGTCCTCCTCTTGAGGCACGACTCCCCTCTCCAGGTTGCGGTTGTAGGGGATGGGCACGTCCATCCCCGCCAGGCGCTTCACAGGGGCTTCAAGATAAAAGAAAGACTCTCCCTCGGTGATACAAGCCGACACCTCGGCTCCGAAGCCGCCCGTCTTAGGAGCTTCGTGGACGATGATGGCCCGGCCGGTCTTCACTACCGACTGGGTGATGACCTCGGTGTCCAAGGGCTTGAGCGTGCGCGGGTCAATAACCTCCACCTCTATCCCTTCCCGCTTAGCCAACTTCTCCGCCGCCGCCAGTGCCTTCTTGACCATGATCGAGGTGGCTACCACCGTCACGTCGCTCCCTTGCCTCTTCACGTCGGCCACGCCCAGGGGAACAGTGTACTCTTCCTCGGGAACGGCTCCCTTCGTGCTGTAGAGGAGTTTGTGCTCGACGAATATAACCGGGTTGTCGTCTCGGATGGCAGAAATGAGGAGTCCCTTGGCATCGTAGGGAGTGCTGGGCATAACCACCTTCAGGCCAGGCACATGGACAAGCCAGGCCTCCAGGCTCTGAGAGTGATGTTGTGCCGCGCCCGTCCCCGAGCCGGCAGGGGTGCGCAGTACCATGGGGACCTTTGCCTTTCCGCCGAACATGAAGTGGATCTTGGCCGCCTGATTGGCCAATTGCTCCAGCGCCAGGGCGACGAAATCCATGAACATGATCTCGGCCACGGGACGCATCCCCGTGAGCGCCGCTCCAGTGGCTGCCCCGGCGATGGTCTGTTCCGAGATGGGTGTGTCACGCACTCGCTCCTCGCCGAATTCTTCTAGCAAGCCATAGGTCACCCCGAAGGCTCCGCCGTAGATGCCGATGTCCTCTCCAAGTAAAAAGACCCTCTCATCGCGGCGCATCTCCTGCCTCAGGGCCTCACGGATAGCCTCAGCGTAGGTAATCTCCCTCATCATCATCTAAGCGTACACCTCCTCCTCAATCCCCTCCAGGGACGGCTCGGGGCTCTCCTGAGCGAAGCGAACGGCCGCCTCGATTATCTCCTGCGCCTCCTCCTCGATCATCTGGGCTTCCTCCTCTTTTATCACTCCCTCCTCAATGAGCCGGGCTCGGAAGCGGGCGATGGGGTCTTTCTCCTTCCAAGTCGCCACCTCTTCTCGGGTGCGGTATCGCTGCTGGTCGCTTTTGGAGTGTCCCTTCCAGCGGTAGGTCTTGCACTCGACGAGCGTTGGCCCGTCACCTCGGCGGGCTCGCTCGCACGCACCTCTCACAGCCTCGTAGACGGCCAGGATGTCATTCCCGTCCACCACCACTCCTGGCATCCCATAACCCGCCGCCCTATCAGCAATGTTCTCGATGGAGAATGCCTTCTTCACCGAGGTTGACATGGCGTATTGATTGTTCTCGCACAGAAAGACTATCGGCAGCTCCCAGATGGAAGCCATGTTCAGTGCCTCATGGAAGCCACCTGTGTTGGCAGCCCCGTCGCCGAAGAAGCAGAGCACAACCTTGTTCTGGTTCTGCAACTGAATGCTCAACCCCACGCCCACGGAGATGGGGATGCCGTCACCGACTACGCCGGTAGCTCCCAGGTTGCCGGCCTCGACATCGGCGATGTGCATGGAGCCGCCCCTGCCACGGCAGTAGCCCGTCTCCTTCCCCATGAACTCGGCCATCATCAGGTTCATGTCCGCATCTTTGGCGATGCAATGGCCGTGTCCACGATGGGTGCTCAGGATGTAATCGTCCGGATCGAGGGCAAAGACGGCTCCTACCGCTGAGCCCTCTTGCCCGACCGAAAGGTGCATTGTCCCGTGAACCAGTCCATGGATATAAAGCGCTTCCGCCTTTTCTTCGAAGTAGCGGATTTCGTACATTTTCTTAAGCATCTCTGTTAATCGCTGGTGTTCCAATTCCATAATTGGGACCTCTATTCTTCTAGTTCTCCTCCACGGTCGAAGGCGGGAGGGCTCGGTCGGAGACCATCGCCCATCGAGGGGCTGGCGACCTCTGCGGGCTCGGTCGGAGACCTTTGCCCATCGAGGGTTGCGGCCTCGGCGGGCTCGGTCGGAGACCCTTGCCCATCGAGAGTTGGCGGCCTCGGCGGGCTCGGTCGGAGACCCTTGCCCATTGAGGGTTGGCGGCCTCGGCGGGCTCGGTCGGAGACCCTTGCCCATCGAGGGTTGGCGGCCTCGGCGGGCTCGGTCGGAGACCCTTGCCCATCGAGGGTTGGCGGCCTTGGCGGGCTCGGTCGGAGACCTTCGCCCATCGAGGGATCGGTGGCCTTCGATCGATGTCTCAATTGAACTGCTTGGCGGTCTGAACGGGCGGGCCCACTTTGTGATGCAGGAGCTATCGCGCGATGAGCCAGGTTAGAGCACTTCTGGATTGACCAGGCGTGCTGGGCATCCTCCGTTCAGGAGTGTTCTTACATCCTCAATGACCATCGCTGACTGGTGCACTTTGACATCATCGGCTGCACCAGCCAGGTGCGGTGTAAGGATCACATTGTCCAGTTCTAACCACGGACTGTCAACTGGCAGAGGCTCCTGCCAGAAAACGTCTAGCGCTGCTCCCGCAATCCGGCGCTCCCGGAGCGCGTCGTACAGGGCTATCTCATTCACCACTGCGGCGCGCGCGCTGTTGATCAGGTAGGCACTTGGTTTCATCCGCGCCAGCTCCACCTCGCCGATCAGTCCCCTTGTCTCGTCGTTAAGAGGGACATGGAGTGAGAGAAAATCGGCCTGGGCCAGAACTTCTTCCAATGTGGTCAGGCGTGCCATGCCGTCCAGATCGCCTTGGGCAAGGTAGGGATCGTAAGCAAGCACATTCATCCCCAATGCCTGAGCGCGCCGAGCTAGTTGTCTCCCGATATTCCCACACCCCACCAGCCCCACGGTTTTTCCAGCTAGTTCGGGTCCACGGAAGTGAAAGTAGGGTATCTCATCACCCACGTACCAGCCATGCTCTCGCAGATGTCTATCGGCTAGGAAGATGTTGCGGGCAAGGGCCAGGATGAGGCCCAGGCTGAACTCCGCCACCGAATCCGTGTTGCGGTCTGGCGTGCTGAGCACCGCTATCCCCCGCGCGGTAGCCGCAGCCACGTTCACGTTGACCGGTTGCGACCGGCAGGCGGTGATGATTCCCAGCCGCTCTGCAACTGCGATCACGTTCTCGGTGACCTGCTCTACCTCAACAACAAGCAGAGAGACGCCAGGTATCAGCCTGACCAATTCATCTTCTGTTAGCGCATGATGGGTCTGTCCCCACCCGCCAAGTTCTACGGTGTAGCCCAGCGCTTCCAGATCGGGGATGGCGTCCGGGTCGAACTCGGCCAGCACAAGTGCTTGTTTCGTCATGGGCTGCGAACTCTCTATGCAGTGAAGTACTTCTGCATCTTCTCGAATACGTCCAGGTAAGCTCGATAGTACGGCTCGTACTGCTGTGTGCGTGTCAGGTCAGGCTCATAGACGGTAACCGGCGGCTTGGGTAGCACGTCTGCAATTCCCTGGCCCCACAGGACGAGCTGCGCTCCGGCCGATGCGGCTGGTTCGGCCATTTGTGGCACGCGCAGCGGACGCCCAAGCACATCGGCCATCATCTGTGCCCACAGAGGTGCTCTGGCACAGCCGCCGGTGAACAGCACTGTCTCAAAGGGCTCGCCGGCGACCCTCTCCAATTGCTGCAAATTGCCACGCACACCGTAGCAGACGCTCTCGAGGATCGCCCGAGCCACATGGCCCAGTTGGTGGCTCACGCTGAAGTTGTACAGCGTGTAGGGTGCTTTGCGCTGCCAGGTATCCCGTGCCCAGCGGGGGTTGGTCGCCACCACTAATAGGCCGCCGGAGCCGATGGGGGCATCCGCCGCAAGTTCATCCAAGGCCGCATAGACGTCCTCCCCGCGTCTTCGGGCTTCTGCTACTTGCGCCTGGCCGAAGGTGTCACGGAACCACTTGTAGATCATGCCTGTGTGACCGGCGTTGGTCTCTACGGCCCACAGTTCGGGCCGCAGATGAGCGCTGACCCACGGATAGCGCAGGGGATCGAACAATGCACGATCGGCCGTCATCATGATCGGCGTCGTGGAGCCGCCGACGATGACTGCTTGCCCCGGCTCCATGCCGCCCACTCCCAGGCAGCCGAACTGCGCATCGCCGCCGCCCACGTGCACTGGCGTACCCGCTGCCAGGCCGATGACGCGAGCCACCTCAGGTCGCAGGCCTCCCAATCGAGCGCCGCTTTCATAAACTGGCGGCAGCAGATCGGTTCGCAGATTCAGGCCACGCAGCAAATCCTCTGCCCAGGTGCGAGCCTGCACATCGGCCATCTGGCCGGCAGAGGTCAGCGTGGGATTGGTACCTTTCTCATCACACAACTGGTAGAGAACCCAGTCGTGGATAAACAGAAAGGAGTCCGCCTTCTTCCAAACGTCAGACCGTTCAGCGCGGAACCACAGTAGTTTGGGCAGAGTGAGTTCAGGTGCATGCCAGTGGCCGGTGAGCCGATATAGTTCTTCGATGTCCAGATAGGACTCGATAACCTCGCAATAGTCAGCCCCGCGCCGGTCGTAGTTCAGCACGCCAGGAGCGACGGGATCATCGTCACGATCCAGCAGGACGAAGCCCTGGCGCAAGCTGGTGACCGTGATGCCCAGATAATCGCTACCAGGCCGACCAACCTTGTCCACCGCCTCGGCTATGGCCTTGACGATGGCCTGCCACCATCGGGCAGGATCGAATTCAGCCCGATATGGCATCGGGTGGCCCACAGGATTATCGTGGGCCGCAACGGCCAACACCCGATTCTCCCGCACAGAGAACACGCAGGCCCGTGAACTACCCGTTCCGACGTCAATGGTCAAGACCAACTTAGCTGTCATCTGAGGCTCCTGCATTGCATGGGCCGTGCCTTGGTCTCGATACGCTGGTTTCGATACGCCTTCGGCTACTCAACCCAAGCCGCTACTCGACCGGCGGCGCTTATTTGAAAGGTATTGGGACTAGGGAATCAAAACAGTCTTGATGGAAGTGACACCTGGCTGACCCTTAACGGCAATGGCTTCCTCAAACTCACTCAAGGGGAATACATGCGTGATCATCGGTTTGGCGTTCACCAGTCCCTGGGCCAGGTAGCGAATGGCCAACGGGTAGGTGTTAGGGCTGAGGTGACCGCCCACGATTTCCAACTCTTTGAACTCGCTTACCAGATTGAAGTCCACCGTTGCCTCATGCCCGTAGACGCCGAATATCACCAGCCGCCCTGCTTTGCGCAGCGTTTCCAGGCCAGTCTGTATGGACCTGGGGCTGCCTGAGGCCTCGACGTAAATGTCGCAGCCACGGCCATCGGTGAGAGCCGTGATCTCAGCCACGACATCATCTCGGGCTGGGTTGAAGACGTGGTCGGCCCCCAACTCCTGGGCGATCCTGAGCAGGCCATCGTCTATGTCCAGGCCGATCAGCAGACGAGGCGTCTTGAGGCGAGCTACCTGGAGCATGCCCATGCCGATAGCCCCCATCCCGGCGATGACCACGGTATCGGCCAGACCGATGTTGGCCAACTCGATGCCGTGGATGGAGCAGGAAAGGGGCTCGATGAGTGTTGCTTCCTCCAATGGCAAGTCGTCTGGCACACGGTGCACAAGGGCGGTGCTGGGGATCTTCAGGTACTCAGCCCAGGCACCGACGCACACGCCCGGCCGGTCGCAAAGATGATGCATCCCCCGCTGGCAAAACCAACACGTCCGGCAGGGCACGATGATCTCCGCCGTGACGCGGTCGCCGAGGCCCACACCGGTATATTCGGCTGCGCCCTCGCCCATCTCCATCACCGTGCCCACATACTCGTGGCCGGGGAGGTAGGGATCGGGCAATTGCCAGGGATGGCTGCCGCTGTGTATCTTGCGGTCGGCGGCGCAGATGCCCGCAGCATCTACTCGAATAACGATTTCCCCGGGCGCAGCTTGCGGCTTTTCAATCTGTTCATAGTGGAAGTGTCTGCCGCCGCGAACAACGACAGCGTGCATCATCATAGTATTAGCCATATTAGCCATTGCTGAATCCCTCGTGTATCCTTCTAGCATCGGGCCTCGCGGCATCAGTGTCAACTTAAGGCTCAAAGCCCGTCCCCGGGCCGCCCCGGGGACGGGGCTCAGAGCTTAGGTTGACACAAATGGGCCTCGCGGCTCTTTTCCAGTACCGCTTGTGCGGTCTCCATGTCCGTGATGAGCACATCAACAAGTGAGCCACGCAGGACGCCCAAAATCGCCTCAGTCTTTTCCGCGCCACCGGCGATAGCGGTGACGATGGGTATGGCATGAAGCTGGTCCAGGCTGAGGGCAATGAGTCGGTCATCCAGCTCACAGACCACCGGTTGCCCATGGATATCGAAGAAGTGTCCTATGATATCACCCACTGCACCTCTGGCCTGCAGGTCGCGAACGGTATCATGATCGCAGTATCCCAGGTGGAACAGGAGCATATCTTCGCCCGTGTTGCCGATGCCCACCATCGCTACGTCACACTGTGTGGCTTTTTCCAACGTCGCAACGATCTGAGGGTCCTGCAACAACGCTGCTTGGACCTCTGCGCTCTCCACTACTACTGGCGAGAGGACGTGCTCTGCAACACCGTCACAGCACTCGGCAAGTCTCCCACTGACGTTGTAGGTGTCGAATCCCAGATCGGCCCTGCTGGCGCCGCCCACCATTTCCACGAAGACGCACCTGGCGTCGGGATTGGGCTCCACAAAGCGGGGTATCTCAGCCAATGTCCGTCCCATCCCTAAGCCCACCACCAGGCCAGGGCGGAAGAGACCCTGCAGATACCGCGCTGCCGCCTCGCCAAGAGCGGTTCGCAGACTCGTTTTCTCCAATGGAGTGGGAATGACAAGGGCGTCCTTCAGGCCGAAATGCTGGCGGAGTTCTCTCTCAAGCTCTAAATGGGCAGTGGATTTGGCAATGCGGAATTTGATAACACCTTCGTTACGAGCTTTCTTCAGCAGACGAATCACCTTGACGCGGGGCAGGTGAAGCCGATCACCGATCTCCTGCTGCGTGAGGCCTTCAATATAATAAAGCCAGGCAACACGAACCAGAATGTCATCGTGATTCATGGCTCTCATACTCCTCTCCGTCAATCAGGGCGCTCATGGGTTGAGCTTCACTTGTGCCCAGGCGTCACAAAGGATGGCATAGAATCGATCCAGATCTAAGATGCGTGAGGGCATGTTCACAAGGGCGCCACCCCTTTCGTCCGCAATGACGATCGTACCCGTCTCCAAGTCTGTCACAGTGGAGCGCACCCACACCGGGTTGTCATCAAACAACTCGGGGTACGAGATGTAGATTGCCGGCAGCACATCCCAAAGGTACTCGGTGGCACCGCTATGGCGCCGTTCGCACTCCACCAGCCAGTCCCAGACGGACCGATATATGCCGCTTCCCTCCCAATGTTTTATGCTGGCCAGGTCGCCGAGTCCGTAGGGAGCCATCAGGCAGACGTGGGCGTTCATCAGAGTGACCGGGCAGCCGGCATTCAACGTGACATACGCGGCCTCAGGGTCTGACGAAAAGTTCAGTTCCGGGACCTGCCCCCAACCAGGAATGGGCAGGGCGTGCAGGTAGCCGCCCATGATCGCTATCTGATTGAGGTTCTGGAAGAGCCCGGGGTCGAGTTCGGCGGCAGCACGCAGATTGCCCAGCGGGCCAATGGCCAACAGTGTGATCTCCCCGGGATTAGCGGCGGCACTCTCGGCCAGGAAGTGGGCCGCGGCTGTGGGCGGCTGACCCCGCTCACCTTCGCCCTCAAACAACGGGATGTCAGCACGCCCAACGTCCAACAGAAACCGCTCGGTCGCGGGATGCACTTCCTCAATGGGGCCATTGCCGAAGGTCGTCGTGACGCCCAGCAACTCAATGTCCGGCCGTCCCAACAGATACAGCAGCGCCTGCCCGTCGTCGATCGGCCTGCCAGGCACGCCCAGCGTGTTGTCGCAGTCGCAGATCACTCGTTGGGCCATCAACCTATCTGCACCTTCGCCCAGGCTTCGAAGAGAATCTCATTGAATCGCTTCGGATCCAGGATCTGTGCGGGCATGTTGATCCGGGCTCCTTCCACCTCCTCATCATCTGCCAGAATGATGCTACCTGTCTCCAGATCCTCCACGGTAGATCGTACCCAGACGGGGTTCTCATCGAATAGCTCAGAGAACGAGATGTAGACCGCCGGCAGCAAATCCCACAGGTAGAAGCGAGGCAGACCACAGCCAATGGCGAGGGCCAGCAGCCATTGGCGCATGAGACGCCGTGTCTTGGGACCCCAGTGGCGGATCCGCCTCAGATCTAGCCAATTGAATGAGGCTTGCAGGCAGGTGTGCGCGTTCATCAGCGTGACGGGACAGGGAGCGTTCAGCACGGTGTGCGAGGCTTCAGGATCGTACGACAGGTTGATCTCCCCGACGTTGCGCCAGCCGAGACGCAGTGGATGCAGATAGCCACCCATGATTGGGATCTGTTTCAGGTTGCTGAAGAAGTCGGGATCGAGTTCGGCAGCAGCACGCAGGTTGCCCAGCGGGCCGGTGGCCAGCAGGGTGATCTCGCCGGGATGGGCCGCGGCCATGTCGGCCAGGAAGCGGGCCGCCTCGGTGGGGGGCTGCCCTCGCTTCCCTTCGCCCTTGAAGAGCGGAATGTTCTCACGCCCCAGGTCACTCAGCAATTGTTCAGTGAGTGGGTGGACCTTGTCAATAGGGCCATTGCCGAATGTCGTGGTGATGCCCAGCAGTTCGATGTCCGGCCGACCCAGCAGATAGAGCAGTGTCAGGCCATCGTCCACTTCCTGATAAGGCTGCCCCATCATGTTGTCGCAGTCGAGGATGACTCGTTCTGTCATTAGCCTATTCTCCTGTATGATCTTCTCAGCCCGCTACCGATGTGGAAGCATACATCGGCATCGGCCTCAGTCTCAGTCGTAACGACCGTACTCTCTACCTACCTCTGCCATGATATGTAGGCTTTCGAGGGGTACAGAGTGATAGACCTCATCACAGGTCATAAGAATGTAGCGGCCGCCTTCTTTGCCGATAAGCACCGTTTCTTTAACCACTTTGGCAATCTCCTCGGGCGATCCCTCACGTAAGAGGTGAACCTGATCAATGTTGCCGAGTAGGACCGTTGTGTCCCCAAGCACTTGCTTCACGTAGGCAATATCACCATCAGCAACTGGCGGCGGTGGGAATGTCTCGAAGGCGTCGGTGCCTAACTCAGTGTAGAGTTCCAACAAGCTTCGGCTGTAGCCACAGTTATGATAGACTGTCCGTAGCCCGTGGCGGTGGACCTCTTCAATGTAGCGGCGATCATAGGGCAGCACGTGCTTGCGGTAGAAGTTAGGGCCGAGGAAATTGCCTTGGGCCATAAGCCCGCCAACCTGGCACAGGTCGGGCTTGAGCTGCTCCAGGGTATCGAGCCGCCCAACCTCATATTCGATGGCCCAGTTCAGCAAGCCCTCGTAGAAGACTGGGTCGTCAATAGCGTCCATGGTCAGCCTTTCCAGGCCACGGAGATACAGAGCAGCTCCAGTATGGGCCGCACCTCCACCATACGTCACTACGATGCCGTCGTCGCCGATGCAAGCAAGAGCATGTTCCAGCTCCGCCGTGTCCACCGGCGGCCGGATGACATGGTGCCGCTCCATCAAACGCAGGTCGTCGCGTGTTTTGACCAGATACTCCTCGGGATCGGAGAAGAAGTAACCAGGGCGAATCTCCCTGATGACGGTGGCTTTGCGTAGTTCACCTTCAGGGGTTTCAATGATCGTGGTGATCTTGGTGCGCGGCTGCGAGCCACCCTCGTGCGCGATCTCCGTGGTTGACCGCCACTCATCGGTCTCCCATGTCTGCACGTCCGGCAAGTACGTGCGCACGATGACATCGAAACCAAAAGACTTGGACACGCGGATAGTCTCGATAATGGGATCGAAGTCCGTGCGCCCCAGATAGCCGACTAGAAATGCCGGATCGATCCAGCCAAACACCGGCACACGATCTGGGATCCGGCCTTCAAGCACACTGAGAAGACGCTGTCTTGAATTCATACTCCAAATCCTCCCAATGCAGCAGCGACTGAAATCGCTTCTCCAGGACTTCCAACCGGGCGTCCACGTAGGTGGACAGCCAGCTTTGGCTCTCCAGGCGCGGTTTCAATCGTCAGCATGAGTTTCCCCAAGCTTCCCCACGCATCCCTTCAGGAGCGTTTGGGGGTATGGCCGGGCACCGGGGTCCTTCTAGCCGTATCAAACATCGCCACGATGTTCTCTGGTGACGTATCTGCTTGAAGCATGTGAGCCGGGGCTAGGATGTACCCTCCTCCGGCTCCCAGTACCTCGATTCGGTCCTTGACCTCGGCAGCGACGTCCTCTGGTGAGCCATACGGGAGCGTGTGCTGGATGTCCATCCCCCCGTGGAACGACAGCCGGTCGCCGTAGGTGGCCTTGATCCAGGGCAGGTCCATGCCCTTCGGACGCGGCTGCAGCGGGTTGAGAACCTCCACTCCCATATCTATGAAGCCTTCAATGAAAGGGACGATGCTGCCACAACTGTGGTACATGAGCGTGACGCCATACTCCTTGAGCGCCCTGTTGATCCGCACGTGATGCGGCTTGATCTGCGCCTCCCAGAGGGACGGCGACATCAGCGGGCCATGTTGCGTTCCCACATCATCCCACGTCCAGGCGATGTCCACCCGTCCTCCGGCAGCCTCTAGCACCCTTCGGTTCAACTCGACCCAGAAGTCAGCCCAATGGCCCAGGATGGCCTCAGACAGATGGGGCTGCAACATCATATCCATCAAGAATTGCTCCAAACCCCGGAGTCCCCAGCCCATCTCGAAGACGCTGCCGGCCTCGTACAGAATGCAGTATTCGGTGTCCTGGTTGATCTGGTCGATCTGGTCGGGAATGGCGCCCACCTCCCACCAGTCTGGCTGGGGCCAGGCGAAGCTCTCCACATCTTCGACAGTCTGCGCGTTGGCCAGTGGGAAACTAGCATACTCGTAGTAGCTGCCAAACTTGTGCTCCACAACCTTGCGGTGGAAACCCCAAGGATCAATGAAGGAGCCATCGGCCAATCGCTTCGGCTCAGGCCCAACATAGGTTGGTGCTATGGGGCGAATGTCCACGCCAAGTCTGTCCATTACCCCTGCGCGACAGCCGTCATCGTCGACACCCAGATAGGCACGCAGTTGGGGCCAGACTTCCTTCTCGGCCTTCAGGTGAAGGGGCACCCGATCCGGCGCCTCATGGCGCAGACTGCATGCCACCCTCTCCCGAGGGGTCATATACTCTCTTGACGACATCTTCTAACCCCCGATGCACCGACCAACTTCCGATGATTGATGAAGCACCGCCCTCGTAAACTGGCGACAGCACCCCAGCGATGGGGTTTGCGCCACGCCTATCCGAGTGCGTCTCTGGCTGAGCCCGTTGGAACCACTGCCAGGGGCCGGGGAATTGACCTTGCCCCTTTTCAACGTTTGCGATTTGTGTAACCGTTCAGGCTATCGTTGGGAAGAGCTGCTAAGGTGCCAGGCACTTCCGAAAAGGCCATCTGTCCGAACGCTGAAGACAATTTGAAAAGCGCTTCTGCTGTGAAATCCTCGGTGAAAGCGCCTGGCACCTGAACGCTTGCCGATTTGTCACCTGCGAGGCGAAATCGCTTGTGATTGCACAACTATTACGCTAGTGGATAGTAGGATGCTCCGCAGGGAAACCGCGTCTCATTTCTGACCATAGCCTCCTCGGCTCCTTGCGCCGCAGGCATAGGCTAGTACAAGTGGGCGTAAGTCCTTCCCCAGTTAGGCGTTGGGCGAGAGCGCCGGTTGAGTAGGAGCCCTTCGACAGGCTCAGGATAAACTCCGCGACGTATCGAAGACTTTGTTGAAAAACGTCGGATCGTGGGACAGATCCCCACTTGGGAGCGCCGGACTCCCAGGCAACCGCAGGTTGCACCTTGTTGGGGCTGTCCCCACCGGGGCGTCATTTTGTGGACGAGAAACACCCTAACAAGTTAGGGACTCCCACCGGACGAGCATCTTTCAACAGAATCATCGAAACCAAGCGGCTTGTGAAAAGCACTGTTTTGGACAGCAAACGATTGGTTTCGATACACTTCTCCGCTGGCGCTACGAAGTTACCCTGTACTTGGCCGTACAGGACAAGTGCTCAACCGGCGCTTGTCCTGTAACTACCGAAGGTTTTCCGCCGCGATGTGCTAGTTTTCCCAGCAGGTCATTGCTTGCGCGAAGAGCTGCTCCAGGTCGGTCTCGCGAACCGTTCGGGGAGTCAGCTTGACCACCCGGTGTTGAGGCAGCGTTCCAGCCACCAGGTCTGGAACATCATCGGGGCCGAATCCGACCGCGCTCAGGCCATTGGGCATTTCCGTTCTGCGCATCAACTCCACAATAGCCCCGCTGAGCAGGTCACCAGCGTCTGCTGGCTCCGCTCCAGTGGTATCGACACCCATTAGTTGCGCTGCATAGAGATGCCGCGCCGGATCGGCCGGCGCTGTGAAGCGGAAGACAGCGGGAGCGTTCAGCACCACTGCCATACCATGAGGGATGATGGGATGGTCGGAGACATAGCCCGCTGGTACGTAGTCGCGCACCATCCCCGACACAGGATAGGACATGCCGTGGGCCAGATGGACACCGGAGTTCCCGAAGCCGATGCCAGCAAAGGTAGCCGCCAGCAGCATGCTCGATCGTGCCTCATCATCCGAGGAGTCTTCGACGACTCGAACGATGTTCTGCGAGACCAGTTGGATGGCGCGAGTGGCCCAGACATCACTGATAGGGTTGGCGCCCTGGTACGCAGGTCGCAGGCCAGGTTCTGAGGGTGCAGGACGCTGATTGTAGGGTAGGGCGGTCAATGACTCCAGGGCGTGGGTGAGCACATCGAAGCCTGTGCAGGCGGCGACCATTCCAGGGAGCGTTCGTGTGTTGTCGGGATCAATGACGCCCACAGTGGGGCGGAGTGAGCGGTGGGCAATGCCCGTCTTGGCGTGCATCTCCAGGAAATCGAAAATCACCACTCCGGTGGTCTCGCTACCGGTTCCAGCCGTGGTTGGCACTGCGACCAGAGGCTTGAGCGGGCCGGGCACTGGCTTCCCCCCTCCGATCGGCGCATTGACGTAGGCCAGGAAGTCGGCTGGGTATGAGGTGTAGAGATTGGCGGCCTTGGCCGTGTCCATCACGGATCCTCCCCCCACGGCCACAAACCCGTCAAACTCGCCTACCGTTGCGAACTCGATGGCCTGCCGGAGGGATACATCTGTGGGCTCAATTCGTGCCTCTGCGTAGAGCTCGGCGTCGATGCCCTCTGAGCGCAGCGACTCCAGGGCGATGGCCACGGGCACGCTGGAGGCCAGATGGGCATCGGTGACCACCATGACGCGGGTTCCACCAGCCCTGTGCATCTCGTAGCCCACTTCCCTGGTGACACCGGGACCAAACTTGATCTTCGAGGTATCCATCGTAAAGGCGGTTTCGTGTTTCATATCCATTCGATCTCCGTTTTGTCTTATGAGTTGTAGAGGTAGCCGTCAAACGTTTTCCTCACGGGTGCCGATCTTTGCGCGATAGCTCCTAGCGCCGCAGATGCAGATGCACGCTTACCTGCCGGAACGCATCAGGCACAACCAGGACCCGGGGGTTGGCGCCGACGTAGCGTCGGGCACGGTCCAGGGCTTCCTCGAAGGTCTTGGTCGGTATGCAGCCCATGCCGCGGGCGTAGCTGGGCTTTCGCGCACCCGGGATGAAGACGGCGTTGGCCCGCTGATGGGCGATAGCACCCATGGAGATCATCGAAAGCGGATGCCCGGGATGATAGGTGAAGTTGAAGCGGTACTGGTGTATGCCGTCGGGGTCCCTGGCCAGTTCATCCTCGTAGCGAAAGATGTCGGCGAAATCGATGGTCTCCTGCAGTCTCTCATAGGCGCGCCGGTAGGTGGGGAACCAGGTGTCGTTGAACCAGCCGTCACATACCGACGGCGCGATGATAACACCCCCCTCGCGAAACGCGCCGTAGCACCGTGTGAGTTGGGCGGCGATAGCCTGCAGCATGAAGATGGGATTGGTCCCCATCCCCGGACCATAGTGGAAGGCGCGCGGCAGGCCCCAGACCAGCACATCGAATGGCTCGGGCTCGTCGAGGATTACGTTGGTGCGTTTGTCCGCCAGCGGCCAGCTAGCCTCCTGAACGCGATCAACGGCTCCAGCATAGACTCCCAGCACCTGGGCATGGGTCCCCACGACCGCGTCGACGGCGAAGAACTGCTTGCCGATGGCCTGTTCCATGGCCTTGCCGATGCTATCGAACTGCCGGCGCATGAAGGTCTCGGTGGAGGCTAGGAGGTAGTCCTCGCGGTGCATCGTCGCAGGGCAGTGATGGCAGCGAATGGAACTCCAGGTGGTGAATCCGGTGACAGCCATCTTGTAGCCGCCACTGTAGCCGCCATAGGGGTTGCCCTGGACGTGGCCAATGATGATAGGCTGGTCTGCCTCGGCCATGCGGCGGTTGCAGGTGACGGCATTGCCCATGTCGTCTGTGCCCAGGTCGACAATGCCGGCCGGGGCCTCAGCATCGTGCATCACCAGGCGGTCGGGCCAGAACGCATTCACGATGTCCTTGCCCAGGTACCAGTACAGCTCCTCTAGAGTGTTCTTGCGGTGCAGCCCCATGGCGCAGAGTAGCGTGATGTCCTCCAGCTCCACACCGGCATCCCGGAGGGTCCCCAACAGCAGAGGAATCGCCACGCGACGGTGCGCCCGCTCATGCGCGCCGCCTTTCACCCGGTCAGGGAAGGCGATCACGACCTTGTCGCCGGGCTGGGCCAGCTCTCGCAGCGGTGGCATGCCCAGGGGGTTCTCCAGCGCCTCGCGTGTTGCCTCCCAGGGATCCACTTCCGGTGGGTCTACGTATGTCTCACCGTAGCGCACCACCGTAGCGTTGTTCGGCACCTGAACAGGCATCAATTCATCACCGTAGTCGAGCAAGATTTTGGGCATGATGGTTACTTCTCTCTGTAGATGTCATGCACACGTGGGCTCATCTGACTCTTGAGAATCGTCCCACTCTACGTCCAACAGGGCCTCGTAAACCTTTACCAGGGCGCTGGTATCCTCGGCGCCCAACCCCCTGGCACTAGCTAGTTCGTTCAGCACCTGCACCGTGTTAGCGAGAACGGGCGGCGCATCACAGGCCCTGGCCATGGCGATGGCCAGCCGGTTGTCCTTGCACAGCAGATCAATAGGGAAAATGGGCGTGAAGTCACGGGCAACGATCTTCGAACCGACTTCTTTGAAGAGGCTGCTGACAGTGGCTGCCTGACTTTCGGCTATGGTCTCGAAGAGTACTTCAGGGGACAATCCTGCCTTCATGGAGATGGCCATCATCTCGGCGGTCATAGCGTTGATGGCCGAGAACATCAGGGCATTCAGCAGTTTGAGCGTATTGCCAGCGCCCAAGGGGCCGACATGGATGACCTTGCGGGCCAGCACCTCCAGGAGGGGACGACAGCGGGCGACTATTGTTGAATCACCCCCTACTGGCAGCACCCAGCGGCCAAGAGCACTGGGGCGTCCCAGGATGGGAGCGTCGAGGTAGTGCACACCGACCTCCCCCGCGCGGGCGCCCATCCGGCGCGTAGTTGCCGGGTCCACCGTGCTCATATCAACGATGACCTGTCCCGCTGGCACAGCTCGTTGTGCCCCAGCCAGCAGGCCACGATCACCCGTGACTACAGCCTCAATCTGCGGTGGCCCAGGCAGGACGAGAAAGATTATCTCCGTCTGCTCGGCCACGTTCTGAGGATGACCCGCCGGGACGGCTCCGAGGTCCTGCGCTCGCTGCAAGGCGTGTGGATTGACATCATATGCCACCACACGGTAGCCGGCTTTCACCAGTGTCGAGGCGACCAGGATGCCCATCGTCCCAACCCCAACCAACCCAATCTCCATATCGGCTCCCTTGCTTGCCTCCGACCTGGCAGACTAACCTTCCGGCGGCGCCAGCCAGTTATTGAAATCATCGGCTAATATGCCAAGTGCCTTGGAAACGCACTGAAAACACGTTGCTGTAACCCGTTTCCAACGGGTTTCCTGGTGATAGCCGTGTGTTTCAACACTCGGTCGGAGTGCAGACAAACTTGGCTTTACCCTAAAAGCTTTATGAACGGATGCCTAGCCTCCGGTCCAGCAGACTAATCTTCCGACGGCACCAGCCAGATCTTCTGGCGAGGGAACTTCAAGGGCAGCACCTCTCCGTCTCGGAACCGCTCCACGCTGGCCGCCCCTGCCACTACCTCGAACTGCCACTTGTCTGCCTCTATCTTGAAACGAGAATGCGTGCCCACGTACACGTGGCTGCGGATGCGGGCCTGAATGGCATTTTCCCCCGCTTCTCCCAACCTCAGGTTCTCCGGACGCACGGTGACGACCACCGGGCCGTCGGCGATATCCTGACGATTCACGTGTAGGAGGCCCAAGGGCGTCTCCACCTGCTCCCCTTGCTTCACGCCCTCCAGGAAATTGACGCCGCCGAAGAACCGGGCGACTCTGGCGCTGGCCGGACGATCATAGAACGTGTTGGGCATGTCGAACTGATGCAGTTTCCCGTCAAACATGAGGGCGATCCTGTCAGCCAGCACCACCGCCTCCTCCTGGTCGTGAGTGACGAAGATGGTGGTGATGCCCAGTTGGCG
This sequence comes from uncultured Anaerolineae bacterium, assembly GCA_964461615.1. Lineage (GTDB taxonomy): Bacteria > Chloroflexota > Anaerolineae > VGOG01 > VGOG01 > CAZVCJ01. The sequence goes on from CAYWWC010000031.1 coordinate 19,513, forward strand.
CTGGATGCTCTGGATCAGTTCCCGCATCTCGTCCCGCAGGTGGGCGTCCAGATTGCTTATCGGCTCGTCCAGCAGCAGCACCGTGGGTCCTATGATCAGCGCCCGGGCCAGCGCCACCCGCTGCTGCTGTCCCCCGGAGAGTTGCTTGGGTCGCCGGTTCTCGTAGCCGGGCAGCCGCACCAATTCCAGCATCTCATTCACTTTCTCCCGGATGATGCCCTTGTCCATGCGCCGCATGCGTAGCCCAAAGCCCACGTTCTCCCCCACCGACATGTAGGGGAACAGCAGGTAGTTCTGGAACACCATCGCCGCACCCCGCTTCTCGGCCGCGATGTGCAGCACGGACTCGCCATCGAAGGTCACGTCACCCGACGTAGGATCCAGCAACCCGGCGATCATCTTCAGCGTGGTCGTCTTTCCGCATCCCGAAGGGCCCAGCAGAGCGGTGATCTTGCCCGACGCGATATCCAGATCGAAGTCACGGACAGCGACCACCTCTGTCGCACCTTTGAAGACCTTCGTGAGCTTGTGCAGGCGAACTTGAGTCATGATTACATTCCTCCCAGCGCCGCGCTCTCTTGTGACAGGTACTTGGATGCTATCATCAGGTAGAGAACCGACGGTGCGATGAAGATCAGGGTCAGGGCTGCCGCGTAGGGGTAGTTCCTCGTCCCGGCGAAGGTGAAGAGGAGCAGAGGGACAGTGATGACCCGCCCGCCGCTGATCAGAAGCGTTGTGATATACTGGCCCCAGGAGATGATGAAGGCGAACAGTCCCGCTACCACGACGCCGGACAGAATCGATGGCAAAGTGACGTGGATGAACGTGCGCAGCGGGCCGGCCCCCAGGGTGCGGGCCTGCTCCTCATACTCCGGGTCGTAGTTGGAGAACACACTGCTCAGCACCAACGTCACATAGGGCACCGTGCTGACGAGATGTGCTAACACTACGCCGGCAATGGTGCCGGCCAGACCGATCCTGATAAAGATGACATGAATGCCCATGAGCGACACCATCCCGGGCACAATCGCCGGCGCCAGAACCAGGAATTGCACGACCCGTTTGCCACGGAACTGGTGCAGGCCCAGAGCCCTTCCGGCGGGGATGCCTATGAGCAGCGACACCACCGTGGCAATCAGGGCGATACCGCCTCCCACCCGCGCTGCCTGACCAACCCTGGATGCCGGAGACAGCACATATTGCCATCCGTTCAGGGTCCATTCTTTCGGGACCAACTGAGGCCAGAACCACCTCTGACTGAAGGACCACGGGATGATCGGAATCAGCGGCACGAGAATGGCCAGCATAATGCAGGCCATCACCACATAGGCAAAGATGCGTGACATGTTGAGGCACCGCACGGATCGCTTGCCCCCTTGCTCAGAGTGCATACTCATAGTCTCGTCCTCCATACATGGTCGTGCGGATCACACCGGTTCACCTACGGCGAAGGCAAAGAACAGGCGCGGCCGGCAACCGAACTCTATACTATTCTCGTCTCACGTAGGCGGCCAGTCTCATGTACAGCAGGGTCAGCACAGTAACCAGCACTGCCATAATCACACTCATGGCCATGGCTTCGTTCCGGTAACCCAGGTCCACGTTGGAGTAGTATTCAAAGGCCAACACTGCCAGCGCCTTGGGGTACGCGGCCCCCAGGAGAAAGGGTAGAGCGTAGGAGCTGAACACAGCGGCGAAAACCAGAATGGCGCCGCGCAGGAGACCAGGCATGATGAGCGGCAGGATAACGTACCACAACCGCTGCCATTGGTTGGCACCGAGGGTGCGCGCCAGTTCTTCATAGTCCTCGGCGGTAGACTGCAGAATCGCCAGCAGAATGACTCCTACGAACGGGACGCCTTTCCAGGCGTATATGAGCATGACCCCAATGAGATTCTTGTCGAAGATCAGAGTTGGGAAGCCAGCCGGGCCTTCGATGAGTCCTGCTCGGAACGCGGTCCGCGCTACCATGCCGGATTGCGACAGCAGGAAGATCGCTGAGATGGCACCCAGGATGTGTGGCAGAGGGATGTTGAGCTGGAAGATGAAGGTAGCCAGCCTCTTGCCTCTGAGTGGTTGACGGAGAGCCAGCGCACAGACAACCGCCAAAACCGATGTCAGGATGGTAGTGGCGATGGAGAGCCGCACTGTAAGTCCCAGGGCAGCCAGGAACCTGGAATCATTGAGTACATTGATGTAGTGTTTCAGAGTGAACTCGGTCCCCCCCAAAGCCGGCATGTAGCCGAAACTCTGCGACAGCCCGAGCACCAACCCTCCAACGAACAGGACGAGGATGACGGCCAGGACGCCCGACAGCATGAGAGGCACGCGTATCTGCCCAAAGACCTTTCGTCGGGATATAGGCACCATGAATCACCTCCACGGGAGGGCGGCGGAAGCACTATGGGTCCTTCCGCCGCCCCTGTACAGTCTGAAAAGATCCAGCTACTTCTGTTACAGTCGTAGCACGGGCTACTTACGTAGCACGTTTTCTTCCCAGCCTTCCTCGATGGCGATCAGCCAAGGGCCCTGCAGCTCCGGAATGCCAGGTGGCATGGCTGCAGCTCCCAGCGTGTAGACCCCAAGGTCGGCCTCCATCTCGGCGATGCGGTCTTGGTACTCCTTCGGTAGGTTCTCCATCTTCCACGGAACCATCCTGTCCCAGGCTTCCATGAGATAGAATTGGCTCTCGAGCCCGGCGAGATAGTTCGTCGTCACCAGCGCGGCCGCCAGATTGGCAGCATTGTAGGCGATCGCCTGGTAGTGGTTGTTTTTCGTCATGCCGCCCTCGAACACCAGCGGACGAGCCGTCTCGGGAGTGAGACCGTCCTCAACCCCTTGCCGGATAGTGTTTTGGCCGTAGCCGATGGTGATGTCGACCTCGCCGTTGTTGAAGAGCGTGCCCACATCCCCGTCTTGCGGATAGGTCTCCCCCCCGCGCCACAGGAATGGCTCAATCTCGTTGAGGAAGTCCCAGCACTCCGGGAACCTCTCGTCGAAGAGCGCCTGATCGAAGTCGCCCAGGAAGTCCTCGTTGCCGCCCATAGCATAGTGGCACAGGTAGCGTACCGTCATGCTGCCGTGGAAACCAGGGGGTGCTCCGTAGGTGAAGCGGCCTGGATTGTCCTTGATCCACTGGACGAATGCTTCCACCGTCCTTGGTGGATCAGGCAATCTTTCGCTGTCATACATTGCTGCGCTCGGCGCGGTGCCCCAGGGAATCTCGTACCCCTCGACTGCATAGCCAAAATCGTAGGCTACACTTAGATCGTCCCAGTCGTAGTATTTGCCCGATGGAACGGTCTGTGACCAGGGGCCGTACAGGAGATCCGCCTCCTTCATGGTGCGGAAGTTCTCTCCATTGATCCACATCATGTCGACCCCGCCCCCGGTGTCCTGACCGGCAGCTTTCTCACCCATCACCTGGTTGATGTACTCCGTAGGGCCGGCAACCGGCACCTGTACCATGGTGATGTTGTAGTGCTCCTTGAGCTTGTCGGCGAACCAGCCATTTACCCACTCGTTGTAGGTCGAGTTGCCTCCCCACATCCACCAGACGACTTCCTGGCCATCGGCCTCGGCGAGGATGTCGTCCCAGGTCTTGCCGGCCATCGCGCCGGGAAGACCCAGAGGCTCTGGCTCCTTGGTAGGTACTTCCGTCGGGGCCTCTGTGGGTGCCGCGGTTGGCACCTTAGTGGGGGTTGGGGCTTTCGTGGGCGTTGCGGGCGCAGCACAGGCCGCCATCATGGCGACAACGACCAGCACGGCCAACAAAACATAGATTTGCCTAGACATTTTTTCCTCCTTCTTTCTTTTTTTAGGAACAAGTTGATCCTATCGCTGTAAACATACGGTCCAATTTGGGGCGATATCCTCACCTCCTTCCCTTAACTCCACTAACCTTGAAACGAGCGATGGATCTAGTACAAGTGGGCGTAAGTCCTTCGCCAGTTAGGCGTTGGGCGAGAGCGCCGGTTGAGTAGGAGCAGAGCGACGTATCGA
>CAYWWC010000032.1:0-22019 GCA_964461615.1 uncultured Anaerolineae bacterium
GATACCCGAACTGGCTGTTTAGTCAACTTGCCCCGCTCAATTGCGGTCTACTGATTGTCGAATTACAATGCCTCCTCAATGCGAGTCCAAGGCCACATGCACAAGACGGGAAAGCGGATGGCGCATTGGGAAGGTCGGAAAGAGGCAGAGGGACACTTCCTGGCGCTGCTTCCCGGTAACCAGGAGGTCATGGAGCGCACAAGAATCGTGAGCCAGCTCTTGCGCGAGGCCAGGATCATCCGAATAACCTCGCGGGATGGGACTCACTTGATTTTCGAGCGAGGGGACCCTCAGAAGCAACGAATGCTCACCGTGCCAGGACAGACGAACTACTCGCCGTTGAGCCTGGAATCCAGGGTGGCCATCGCCAAGGGAGAGCATCCGCCTACGTATGAGGTGGCACAAGGGACGCTGATGTACCAGGGAGCCTTTCGCACCCTATGCCCAGGGCCTAAAGCACAGGCCAGCCTGGTGCGCAAGCCGATTCACATTGAGATGGATCGCGGGCGCATTGTGCATATCTCTCGAGACACCGAGCAAGGAGCCTTTCTAAGCGACTGGTTCCGTTCTTGGGAAGACCCCGCGGTGTACTACATCGACCATCTGAATGTCGGTGTGGATCACCGCGTCAGGCTGGAATTCCTGGACAATCTAGCATTGCACTACAACTACGGCGGTATCCTCATCGGGTTTGGCATTAGCTTCTCGTCTTTTCGTGGTGATCCTGGGGTCTTTCGGGCCAACGCGCATATGGACATGCAGCTGACGGGCGCCACCCTGTTCTTCGACGAGCGGCCGATCATCGTTGATGGTGAATTCACCCGCGAATCGGGACTCCATGCCCCCAATCGCCGACCGGGAACCGGCGCACCCTGGCAAGAAGTGGAAGGGCACGTGTTGCCAGAACCGCCGAAGTTCCAGGATTAGCCGGCGGGCGGAAGTCTGTGTGCGCAAGACGGTTACTCGCGGTCGCCATCAATTATGATGTATGATGAAAATTGCCCGGTCTGTCCTTGAGGGAAGGGCTGGATCATCACATACTGCGCGGAGGATCTGGTTGGTCATTGACGTGCATAGGCACGTTTTTCTCTAACACGGAACCCAAGGTTGTATTATCTCGGCTGTTTCGTCCCAATAACGACATTGGCTGTCTTTGGTGGTCACACCTTCGCCGCAATTCCTGACTCCCTGTTCACACCCGGCAGGGCTTTCTTTGCGGCACTTGGGTCTTCCGCAGGCTGCTACGACAGTGCACATCTATGTTAGCCACGCATCGTTCAGATTCATCACGCCTTCAGGCGCACGGATTATCATTGATCCCTATCGAAATCCGTTGGGACCTCGCTGGTTCAACCAACGCTTTCCAGAGTTGGAAGCCGACCTTGTTCTGGTAACGCACTCCCACTTTGACCATAACGCCACTGGCAGAATCAGAGGAAATCCTCAGATTCTCAACCAGGCAGGCGTCAAGCGTGGAGCAGACTACTTTGTACAGGGTATCAGAGGTCTCCATGCCCGCCCAGAAATGTACGGCCAGGAGAATCGGATATTCGTAATAGAGGTGGCTCGGGTTCGCTTCTGCCATTGGGGTGATAACAGTGCGGAGCTAACCGATGACCTGTGGCGCCGATTGGGGCCTATCGATGTACTTATGTTGCCAGTAGACGAATCAGAGCACCTCTTGACCCTATCAGAGGTCGCGAAAGTCGTCGAGAGGCTGTCACCAAAGGTAATCATTCCGATGCACTACTTCGATCTTGGTTTGACCTCTCCGCACTCAACGCTGAAGCCGATAGATCACTGGTTGGGGCAGCAGTGCCGAGTGCGAGAGATATCAGCTTCAGGTGTTGCGGTTTCGCCTGAAGCATTGCCCAAGAATCAAGAGGTGTGGGTTTTCGAGCGATACGGATTTCCCACTTCTCCGGAATCAGAGTAGCTGTCGTCCAAGCTGCGCCAGTACTCATGGGCCGGAGAGTTACGGTCGAGAATGCCTGTCGGCTGATCGAGGAAGCGGGGGAGCAAGGGGCCTGACTGATAGTACTGGTGGCCGACCTGGACCATCGGCGGCTGGCGGAAGGCAAGTTCGACTTCGATGTGGTGGGGCACTATGCCCGCCATGACGTCTTCCAGTTTTCGGCAAATGACCAACCCGGGTTCTGATAACGGCTCGGTTCCTGAGCAGTGGGAGGGCTTTCATATGGCGAGAAAACGTCTGGTAAGAACGAGCGCTCCATTATATCCCGAGCATCCCGCCAGTGAGCACCAGTGGAGAATTGCCAGAGCACGCCAAGCCATGAGGGAAGACGGTCTCGACGCTCTGCTGTTGGCGAGAAACGTAAACGTCTTCTACGCGACTGGAACGCGATTCGTATTCGTGGGAATGGACGCGCCCAATGCCTTGGCGCCCCAGTCGGCCGCGATCATTACGCAGGATGCAGATGTTTACTGCCAGCGATTTGGGCCCTTCGATACGGACAGCGTTCCACTACACACTGCTTGGTCCGAGTCAATAGAACTCTATGATGATGAATTTGAACTGGTCAATATCCTCAAGGACTACGGAATCGGCGGAGGGGACAAGATTGGAACCGAATGGGGAGCAGGGCTGTGCGCTGGAATCAACCCCATCAAGTTCTTAACCCTGAAGGCGCGGATCGAGGATGAGCTAGGCGTCGAAGTCGTGGATGGGACGACGACGATGTGGAAAGTGACAGGAGTGAAGTCGGACCTAGAGATCGAGCGCATGAGAGTCGCGGTAGCGGCCGCCGCCAGGGCGATGGATCGGATCCTGGACTTCATCGAGATAGGCACAAATCAACTCGATATTTCCAGGCAGGTGAGTCTGTTCATGCTGGAGGAGGGTGGCGACAGTGTGACCCGCGCTCAGGTGATGGCCCTAAGTGATGAGGGACAACGTTTCGGGAGCTGCCTCGCTCTCGATAGGCCCATTGAGAAAGGCTGGGTCAGTCTGGACATTGGGTGCAACCACAAGCGGTACGGCTCCGATATTCATCGTGGGCTCTTCCTTGGCAGAGAGCCGACGAACGATGAGAGAAAGCTATACGAGTGCAGGCTCGGCGCCAATGAGCTGTTGGACAGAATGATCGAGCCTGGTGTCGCCATGGATGACGTTATCCTGGCAATGAAGGCGCACGCGGAAGAGGCGGGCTGTGTGCTGGTACAGAACTACGGCAATTACTTCGTCGGCCACAGCATTGGCCTGGAGAACTATCAACATCCGGCCCTGGCGTCTTCTGAGACTCAGCCGGAATTCCAGAACGAGGAGGGCCAGGTTCTGTTTGAGCCTGGAATGATGTTCACCTATGAGATGCCCATAACACTTCCGGGGTCCGATCTGTTCTTCAACATAGAGGACGATGTCGTGGTAACGGATACCGGCGTCGAAAACATGAATTCCATGGTGACCCGAGATCTAAGGGTCAGATTGTGAGGTGTGCTATGAACGAGCCATTTGGCAACCTGGACCGGCTGAACCATCTCCTGGCTGACGGCGAATTCGATGCCGTTGTGGCCGTATCCCCGGAGAATGTGCCGTACACGAGCGGGGTCTTCATCGGCACCCAGCGAAGCATCCGCGATCGACTGGCACTAACACTCTGGCCCAGATCAGGAGACCCAACCCTGATGGTGTGTGCTGTCGAAGAGCCCCAAGCCAGGGAGGAGACATTCCTCAAGGACCTACGTAGCTACGTCGAGTTTGAGACCTCACCAATTGAGCTTTTGGCCGACGTGTTGAGGGAAAAGGGTTTGGCCAGGGGTCGCATCGGCATTGAAATGGGGTACCTGAGCGCGCACTATTGGGAAGAACTCAAGTCGCTGTTGTCCGGGGCGACCTTTGATGGATGCGACGATCTCTTTGCTCAGGCACGTATGATCAAGACGGAGCGAGAGGTCGAACTTCTCACCCGGGCGGCGCAGGCCACAGAGCGTGCGCTCCTGGCGACTTATGTGACCATCCGCGAGGGTGAGACAGAGAAGAGCATGGCTGAGCGACTGGCAGCCAACATTTTTCGCTCCGGTGCAAGCCAGCTCGAATTCCTATACATCAACGCTGGGCCCAATGCAGGCTTCCCGCATTGTGATCCCACGGCGTATCAGTGTCGAGAGGGAGACACTATCAAGAGCGACAGTGGCGCGTTTTATGATGGCTACCTATCCGATGTGGCCCGAACGGCCGTCGTTGGCAAGGCCTCGGATGAACAGAAGTCAATCTATGACCGGCTGTTGGAGGTGCATCGAGAGTGCCTCGACACTGTCCGGCCTAGCAACAAAGCAAGTGACATATTTCGGGTCATGAAACAGGGTCATGCAAGGGTGGGGCTGCACTTCCCAATGCCGCATGCTGGCCACAGCATAGGCCTAGCCGTACACGAGGCCCCGATGCTCAGCGCCCAGAATCACACAGAGCTACAGCTAAACATGATGCTCTGCATCGAAACGCGCGTGCGTTGGCCTGGCAAAGAAGGCTATCACATCGAGGATCTGGTATTGGTCACGGAGGACGCGCCTAAGGTCATCACAGGTTTCTTCGACACCAATGCGTTGCTCGAGATATAGGCGATACCACCATGCAGCGGTGGCAGAAAAACCTCTATGTTCTCTTCCTGGTCAACCTGCTCACGATCGGTGGCCACTCCCTCATTGTCCCTTTTCTCTCACTCTACATTGACGAGCTGAACGCGAGTTCTGGCAGCACTGAGTTCTGGACGGGACTGGCTTTCGCAGGACACGCTCTTGCCATAACCATCGCCTCGCCAATCTGGGGGGCGCTGTCCGACCGCGTTGGCCGCAAGGTGATGGCGCAGCGCGCCACGTTCGGAGGCGCGCTGGTGCTGAGTTCGCTGGCACTGGTGCGGACTCCTCAACAACTGGTGCTGCTGCGGACCATACATGGATCCATCACCGGCATCGTTCCCTCTTCCAATGCACTGGTCGGAGCGTCGGTGCCGCCCGAGCGAACTGGTTACGCCATGGGCCTGTTGAATGTGGCCATGTGGATAGGCGCTTCCATCGGGCCACAGGTAGGTGGTGTGATCGCCGACACATTCGGCTTCCGCTATGTCTTCTACGTGACCGGTGCGTGTCTGCTGCTGGCGGGGATCTGCGCCACGCTGTTCATCAAGGAGGACTTCCTGCGACCAAAGGAGGCCAGGCTGAGCGGGCGCGAAATACTGAGCGGTTGGTCCCGCGTGCTGCGTGCTCCGCGCATGCCGAGAATCTATAGCATTCGCTTCCTGTTGCGAACGGGCGATGGGATGGTGGCTCCGTACTTGCCCCTGTTCGTGGTGATGTTGCTGAGTTCGCAGCAAGGCGCTTCTACGATCACTGGAATGGCTTCCGGAGCTAAGTCAGCGTTTGCTGCAATCGGAGCTCTTACTCTGGGACGCTTGGGCGACCGCATCGGACATAGACGATTATTGCTGTTCTGCTCGCTTGGTGCTGCACTAAGTTATTCGCTGACGACGCTGGCGACCCAGAGTTGGCAGTTGGTTGTCCTGTTCGCGCTGGTAGGCCTAGCGCTGGGAGGCATCTTCCCTTCAGTTACATCTCTGATAACCCGCGCTGCGCCTGCCGGACAGATGGGATCTGTGTATGGGCTCGATCACAGCATTAGTGGGGGAGGACGTGTGCTTGCCTCCTTGCTGGGGCTGGCGACGATTACGCTCACGGGAGTCCGCGGCATGTTCGTGGTGATAGCCGCTGTTTTCGTGCTAACAGCCTTCCTGGCGCGCCGCGACGACCTATGAATCTGCTGGAACGCAGATGAAAAGGTGCAGAATCTGCGTCTGGCGACTTCTTCTTTTCCATACAATCCTCTTGGGCGTGGGGGGCTAAATGAACCGTATCGGTAAACCTGTCACTATACTGGTGATCTTGGCGGTGTTCTCGGCCGGGTCCATTGTCTTGAGCGCAACAAACTATATACGAGGGGCAAGTGCTGCTGGCAATGTTCAGTTGAAGTTGAGCAGTCTGACGCTTCTATATGAGGAGAATGCCGAGGTACTTGTCACCTTCCATCTCAAGAATGGATCCCCCATAAGTATAAAGCTAGATGAGCTCCATTTCAGTCTATATCTCAACAAACACTTCGTGGGAACGAACGCCGACACCTTGACCAAGAGAACCATAGGTGGCTTTGGAGAAACGACTATCAATTTCGCCATCCCCATACGGCCTTTCTTTCTTCAGTACATCGATCAGGCTCGAGAGGAGGAAACCTTCTCGTGGTCTGTTGACGGCAGTGCTAAGTTGCTTCTGCCCTTCAAGGAGAGGGAGATTTGGTTGAACGTGACAGAACGCTGGTCCGGATCCTAGTGACCGTATCCTCCGGGATAATCCTAGCTAACTTTGCGATTTCCTCCGCTTCGACGCTCAAGAGTTTTGCTCCCTTGTCTATGGCCCAAACTTGGCTGTATATAGCGAGTTTCATCTGCGGCGCCGTTCTAGCGGTAACTCTTGAGGAGATTAGAGCGATTTTCTACGGCGTCTTGTCAATGGCTTTGATCGCCGTGCTGATTTTCGGCGGGGTGCTAATTGCACCAGCACTGCTGAACCGTGCACCTTTCCTCGACATCGTCCTGCTAATCGCTTTTCAGCAGTCTTTTCCAAGATTCTTGTTCATCTGCATTTCGGGCTATGCGGGCACGTCCTTTCAAACACTTCTAGGGTTGTTCTTTGATAGACTCCAGGAGCGGGATCTGTGGTCGTAGTGCGCGAAACTCCACCGGGTAATGGGCTTGAAGTAAGTGGTGACCCTCATCAGAGAGACACTTAAGGAGTACATCGTGGTTGATCTCGTTATCCATGGGACCCGCATAGTTGACGGGTCGGGTGAGCCAGCCTATACCGCTGATCTAGCCGTGGATGGTATGGACATCGTGGCCATCGGCCAGCTAAGTGTAAGTGACATGGTGTCCTCGCGGGTCATTGATGCGTCTGGCCTCACTGCCGCGCCAGGCTTCATTGACATCCACTCCCACTCCGACTTTGTGCTGCCAGCTAACCCCCTGGCCTACAGTAAGATCCATCAAGGCGTCACCACCGAAGTAGTAGGCAACTGTGGAATGAGTCCGGCACCTCTGCGGAACGCGACCCGCGCCGAACTGCGCCGCTATACGCAGTTCTTGGGCGACTGCCTAACCTGGGAGTGGACCAGCTTCGGTAGCTACCTCGACCATCTGCAAGAGCCGGGACTTGCCCTCAACGTTGTCCCCTTGGTGGGGCAGGGCACTGTGCGCATCGCTGTCATGGGCTTCGCGGACCGCGAACCCACGCCCGAGGAGATGGGCGACATGCAGGATTTGGTGGGCCAGTGCATCGACGAGGGGGCCTTCGGGATTTCGACGGGCTTGATCTATCCACCAGGATGCTACTGCTCGACAGAGGAGCTGATCCAGGTCTGTAGACCGGCGGGGGAGAAGGGACGACCCTATTTCACCCACATTCGGGGTGAGGGCGATACCCTGCTGGACTCCGTGACTGAGGCCATCACCATTGGCGAAGCGACTGGAATGCCGGTGCAAATCTCTCATCTCAAGGCCGCGGGTGAGAGCAATTGGGGCAAGAGCGCAGCAGCCCTGGCTCTAATAGACCAGGCGCGCCAGCGTGGCCTGGACGCATCCGGCGATGTCTATCCCTACCTGGCTGGCAGCACAACACTGACTGCCGTCCTCCCTCTTTGGGCCAACGAGGGTGGCGTTGGTGCCCTCTTGGCGCGGCTGGGCGACGACGAGGTACGTGCTCGGATGCGCGACGAGATGCTGGTTGGCCATTCTGGTCTCACGGAGACGCACCGCTGGGATGGAACCCAGATCGCTTTCTGTCCCCATCGGCCCGAATACGAGGGGCTGACTATTGTTGAGCTAGCCGATGAGCGGGGGACTCACGCAGTGGACTTCGTGCTGGAATTGCTGGGCGAGTGCCAGGCAGAGGTGGGGATGGTGTCCTTCATGATGGACGAGGGCGATCTGGAGCGATTCCTGAAACATCCTGCCGTGATGGTCGGCTCCGACAGCATGGCACTGGCTCCTTTCGGTCAGCTAGGTGAGGGCAAGCGGCATCCGCGTAGCTACGGCACCTTTCCTCGCGTCTTGGGGCGTTATGTGCGGGACAGAGGGCTGTTGGGCCTGGAGGAAGCGGTGCACAAGATGACTGGTCTGCCGGCGGCGAAGCTCAAGCTGAGGGATCGAGGATTGCTGCGTATCGGCCAGAAGGCTGACATCGTCCTTTTCGACCCCCAGTCAGTAGAGGACCGGGCTACCTTCGCCGAACCATACCAGTATCCAAGAGGTATCCATTGGGTATTGGTTAATGGCAAAGTGGTCATCGAAGAGGGGACACACACTGAGGAGAACCCAGGGATCGTTCTGAGAAAATGGTCATCCATTGGCTAATATCAGGGAAGATGGAGCCAGGCCCCGATGGCAGAAGAATCTCTACGTTCTCTTCCTGGCCGAATTGCTCTCACTCACTGGCGTAACGGCGGTCATGCCGTTTCTCTCGTTGTACGTGGACGAATTAGGCGTGAGCGTTGGCAACACCGAATTATGGGTAGGCATGGTTGTCTCGGCTCATTCTCTGACCATGGCTGCAATTGCGCCAGTCTGGGGGGCCCTAGCTGATCGTTTCGGCCGCAAAGTGATGGTGCAACGCGCTTTGCTGGGCGGGGTAGTGACGCTGAATCTGATGGCGCTGGTACAGAGCGTTGAACAACTGGTGTTGCTACGAGCCATGCAAGGCATTGTCATGGGCACCGTCGCCGCCGCCTCCACGCTGGTCGCGGCCTCGACGCCACGTCAGCGGCTCGGCCATGCCATAGGCTTGATGCAGATGGGTGTGTGGACGGGCGCTTCGATCGGACCGCTGCTGGGCGGTGTGATCGTCGACACTTTTGGTTTCCGCACCGCGTTCCACCTGAGTTCACTATGCCTGCTGCTGGCGGGTATCGGAGTCACGCTCTTCGTCCAAGAAGAGTTTGTGGCCACGACCAGGGGACGGTTTAGCGGATCCAAGATGCTGCGCAACTGGCTCGACATACTGCGTATGCCGCGCATGCCGAGACTCTTGAGCATGCGCTTGCTAGCACGATCGGGTTGGATTACGCTAAGGCCGTTTATGCCCCTATTCGTGGGTACGCTGATGGCATCGCAGGATCGTGTCTCCGCTGTCTCTGGTCTGGTCATCGGCATCTCGTCGGCGTTCAGTGCGCTTGGCTCCGTCACCTTGGGGCGCGTAGGAGACCGCATCGGACACAGGCAACTGCTGTTGTTCTGCTCGCTAGGCGCTGCAGTCGGCTATCTGTCCATGGCGCTGGTGACACAGGTGTGGCAATTGGCCATCCTGTATGCGATCACAGGTGGCCTGATGGGCGGCGTTATTTCATTAATGGGGGCCCTGATGGCCCAGGCTGCACCTGGCGGCCAGATGGGGTCTGTCTATGGACTCGATACGAGCGTGACCTCAATTGGACGCATGGTCCTACCTTTGCTGCTTGCGGCATTGATCGCATTCATGGGGATGCGTAGTATGTTTCTGCCAGCGGCCCTTGGCATCATATTGGTAGCTTTGTTGGCTGCATCGCGCCAATCCACGCATCCGCAGAGCGCTCCGACAGGAGGAATATCGTGACCCTAGACTTGATGAAATACCTTGCCTCCCAGACTGACGCCATGGTCGGGCTACTGCGCCAGATAGTGGAACTGGAGTCGCCAACGCACGATAAGTCCGCGGTGGACCGGATGGGAGCGTTCTTGACAGAGCAGTTGGCTGGGCTGGGGGCGATTGTGGAGCGTGTGTCCCAGTCAGACTGCGGTGATCATCTCATCGCCCGCTTGCCTGGACCGACTGGCCAGCCGCCGGCCCTGCTTCTTGCCCACATGGATACCGTCTGGCCGGTCGGGACACTAGCCACCATGCCCTGGCGTGAGGAGGATGACAAGGTCTACGGGCCCGGTGCCTTCGACATGAAGGGCGGTATCGTGATAGGTATCTTTGCCCTGAAGGCCATCAGCGACCTGAGCCTCAAACTCCCCAGGCCGGTGGTATGGCTCTGCACGAGCGATGAGGAGATAGGCAGTCCCACCTCCCGCCCCCTCATCGAGGAGGAGGCTCAACGCAGCGCCTGTGCCCTGGTACTGGAGCCAGCCGTTCCGCCGGACGGCGCCTTGAAGACTAGCCGCAAAGGTGTGGGTCGCTTCACCATACGGGTCACAGGTAAGGCATCTCATGCCGGCGCGGCGCCCGAGGAGGGGGTCAGTGCTATAGGGGAGCTAGCCCGACTCATTCTGGAGCTTCATGACCTCACTGACTACCAACGTGGCACAACAGTGAATGTAGGAGTGATCGCGGGGGGAACGCGGTCCAACGTGGTGGCATCCGAGGCGCGGGCTGAGGTAGATCTTCGTGTCACCAGCAGCAAGGAAGGGGAACGGCTGGTGGCTATCATCCGTGGCCTGAGGGCACAATTGCCAGGCGCCCAGGTCAATGTCACTGGAGGGATGAATCGTCCCCCTATGGAGCGCAAACTGGCCATCGCTTCCCTGTTCGAACGGGCCAGGCACATCGCAGCAGAGCTGGGACTGGCGCTGAAGGAGACCGGCACTGGAGGTGGCAGTGACGGTAATTTCACAGCCGCCCTGGGGGTCCCTACACTGGATGGACTGGGCGCAGTGGGCGATGGCGGTCACGCGCTTCACGAGCAGGTCATCGTCGAGTCGCTGCCCCAACGTGCAGCGCTTCTCGCCGCATTGCTCACACGACTCTGACGAACAAGGTCGAAATGGAGAGTTTTGGAGAGAGCGAGAATAAAATCTTTATCTTTGAGGAGGTAGTTTATGAGTAGCACGGAAGCAACACGTACCACACGCAAGATGAACGCTCTGGAAAAGAACCTGCTAGGTGTAACAGTCAACGAGGTTCCATCGCTCCTACCGGGCCTGCTGGTGGCTGGTTTGCTGGCCTGGTTGAGCATCTGGTTGAGCAAGTTCATCGGCGTTACCATTCTGGGCTTTGACAAGACCCCGATCTCCGCCGTGATGCTGGGCATTCTACTGGGCCTGATCATCGGCGCCATCGTGCCAATGCCTACATTGCTCAAGCCTGGTCTGAGGTTCTGCGTCAAGAAGGTTTTGCGTCTTGGCATCATCATGTTGGGCATTCGCTTGACCATTTTTGACGTGTTCAAACTAGGGGCATACGGCGTGCCGATTGTCGTCATCTGCATTCTCGGCGCGCTGTTTTTCACCACTCGCATCAACAAGTGGCTCAAGCTTCCGGAGCGGTTGGGCACCCTCATCGCGGTCGGCACCTCGATCTGTGGCGTCTCTGCCATCGTCGCTACCGGCCCGGCCATTGACGCTGAGGAGGAGGAAGTAGCCTACGCAGTGGCAGTGATCACCATCTTTGGACTGCTCGCCACCCTGGTCTACCCTTATGCTGCAAACGCGATCTTTGGAGGTGATGCGCTGAAGGTGGGGCTTTTCTTGGGAACTTCGGTCCATGATACATCCCAGGTCATCGGTTCTGCGAAAGTGTACGCCGACGTGTTCTCGGTGCCACGGGCCCTCGATGTGGCCACAGTCACCAAACTGGTGCGCAACGTGTTCATGGCCATTGTCATTCCCTTCATGGCCTTCTACTATGCCCGGAAGACCCAAGGCGAATCGTCTGGCAAGAAGACCAGTTTCTTGAAGCTGCTGCCCCTTTTTGTCGTCGGATTCCTCATCGTGGCCGTGATCCGATCCGTTGGTGATGCAGGGATAGAGGCTGGCGGGAACGCCTTCGGGTTGTGGGATGGTGGAGCCTGGAAAAGCATCTACGGCTCCATCAAAGCCTGGGCCGGCAACTTCTTGGTCGTGGCCCTGGCCGGTGTCGGGCTGGGCACGGATTTCCGAACGTTCAAAGGATTGGGAATCAAGCCGTTCCTGGTCGGCCTGGGCGCGGCTCTGTTAGTGGGGGGCGTGAGCTTCGTTGCCATCTCCCTACTGGGAAGTTTTGTGACATTTTAGGATGAGCAAACCGAATCGTTGGCCGGAGACCCGAGGACTGTGCATCTTAGGCATAACCTACGGTCTTGGCTCCAACAATGGTAACCTGATCTTCAACCCCGAGTTCCTTGAGCCGGGGGAGATCCAATCGCAGATCACCAACTGGTGCGAGATCGAGTCCATCCCCTACAGCCCTGGCCTCGATGCCTACTGTCACTGCCTGGACGATCCTGCCTTGCCACTCGAGATACAGGCAGGCGAACGAGAGCTGTACGCTCAGGGTGACCTGAGCCGCCTCGACCGCGAGGGGAGCGACCGGCGATGGTCGCTGATGGGCAACATGGGGTTGTTCTTCCGCTATGCACTGACTGTGCAGGAGCGGCATGGCATCTATGCTCTCCACGCTTCGTCCATTTACAAGCCCCACGAGGATGAGCTACTGGTGATCGTCGGCAAGGCGGGGGCAGGTAAGACGGTGTACCTGCTGGAGGCGTTGGCGCGGGGCTATCAGATCTTCAGTACCGAGATGACTTACTTTCGGCTAGAGCCGGGGGGCGTCGTTTTCTATCGGGGCGCACTGATGGACAACATACGGGTGGGGAACTTTGTGTACGACTTCCCCGAGGCGGCCGAGCATCTGGCCTTGGAGTTGCCCCAGGTGAAGGATCCCTGGGAAGCCAAAATCAGCGTGAGCCTGCGCCGGGTAACGACCGCGCAGAAGGAACTGGTCAACCCCAAACTATCTTTCATCTTCCCCCGGATCGAGGCCGGGCGGGATCACGCCATCGTGCACGACGTCGCCCGCCCTCGCACACTGACGCGCCTGTTGTTTGAAAGCGTATCTGAGAAGATTGGCAGCACGACGCTGCTGTACGAAGAACTGCCGGTGACCAGGCTGGACAGCATGGAGTTGGCACAAGCTCGTTGGGAGGCGGTCACACAGTTGGTGGCCGCTCCCCATTGGAAAATCAAGCAGGCCAGGACAATACTGGCCGGACCAAAATCTAGCATGGAGGGAATTGATCAATGAGTAAAGCATGGGAAGGCGTATTTCGGATGCCGGAACCAGGACGCAGCATGAAGCCGCGCACCAACGGTTTCACGATGGTGCTGGACAAGGGATTGGGCCGCTGCGCCGTCAAGGACTTGATGGCCACCGCTGCCGACTATATTGACTTTCTGAAGTTCTCGTTTGGAACCTCGGCTTTCTATGACGAGAAGGTGCTGCGCGAGAAAGTGGAGATCGTGACCGGCGCTGGTGTGGACATCTATCCCGGCGGGACGTTCCTGGAAGTGACCGTCTGGCAAAATCGCTATGCCGACTATCTGCGGCGCGCCAAAGAACTGGGCTTCACGGCCATCGAGGTCTCCGATGGCACTCTGCAGATGTCAGACGAGGTGCGGGCCGATTGCATCAAGCGCGCTCTGGACGCGGGCTTCAAGGTCATTACAGAGGTGGGCAAGAAGAGCCCCGACGAGAAGGTGGCCATAGCCGAGATGCACCGGCTGATCGCTCACGATCTGGAGATTGGCGCGCTTCTGGTCATCGTCGAGGCCCGCGAGGCCGGCAAGGGCGTTGGCATCTTTGACAAGTCCGGGGCAGTGAACGAGAGCGAGGTAGATCAGATCGTCGCCGGCGTGGCCGATCTGGACAAACTGATGTGGGAAGCGCCGATCAAGAACCAACAGCAATACCTGATTCTGCGCTTTGGCAACAACGTCAACCTGGGGAACGTGCCCACCACTGATGTGCTGGCGCTGGAGGCCCTACGTCAGGGCCTGCGCGGCGATACGCTCAAGCGAGCGCTGGCGCGTGGTATGTAAATGCTGCCTTGCGCCGGAAGCGCACAGTACTTGCAGTAAGAAGGCATTTGTTATGAGAGAGAAGGTTTCAAAGAGAGTGGTCGGCGTTCAGCCCTCGGCCACTGCTGTGGTTTCCGAGAGGGCGCGGGCTATGGCTCAAGAGGGTTTGGATGTCATAAACCTGGGTGCCGGTGATCCTGATTTCGATACGCCAGCATACATTGTGGATGCGGCTCTGGCAGCCATAGAGAAAGGTTACACCCACTATGTATCCAGCCGGGGCGTAAAAGGACTCCGGGAAGCCATAGCCAACAAGCTGAAGGAAGAAAACAACCTGGAGTTCGACCCTGCTACCGAGATTATCGTAACCCCAGGAGCGAAATTGGGGCTATTTGCCGCCCTCATGGCCGTGGTAGATGACAGCGATGAAGTGCTGATCCTCGACCCTTTCTGGGTCTCCTACGAGCCCTGTGTCCAATTTTCAGGTGGTATACCCATCCGTGTCCCGTTAAGTAAGGAGGACAATTTCCGTGTGATGGGTGCTAACTTGCGCGAAAAGCTGACTCCCAGGTCCAAGCTGCTGATGATCAATACGCCAAATAACCCCACTGGGCGGGTGTTGAGCCGAGAGGAACTTGAAGCTATCGCTGAGGTAGCTTTAGAAAAGGACTTGTTGGTCCTCTCGGATGAGATCTATGAAAAGATTGTGTACGAGGATCATGAGCACATCAGTATTGGTAGTTTGCCGGATATGCTGGATAGAATCATTGTTATCAACGGCTTCTCCAAGTCCTACGCTATGACGGGATGGCGTCTGGGCTATGTAGCGGCCAAGGAGCCCTTGATCAGCGAGATATTAAAGGTCCAGCAGCATTCAGTGACCTGTGCTGCCTCTTTTATCCAGTACGCGGGTATAAAGGCATTGACCGGTCCCCAGGATATGGTCTCTGAAATGGTGGAGGTGTACAGAAAGCGAAGGGACATCATGGTCGATGGCTTAGACAGCTTACGAGGTGTATCTTGCCATCGCCCAGAGGGAGCTTTCTATGCCTTCCCAGATATCTCAGGGACAGGCATGTCCTCATTGGAATTCGCGGATATGCTCTTGAGTAAGGCAAGGGCAGCAGTTACCCCCGGGACCGCGTTTGGAGATAGTGGTGAGGCACATGTCAGGCTATCCTTCGCCAATTCGACAGAGCTGATCGAACAGGCTATAGAACGGATGAGGGACATCTTCTAAAAATACGATTTGACCTTTTGGGTGGAAGTCGGTATAATATTCACTGTACCCTCACTTGGGCCGCTAGCTCAATCTGGCAGAGCAACTGACTCTTAATCAGTAGGTTGCAGGTTCGATTCCTGCGCGGCTCACCAAATCCAGCAGGTTTCTGCTCGGCAAGGAAATCCGTCCAATGGGGGGGCGGATTTCGCCATATAGTGATGTTCCAGCAAAAGTAATGAATAGGGAGGTACTTCAATGCCACACGCACACGCTGGTAAGCTTCTTTGGGTTGATCTCGATTCGAGGCAGTGGTGGGTAGAGGAGATTGCTCCGGACCAAGTTCAGCACTACCTTCTCGGCAGCGGCTTGGCAGCCAAGATTCTGCTCGACAGGCTGCAGCCCCAGTTGGATCCCCTCGATCCGGCCAACCCGCTCCTGATGATGAATGGGCTGTTGACCGGCACTTTTGCTCCCACCGCCTCCCGCGTGTCTGTCTGCGGGCGCTCACCGCTGACGGGCATCTGGTGCGAGTCGGTTGCCGGCGGCTACTGGGGGCCAGAGCTGCGTTTCGCCGGCTACGATGGCGTGGCCTTCACTGGCCGCGCTGAGAATCCCGTCTATCTGTGGATCCACGACGACCAGGTTGAGCTCCGCCCGGCTTCTTCGCTCTGGGGTTTGGATTCCGACGAGACGGCGCAGCGCGTTCTCGACGAAACCGATCCCAAAGCGCTGGTGGCCTGTGTGGGTCCAGCCGGAGAGAACGGGCTGCTCATCGCTGGTGTGATGTTTCTGGGCAACGGTGAGCGGACGGCAGGTCGAGGGGGTATGGGGGCGCTGATGGCCTCCAAGAATCTCAAGGCGGTGGCTGTCAGGGGAAACCAGCGGCCAGAGTACTACGACCGGGAGGGGCTACGTCGCCGCGTGCGGGAGGACACGGCCTGGATCAAGGAGAACTCCCTGGGCCTGTCCGAATTCGGCACGGCGGGTGGAGTACCGGCGACGGAAGTCTATGGCGATCTGCCCATCAAGAAC
Source organism: uncultured Anaerolineae bacterium (assembly GCA_964461615.1). Taxonomy (GTDB): domain Bacteria; phylum Chloroflexota; class Anaerolineae; order VGOG01; family VGOG01; genus CAZVCJ01. The sequence continues at coordinate 16,063 of CAYWWC010000032.1, forward strand.
TGGCTGTTAGGTAGCTGGAAAGAGGGTGCCGCTAAGACCTCTGGCCAGACTATCGTGGCCACCATGCTAGACAAGCACTATCGCTGCTTTGCCTGCTCCATCGCTTGCGGCAAAGAGATCAAGATCACCGAAGGCCCCTACGCCGGGCTAGAAGGCCACAGCCCAGAGTATGAGACCCTGGCAGCTTTTGGAGCGCTGCTCTTGAACGATAGTCTTGAGACCATCATCCAGGCCGATCACCTGTGCAACCGCTATGGCCTGGATACCATCTCCGCCGGTTCGGTCATTGCGCTGGCTATGGAGGCTTACGAGAAGGGGTTATTGACTGCTGAGGATACCGGCGGCTTAGAGCTTGAATGGGGCAGCGCCGAAGCGATTTTGCAGTTGGTGGAGCAGATTGCGCGTCGTCAGGGAATTGGCGATATTCTGGCTGACGGAGTTAAGGCCGCGGCTGAGAAGCTGGGACCCCAGGCTGAGGAGATGGCCATTCATTCCAAGGGACTGGCTCTAGCCATGCACGATCCACGGGCTTTTGTTGATATGGCTGTCAACTACGCTACGGCCAACCGGGGAGGTTGTCACCTCGAAGGGCTATCCTATTGGCGAGGCTATGGCCTGGAATGGGAGGAGTGGGGCCAGGCTGGGGAGCATGACCGCCTGGACGGCGCGGGCAAGGCCAAGGTGGCTTGCGATTTCCAAGATTACTTGAGCGTCTACAATCCCCTGGGTTTGTGCAAGTTCATCATCAAGGGTTTGGTGGGGCCGGAAACGGTGGTGGAGTGGCTGAACCTGGCCCTGGGCTGGGACTGGAACAGCGACGACCTCATCCGTGCCGGGGAGAGGCTCTTCAACCTCAAGCGGATGATCAACCTCCGTTTGGGCGTCACCGGAGCGGATGATACCCTCCCACGGCGGCTTCTGACCCACGCGCGGCCCACCGGCAGCGCGGCTGGCGTGCTGCCCGATCTGGAGACCATGCTGGAAGAGTATTACCAACTGCGAGGCTGGACGGCGGAGGGCGTTCCCACCGACGAGAAGCTGCGGGAATTGGGCCTGGCGTAAAGCGGAGGAGGAAGCCATGAACATCATCGTTATCGGACTGGACAGCTTTCGACAGGATCACGTCAGTTTCTACAATGCCGCTTCGTACATACACATGATGAAGCGGCGTCAGCCTGTTTTCGAGGGCATCCCTGCCTGCCAGACGCCCAACCTGGACGCCTTCGCGCAGGAGTGCATCGTCTTCGACAATGCTTACCCGGAGGCGCTGCCCACCCTGCCGGTGCGTACGCAGATCCTCACCGGTCAGCGTACCTTGCCCTACCGGCCGTGGCAGCCGCTGACTAAAGAGGACATCTCCGCAGCCGAGATTCTGCGGGCCGAGGGATACGTGTGCGGCCTGGTCAGCGATACCTATCACTACCGGGCGCCGGGTATGAACTACCATCGCGGGTTTAACGCCTATCGCTGGATCCGGGGGCAGGAGTACGATCCGTGGACCTCGCACCCGACCTCTCGCCACGTGGACGACTACGTCAACGAGCACTACGATGCCTTCTGGCGCGGCCGCGTGGCCCAGTTCCTGGCCAACACGGATGACTTCACCCGCGAGGCGGATTGGTTCCCCGCCAAGGTGGTGGACGAGACCATTGATTGGCTGAAGCGCAACCGCGCCTACCCACGCCTCTTCGCTCTGATTGACTGCTTCGATCCGCACGAGCCGTGGGATCCGCCCGCCCGTTTCGACACCTACACCGATCCCAGCTATCGCGGCCAGCGGTTGATCTTGCCCATGGGCGGGCCGGTGGAGCGTTGGGCGACGCCTGAGGAGATCCGCCACATTCGGGGTCTGTACGCGGGGGAGGCGGCGTTCGTGGATCACTGCCTGGGGCGGCTGTTCCACGCGCTCGAAGATATGGGCTACTACGATGACTCAGTCATTGTCCTGCTGGCTGACCACGGCCACCCGCTGGCGGATCACGGCAAGTTCCTCAAGGGCGGCGATCGCCTGTACAGCGAGTTGCTCAAAGTACCGTTCATGATCCGCTTGCCCGGCGGCCAGGCTGCCCGTCGCACGCCGGCCATCGTCCAGTTCCACGACCTGCTTCCCACTTTGCTGGACGCGCTGGACATGAGCAACAACGCTACTTCCATGCATGGCCGCAGCTTCCTGCCGGTGCTGCGCGGCGACACCGATGAGCATCGGGAAGTGATCATCACCGGCTATCATGAGGCGGCTGACCGCTGCGTGCGGGATCGGGAGTGGAGCTACATAATGCGGCCCGAGGGGGAACCAGACGAGCTGTACAATCTGATTGAGGATCCGCGAGAGCGCAACAACCTCATTGACCAGCATCCTGAGGAGGCGCGCCGGCTGGCCCGCGCCTTTGGCAGCTATTTCTGGCTCCACGTCCAGCAGTTGAACGGCCGCTTGGAGATCAAAGGGGTTCAGGGCAAGTACGAGTTGGCGTCTGGCAGCGTCGAATAGTTGCCAGACGTGGCTTTCAGAAGTTTGACACCTGGCGTCGTCTGGTGTACAATCAGGTACGACTAAGCGGAGGCAGATAAGTGAGTGAATTCAACTATGGAGGACAAGCGGTCATGGAAGGGGTGATGATGCGCGGGGCCAAGCATATGGCCGTGGCCGTCCGTGGTCCCACTGGCGAGATAACAATCCACAGTGAACCCCTAAATGCCAAGATATACGGTGGGCGGCTGGTCAAGATACCTTTCCTGCGGGGCATGATCATGCTCTGGGATTCATTGGTCCTGGGAATGCGCGCGCTGCTTTTCTCGGCCGATATAGCTCTGGAGGAAGAAGAGGTCGAGTTCAGCGGACCGATAGCTTGGGGTTCCGTGGCCTTCTCCTTGATAATCGGCCTAGGTGTTTTTCTCCTCGGGCCGTTGCTCCTGGTTGGGCTCGTGGATCGCTACATTGCTTCATCACTGATCAGCAATATCCTAGAAGGACTGATCCGCCTCGCTTTTTTCCTGATCTATGTCTTTGCCATTGGCTTCATCCCCGACATCCGGCGTGTTTTCGCCTATCATGGAGCGGAGCACAAGACCATCAACGCCTACGAGGACGGAGCTTCCTTGGAAACAGAAGCTGTCAAGGCTTATAGCACGGCTCATCCACGCTGTGGTACCGGTTTCACATTGATCTTTGCCGTGATCGCCATTCTGGTTTTCTCCCTGTTTGGACGGCCTACGCTGATGCTACGCATCCTCTCGCGTCTGGTGCTCATTCCCGTTATCGCTGGCATAGCCTATGAAACGATCAAGTTTGGCGCTGCCCATCGTGACAACCCTCTGATAAGGGTATTGGTTATCACACCCAGCCTAACTCTACAAAGGCTCACCACTCGCGAGCCTGACGAATCAATGCTAGAAGTATCGCTGACTGCTTTGCAGAGCTTGTTGGATATCGAGGACGAAGGCCTGAAGAGGCCAGCCAATGGTGCCGCTGGATGATATGGGGCAGTCTGCTTTTTGCGGCTGCACGAGAATGATTGTGCCAACGAAGGCGTTGATAGCAGTTCAGCAATTCCCGTTATGGGGTTCGTAGTAACGACTTCAGTCGTTTGGGCCGCGTAATCAGCGACTAAAGTCGCCACTACGATGCCATATCACGCGGCAATGATGCTAAAACGGGAATTGCTGATAGCAGTTGTAGGGGGAACTCGGTGATAGCCCGTGTTGGGGCTGTTTGAGGTTTCCCTTTTGTTCGTGTTGACCATAATCTTACACAAAGGAGTGATAACTATGAGCGAAGGAGCAGGTGTTAGAGTTTGGGCGGATCCCCTGCGCGATTTCTCTGCCCGGATCTTCGAGAAGATGGGCGTCCCGGCCGATGATGCAGTTGTGACCGCCGATGTTCTGGTGGCAGCTAATCTGCGCGGCATTGACTCTCACGGCGTGGCCCGTCTGAAGCGCTACGTAGACGGCTTGCGAGACGGGGTGATGCTGGCTCGTCCAAATATCGAGGTGGTGCACGAGACCGCCGGCACGGCCCTGGTGGACGGCGGGGCCGGGCTGGGACAGCCGGTCGGCGCGCGAGGTATGAAGCTGGCCATCGAAAAGGCCCAGAATGTGGGCGTCGGCTTTGTGGCCGTGCGCAATTCCAACCACTACGGCATCGCTGGCTACTATTCGATGATGGCCTTGGAGCAGGATATGATCGGCATCTCTATGACTAACGCTGCGGTGCTGGCGGTGCCGACCTTCGGCAAAGATGCCATGTTGGGCACTAACCCCATTAGCGTGGCCGCTCCGGCCGGCGAGGAACGCCCCTTTGTGCTGGACATGGCTACCAGCACCGTGTCACGGGGAAAGCTGGAGGTGTACGACCGGCAAAACGAGCCGCTGCCATTGGGTTGGGCCACGGACGAGCATGGGGTTGCCACTGCCGATGCTCATCAGGTGCTGGACAATCTGCTGGCCCGCGCTGGCGGTGGCCTGTTGCCGCTGGGTGGGGAGGGAGAACTGTTTCGTGGCTACAAAGGATACGGTTTGATGCTACTGGTGGACATCCTGTGTGGGGTGTTGCCGGGGGCTGGCTATGCCAACACCGTCTATCCTAAAACTCCAGAGGGAAAGCCACTGCCGGCTGAAATGGGCCACTTCTTCGGCGCTATCCGGGTTGATGGCTTCCGCCCCCTGGCTGAGTTCAAAGCTACCATGGACGACATTATCCGCCGTCTGAAGGGCAGCGCCAAGACAGAAGGCGCGGAGCGGATCTACATCCATGGGGAGAAGGAGTTCGAGGAAGAGGATCGCCGTCGGCGCGACGGAATCCCGTTGCACCCCAAGGTGGTGGAAACGATGCGGCAGATTGCTCTGGAGTTGGGAGTAGAGTACGACCTTTAGAGGTTACAGGTTTCGGGTTTCATGGTTTCGGGTTGGCAAACGTGAAGCCTGCAGCGTTGAAGTATGAAATGGGGAGGGGCAGGATGCCGACCGTTGAACGTTTCGAGGATCTGGTCGTGTGGCAAGAGGCGCGGGAGATCGTAAAAGTCGTGTATGGACTGACGAAAAAGTTCCCTCGGAAGGAGCTTTACGGTTTGGCCGACCAGATACAGAGAGCGGCGGTCTCTACGATGTCTAACGTTGCTGAAGGCTTCGAGAGCGGGACGAACAAGCAGTTCATCAACTTCCTGTACACTTCCAAAGGCTCCAATGGTGAGGTACGTTCCCAGTCCTACGTCGCGCTAGATCTGGGCTACATCTCGCAGTTTGAGTGTGACGACTTGGTTAAGCGTTGCGACATACTCTCACGTCGCCTCTACAACTTCATCGAGTATCTGAAGCATACTCCCTTCGAAGGACCCAAGTTCCGCGAATCCGGTCCTGTCTGGCACATCAACGAACCCGAAACCTGAAACCTAGAAACCTGGAACAGGAAATGTACATTACCCATATCACGCTGTTGTGCTTGCTGCTGGCCATCTGGGCTGCACTTCTGATCCTGGGCTTCGTCTTCGGGCGACTCGACAAGGAGCGGATCAACCGCATCCCCCGCACCAACAAAATACTCTCGTCGCTCATCCTGGTGATATGCGCGTTGATCTGGTGGCGTGCCGGCGCGTCCGGCACGCCGCTGTCCACCTACGCCGCGCTGCTCTTCTTCGGCATGGCGTTCTCGTTCCTGGGCGACTTGATCATGGCCCAGATCCTGCCTCTGCCCCAGTATGTGCTCTTCGGCATCGGAGCTTTTGGGGTGGCCCATGTGCTGTACATCATCAGCTATCTGAGACTGGGGGGCGTGCTGGGATTGCAGGACGACCGGTCGCGGGCCATTGGGCTGGCGGTGCTTTTCGTCTTGGCTGTGGTACTGTGGTGGGCGCTGATTCGCTCGCCGCAGACCGACGCTGTGCTCAACTACGGCTCGCTGGTGTACGCTCTGCTAATCGCGGTAATGGCCGGGCTGGCGGTGAGTCTGGCGTTGCAGGAGCCTC
>CAYWWC010000032.1:22119-23501 GCA_964461615.1 uncultured Anaerolineae bacterium
TACACGGTACCTTATGGTAAAACTCAGATTACTTTTGAATTGCCACCGGGAATGCGCGGCACGGTGGTTGAATCGAAAAAGGCGCCGCCCATCGCTGACGTGGAGGCGGCCATTGCCGAGGCGCTGGCAAAGCCGGTGAATTCGCCGCTGTTGCGGGAGATGGCCAAGCCGGGCGCTACCGTCTGCATCGTCTTCACCGACATCACCCGCGCCAGCCCGGATCATTTGCTGGTGCCCGCGCTGCTGGCAGAACTGGCCGCGGCCGGCGTGCGGGACGAAGACATCACCCTGCTCTGCGGCATCGGCTTGCACCGACCCAGCACGCCGGAGGAGAAAGTCACCAAACTGGGCGCGGAGGCGGTGGCCCGCTACCGGGTCATTGACAACGAGCCACTGAACCCGGCCGCGCTGGTGGACCTGGGCACGACAGAGAGCGGCATCCCTCTCTCTGTGCATCGAGCGGCCTACGAGGCCGACTTGCTCATCGCCACCGGCATCGTGGAGCCGCACCAGTACGCCGGCTACAGCGGCGGACGCAAGACCCTGGCCGTGGGTGCGGCGGGTGAGGCGATGATCGCTTACACCCATGGCCCACAGATGGCGGATCACCCCGGCACGCGGCTGGGCCGTGTCGAGGGCAATCCCTTCCACGAGGCGGTCAGCGAGGCGGCGCGGCGAGCGGGGTTGCGCTTTATCCTCAATGTTGTGCTGGACGACCACAAACAGGTGGCGGCAGTCCGTGCCGGCGAGCCAGAGGCGGCCTTTATGGAATTGGTGGCTTTTGCCAGGGAGCTATACGAGGTGCCGGTGCCGCAGCGCTACGACGTCGTCATCGGCGGCGTTGGATTCCCCAAGGACGCTAACCTCTATCAGGCCAGCCGTGCGGCCAGCTACCTCTTCTTCGCCCCCACACCGGTGGTCAAGTCGGGTGGCTTCCTGATCATCCCAGCCCCTTGTCAAGAGGGCGCGGGTGAGGGGGTGGGGGAGCAGCGCTTCTTCGAGAAGATGCGAGATGCCAGGGACATGTCCAGCTTGCTGGCTGAACTGCGGCGCACCGGCTATCCGCCCGGCGCGCAGCGAGCTTTTATCATGGCGAAAGTTATGGAGGTTAATCCTGTCATCATCGTCGGGGCTGAGTATCCGGATGTCGTGCGGAAGACCAAGATGATCCCGGCGGCGACAATGGAGGAGGCGCTGGACATGGCGGCTGAGGCATTGGGGGCGGAGCTGGACGTGCTGATCGTGCCCCACGCGCTGTTGACGCTGCCGGTGGTGACTGGAGGCTAGGAGCTGGAGTTCGGAGGAGGCATGACCATGAAGTTTCATTGCTGAGTAGTTCGACAATGTCACATTTCGTTCGTAGTCAGCGACGAAGCGTTAGC
>CAYWWC010000033.1:0-23456 GCA_964461615.1 uncultured Anaerolineae bacterium
TTGGTCATCTATCGCATTGCCCAGGAAGCGCTGCACAATGCCATCCAGCACGCCGATGCGTCGGAAATCGCCGTGCGTCTCACCCAATACCCCGATCGCCTGCGCATGACCGTCACCGATGATGGGCGTGGCATCGCTGGCGCCTCAGACCTGCGACGCTTTGTGGCTGAGGGACACTTTGGCCTGGCAGGCATGCGCGAGCGGGCCGCGATGATCGGGGGGCATCTGGAGGTCCAGTCTGCTGTGGATTACGGCACGGCGGTGATCTTAGAGATCCCCTTATCCGTTTTCTATCCGCTGCAGCCAGGAAAGGCCACGAGATGGAACTAGCGAAGATAATCAAACTTGCACGAGGAGACGAGAAGGCCGATCTACTGCTCAGGAACGCCCGAGTGGTGAATGTTTTCTCCCATGAGATCATTGAGACCAACGTTGCCATCGCCGGCGACCGCATCGTGGGCCTGGGCGATTATCAGGCCGGAGAGACCATTGATCTCAAAGGACTATACGTCTGCCCTGGCTTCATTGATGGTCACGTGCACATTGAGAGCAGCATGGTGACTCCACCAGAGTTCGCCAGGGCTGTCGTGCCGCGAGGCGCCACCAGCGTGGTTGCCGATCCCCACGAGATCGCCAACGTGCTGGGCATTGAGGGCATCCGCTACATGCTGGACTCATCAGAGGGGCTGCCGCTGACGGTGTTCGTCATGGCTCCGTCGTGCGTGCCGGCCACCCACCTGGAGACCTCCGGCGCCGAATTGCTCTGGAACGACCTGGTTCCACTGCTTGACCACCCCCGCGTGCTGGGTCTGGCGGAGATGATGAACTTCCCCGGCGTGATCTACGGCGTACCCCAGGTGCTGGACAAGATCCGCGCCTTCGCCGGCCACCCCCTCGACGGCCACGCGCCCGGCCTGTCGGGCAAAGACCTGCAGGCCTACGTCGCCGCTGGCATCGCCTCGGATCACGAGTGCACCGCCCTGGAGGAGGCGCGCGAGAAGCTCCGCCTGGGCATGTACGTCATGATCCGCGAGGGGACGCAGGCTCGCAACTTGAAAGACCTCCTGCCTGTAGTTACCCCCGAAAACGCCCGCCGCTGCCTACTCGTCACCGATGACCGCCACCCCGCCGCTTCCCCCCCAGGGTTGGGGGGGACTGAGGGAGGGCGCGAGGGGCACATTGACAGCCTGGTGAAAATGGCTATCGGCCAGGGTCTACACCCCATCACGGCCATCCAAATGGTTACCATCAACGCGGCGGAGCGCTTCGGCCTGCGCGACAGAGGCGCCATCGCCCCCGGCTATCGGGCCGATCTGGTGGTCTTCGCTGACTTCGAGAGCTTGCGCATTGAGAAAGTCTTCAGCGGTGGGAAGCTGGTGGCCGAGCAGGGTCGGATGGTGCCCGACGCACTTGTCCTGTATGACAAGTACAGGGCTGACAAAGAAATCACGGCACACGTGCGCGGCTCGGTCAACGTCAACTGGGCTGAGGTTGACCTCAAAATACCGGCCAGGAGACGGTGGGCCAGGGTCATCGGAGTGATCCCCGATCAGGTTGTCACCGAGAGGTTGAGCCTGGAGGTCACAGTGGAGGACGGGTTGGCGGTGGCCGATGTGGAACGGGACATCCTGAAGATAGCCGTCATCGAGCGACACAGGGGCACGGGCAACACGGGGCTGGGCTTCGTGCGGGGCTTCGGCCTGAAGCGGGGGGGCATCGCCTCCTCGGTGGCCCACGACTCTCACAACATCATCGTCGTGGGCGCCAACGACGCGGACATGATGGCTGCCGCCCAGGGTGTGGCCGCCATGGGGGGAGGGTTAGCTGCGGTGGAAAATGGCGCGGTGCGTGCCAGCCTGCCGCTGCCCATCGCTGGCCTGATGTCCGACCAACCCCTGGAGGTGGTGCGAGAGGAAATGGATAAGCTCCTAGCTGTGGTTCAGCAGATGGGCTCGCAGTTGCCCGACCCTTTCATGACCATGAGCTTCCTGGCCCTGCCCGTCATCCCAGCGCTGAAACTTACGGACAGGGGGCTGGTGGACGTGAACCAGTTCGAGCTTATGTCTCTGTTCGAGGAACAACGGACTGGAGGGATTTAATGGACGAGGAGTGATCTGTAAATTCTGCGCCTCCCTGTTCTAAATCGCTGAAGCGCCCCGACCGAAAGACGGCGGGGCGCTTGACTTTGGGATCTACTTAGCCGACCGCAAACTATCCATCAGTCGGTCCCAGTCAAAGTGGGGGCCGGTGTCGGGCTTGTACCTGTTGATGGCGTTGTGCCCCAGGATGCCGTGGAAATTGGCCAAGTCCTGGGCTCTTTCGTCATAAGTGCCGGGGCCCAGGAACGGGTAGCGGATTGGTACGCTGTACCGTTTGCAGCAGACTCAATTTTGGCTCCTCAGGGTCTCTGTATTAAGGATGCTCCAGGCCGATGGTGATCTCGCTGATGAGCCAATGAGCGCCCCAGCCGGGAGTGCCCGTCTGCTCGATCTTGACGTAGCGAACCGGGCGGGGGGTGAAGCTGGCGTCAATGGGCATCCAGTTGGAAGTCATCTCGTCCACCACTTCCCAATTGGCCCGGTCAGTGGAAACCCTCAAGACGTAGCCCACGGCAAAGCCCCGCCCAGGACTCTCTATCTTTATCCGCTCAATGGTCTGCACCTGGCCCAGGTCGAGTTCGTACCACATGCCTGGCTGCTGCGCGGCCTCGCTGTCCCAGAAAGTATCCGGGTCGCTGTCGAAGGCTTTACTCACGTCGGCCTGGTTGTGGCTAGCCTGGGCCTGCCAGGGAGTTGACGGGATGCCCCCTTCAGCAACCTCAATGGCCATCTCCAACGGAGGCGCTCCCTCTTTCGAGAACCAGGCCACTCCCTCCTCCACCAGGTCCCAGCGCAGCACGTACTGACCGGGCGTGGCCGGGGATTTAAGGGCGACGTTGGTCAGATCTACTTCTGAGCCAGACGGCACGTCGTCAGGCAGGCTGGTGCGAAAGATGTCCCAGCAGCCCGCCAATTGCCCGTTGGGAGTGAACCAGTGATAGGCCAAATGGACAGGGTTTGGCCCGTCGGCAAGCCAGCGTTTGGATCCCTCGTTCTTGAGCGTGAAGTTGGCTGTGATCACGCTGTCGAGGGGCATGGTCTCCGGCACGTTGTGGTCAAGCCAGTCGACTCCATAATCCCCCGAAGGTACCTCAGGGGACTGAACCCGCACGTGGATGTCCTCCCTGGGGGAGCCCTTCTTCCAGAACCAGGTGTCTGGTTCTTCGATCATGTCCCAACGCAGGATGTACTGACCCGGCCTTGTCGGAGCCTGCACCTGAGCTTCGTCGAAGACCACCAGCCAGCCCGGTTTTACATTGAAAGGTACCAAGGTCCTGATGTCCGCCAGGCCCAGCTCCTGCCCAGCGGGGGTGTACCAGCGATAGCCCAGGCGCACCTTGTGGTCGCCAGTCCTGACCCAGGTGCTGTTGCCCTCGTTACCGAGGCGCAATGTTGCAATTATCGTCTGGCCGGGCATCATACTGACTGGCATGTCAATGTCCAGCCAACCTACCTTGTAGACGGTCGAGACGCCCGGCAGCCGCACGCGGTAGTCGTGGTCCATGGCCGCCTTGAAGTCGGTGATGACCTGGGGCCGGGTGCTGATGGCCCACTGTGGTTGATCGTGCACCAGAGGCCAGCGGTAGAGGATGAGGGCCTGGATAGGCTGGTTGGCTGGTTCGTTGTTCCAGCGGTCAATCTCCTGGTAGGCTGTCTGCACCCACTGGGATCCCGGCTCGTCCTGCCACGCCAGGTTTTGATCTGTCTCGGTGAGATAGACGGGCAGGCCGCGCATCTCTTCTGGAATCGCGTTCATGAAGTCAACGTAGCTGCGAAACTGGTAGCGCAGGTGAGTGTAGCCGGGCGCACCCTGCCAATAGTCATTAGTGATGAAATCGAGAGCGTAGCCGTTGGTGTAGGTGTGAATGGAAACGCCGTCGCATTGGCCCACCAGGCGGTCCAGAATGTGGCGGAAGTACTTCACCCAATCGCCCGATGGATTTTCTGGGTACTTGGTTTCAATGTTCCAGGGACCCACGCCCGCCACGATGACCTGATCATTTCCCCGGCCGGGCCGAGAGCGAATGTTATCCCGGCATTTTTGGTAGCAGCGGGCGTAAAGCTCAGGCGTGATAACCTCGCCGTCGGGGCCTCCGGGTCTCTCCAAGGCCAAATTGGGCTCGTTGCCGATGATCCAGATGTGGCAGCCCTGGGATCCCTCCACGAAGTTGCCGCAGCGTTGGGCGAAATCGTCGTAGCGGCTGGAGTGGGGGATGGTGCCTTTGTCGCCGTACCCGTAGTTGAGGCGCACGATGACCCCCAGGCCCTGATTGGACAGATGGCTGTAGTCCGGACCGCCGGGACCGTGAGGGTCTGCCCCTAGCTCTTCGGTGACCAGCACCCAACCCTGCTTGTTCTTCTCGACCATCAAGTGTTGGCCGCCCGGGTCGTGCAGACCGAAGATGTACTTTGGGAAATGGGATTCGTCCAGTGGAGACATTGATTACCTCCTTGGTCATTTGCCTTAAGGTTGAGTCTATCGAAACCTTGAAGGCGCATCCGTTATAGTGGCTCAATTATACAACAGACTGTTATCTAAATCAAACCCAAAAAACGAGAGCAGAGGTTGAAAGCCTCTGCTCTTTGTCTTCTGTCGACTTAGCGTCAAGTCTCCCTATGGTGGCAGATACCCAAATGGGTTGCGCTGGACGCCGTTGTATCGAATCTCGAAGTGGAGATGTGGTCCCGTTGACCTGCCAGTGCTGCCCATGGATCCGATCCTCGTACCTTTGCCAACGGACTGGCCGACCTCGACGAGGATGGTATGGAGATGGGAGTAAAGAGTCTGGAAGCCGTTGCTGTGGTCAACAACCACGTATTTGCCATAGCCGTACTCACTCCAACCGGTCCTGACCACGTAACCAGAATCCGCTGCGATGATAGGAGTACCCGTGGGGGCGCCGATGTCAATAGCCATGTGCATAGGCTTGAATCCCTGGGTGATGCTCCCACTGGTTGGCCAGGCAAAGCTGCCGGTGCCAACAGCGGCTCCTTGGGGTATGGGACCGGAATAGGCATGGACGATGCGAGGTTGGTAGGGCTTTTTGCCACCGGAGACGATAAGCTCTTGCCCTAAGTTCAGATTGTAAGGGCTTTCCAGGCTATTGTATTCACATTCGGTGATGGCTGAAACTTCGACCTTGTATTGCTGAGCTATACTCTCCAGGGTGTCGCCTGCGACCACTGTATGATAGACCCCATCTATGGGCAAGATGGTTAGCACCTGGCCTATCTTCAGGAGGTCGGGGTGATCCTCCAGCCGGCCGCTGGCCCACATAATGGTATCAGCGGTGATGCCAAATTTCTCAGCGATGCCGTAGAGAGTGTCACCGGTCTGCACGGTGTAGTTGATGATCTCTTGCCGCGACAAGTCGTCAGGCTCTTCGGTGGGCACGACGGTATGAGTAGGTGTGGAGGTAGGTGTGGAGGTAGGCGTGGAGGTAGGTGTGGAAGTAGGTGTGGAAGTAGGTGTGGAAGTATGAGTAGGGGTAGGGGTGGGGAGAGGAGTAAGAGTGGGAATAGGAGTGGAAGTAGGAGTAGGAGTGGGGGTTGAGGCAAAAATGGTGTGGGGCACTGGAGCTCGGACGATAGTGTTTTCGTCCTGAAAACGGATTCCTCTTCGGGATGAGAGACCAGCATACAGGCGAAAGCCGAGGCTAGGAGCCGGCGTTGGGGTGGATCGGGAATCTAGGGGGGGGATACTGGGGATGTCTATCTTGCCTAGCAGGGTGGCCGAGACAGCCAGCAGGATGACGATGAAGTGGGAGGTGAAACGAGACAACAAGGCCCCATCGCCCACCCTGGCTAGTGAGGTTCGTATTCTTGTTTTAGAAACCCAGTCTTTTGCCCTTGACCAAAGGGTGGGCCAACGTTCGATCAATGACCCGCCCTGTATCTCCCCTGCTGGGGGAAATTCGGCTGGGATTTCCATTCGCTCCCCTCTTCTCCGAGAGATATGTCGTCAGATGAGTTGCGGATTAGTTGCATTTTGGTTGCAATCTCATCCAGATTATAGCACAGGGCCACAGATTGTCAAATCGCCTATCAAGTGGCTGGTTGGTCCGATAGTCCTCAGTCCAACTGATGAACTGGCCTTATCGGACATCCCTGCTCAACGTCGTCAAAAACTCCTTGTTGTTCCTGGTTTTGCCCAGCCGTTCCAGCAGGGCCTCGAGAGCACCGGTTATATCCATCCCAGCGCCTGATGGGGGTGAAGCCCTCATGTAAGATATCATCTTCCGCATGATCCAGACTTTTTTCAGGGTATCCTCATCCAGCAGCAGTTCCTCTCGGCGCGTGCTGGAGCGTACGATATCGAAGGCGGGGAAGACGTACCGTTCCGCTAGCTTGCGATTGAGGTGCAATTCCATGTTGCCTGTACCCTTGAATTCTTCGTAGATGACATCGTCCATACGGCTGCCCGTTTCTACCAAGCAGGTGGCGATAATGGTCAGGCTTCCTCCGCCCTCAATGTTACGAGCCGCACCGAAGAAGCGCTTGGGCGGATAGAGGGCTGCCGGATCAACGCCTCCGGAGAGGGTGCGGCCACTGGGGGGGACGGTGAGATTATAGGCTCTGGTCAGACGGGTGATGCCGTCCAAAAGGATAACTACATCTTTGCCACCCTCGACCAAGCGCTTGGCCCGCTCCAGGGCCATCTCGGCTACGCGCACCTGATCCTGGACAGGATCATCAAAGGTGGCGGCCATCACCTCGGCTTCCACCGAGCGGTCCATATCGGTCACTTCCTCGGGGCGCTCGCCGATGAGGGCGACCATGAGATGAACATCGCTATAGTTAGCAGCTATGCCGTTGGCTATTTGCTTCATGACGGTGGTTTTACCCGCCTTGGGGGGTGAGACGATCAAACCTCGTTGCCCCCTGCCGATAGGAGCGATCAGATCAAGCAGCCGGGAGGCCAATATGTTGGGTTTCGTCTCCAGAGCGAGCATTTGATTGGGGAAGATGGGGGTCAGCCTGTTAAACCTGGGACGCTGCTTGGCTGCCTCGGGATCCAGGCCATTGACTGCTTCTACCCGCAGCAAGCCGAAGTACCTCTCCGTCTCTTTGGGAGGACGCACCTGGCCGATGACCATGTCGCCGGTGCGCAGGCCAAAACGACGGATCTGGGATTGGGAGACGTAGATATCTTCGGGCCTGGGCAAGAGATGGCCTGAGCGGAGGAAACCGATGCCTTCCTGCACGATGTCCAACACCCCTCCGCCGAAGATGTAGCCCTGTTTCTCGGCCTTGGCCTTAAGGAGGCGCACGATCAAATCGTGCTTTTTGAGGCGGGTATGGCCAGAGATGTCCATCTCCCGGGCCACCTCTCGCAGCTCGTCCACGTTTCGGGTTTCCAGTTCGACGATGTTCATTTCCATAGCTCTCTCCATTTGATTACTAACGATAAGGTGGAAACCAGGTTACCCGTCTGAGCAACAGATTGTACTTCTGGAGTCTCCTGGAGTGAGGGGGGGGTCTTAAATTATTAAGACGCCTGGTTTCTGAAATACGGTGACGCTTTGATGCCATGCAAAGGCCAAAGAGCATTGACGCTGCAATCAATGTCGTTTGAAATCATTCAGACAAGGGAAATCATGGTGTTATGGCCTGTGGTTTTTGGTGACGAAATTGCGGGGATTCAAGTGAATGTTAGTGAGGTAAGGAGCAGAATTTTGAGGCGGGTCTATACCAATCTCCCGCTTCTCTCTCCTGTGGGTAAACATTTGCCGCAACGCAGGGTCATTATAGCATCTTTTGCTTGCCTAGTCAAATCGTGATGTGGTGGGATGATACGTTCCACCGCTATGTAGGGTACAGACGTTCGTCCGCCCCTCTTGAGGATTATGCTAGGTGTTGGACGTCACCGAGCTAGAACCTCAACATATGGTAGTTGGCCATAGAAGGGGACAAACCTGTGTGCCCGGTGCATAGCGGACAAACCTGTCATCCCACTACATCGTGAAGCCCACCACCCAGCGGGCATAGTAGTAGACCACCACCACGGCGAAGAGCAAACTGTCAATGCGGTCCAGCATGCCGCCGTGACCGGGGATGAGGCCGCTGGTGTCCTTAACGCCCACCTGGCGCTTCATCATGGATACGGTCAGATCGCCCAGGGGAAGGAGAGCGCAGACGAGAGCGCCCAGTACCAGACTGTGAACAAAGCCCAGTCCTATGATGTACAGACCGATCAAAAGCGTGACCGCTACTCCGCAAAACCAGCCCCCTATGGTTCCTTCCCAGGTCTTCTTGGGGCTCAACCTGGGGAAGAACTTGTGACGCCCCAGGGATAGACCGATGAAGTAAGCGCCTGTGTCGGTTGCCCAGGTGGCAAGCAACATCAAGACCATCCATTTTAGCCCCTGGGGGGCGTCTCGCAAGGAGATGAAGTGGCCGCCCATCCCGCCGAGGTACAGTGCGCCGGCGATAGTCAGAGCCCAGTCAACAGTTGGAGTAGAGGTGTCTTTCTTGAACAACTGCCAGGACAGGGACAGAAACATCACCCCTGTCAGGGCTGGTCTGGCCAGTTGCCAGGCAGGATAACGAGTGTCTGCCAGCAGCAGCCAGATCAGAAGCAGACCCCAGAAAGGGGAGGGTTTGTAGCCTCCCAGCTTCATCATTTGAAAGAACTCGTAGCCAGCCACGCTGGCTACGAGGGCTATGATGGCGAAAAACCAGAGCCCACCTGCGTAAGTGGCCCCCGCTACGATAGGAATCATGATGATAGCGCTTAGAGAGCGCTGAATTAACGCCTGTTTCTTCATGTTGGATGGATTAGCTGGGCGTTGTCATTGAAGAGCTTGATTCGGGCCTTATAAGCCCAAACCTGCGCTCTCGTCTGTCATACTCGAGGAGAGCACCATACAGCTCCTCTTCGTTGAAGTCGGGCCAATATGTGGGAGTGGCATAATACTCGGCGTAAGCACTCTGCCAGATGAGGAAGTTGCTGATTCGCAGCTCGCCGGCGGTGCGGATGATCAAATCCGGATCCGGCAGCCCGGCCGTGTACAAGTATTGGCTGAACAGGTGTTCATCTAGCCGATCCGGGGCCACCCCACTCTCGACGATGCGCCGCACAGCGTCCACGATCTCGGCTCGACCGCCGTAGTTGAAGGCCACGTTCAAGATTATGCGGTCATTGCGCCTGGTAAGTTCGATGGCTTCGCGTACCTTTCGCCTGAACTCCTCGGAGATACCCTCTAAACGACCGATGTGACGCAGTTGCACGCCGTTCTTGTGCAGCTGCGTCAACTCGCGATCAATGGTTTGCTCAAGGATGCGCATTAGGCCTCGCACCTCTGCGCCGGGGCGTCCCCAGTTCTCCGTTGAGAAAGCGTAGAGGGTCAGGATCCTGATGTCGTGCTCGACACAACCTTCCAGAATCCGACGGACGTTCTCCGTGCCGGCCCGGTGGCCGGCCAGCCGTGGCAAGCCACGTGACCGCGCCCAGCGGCCGTTACCGTCCATTATGATGGCCAAGTGATATGGGGTTTTAGTCAACTGCTTTGCCGTTTCCATATCCGAGTTGATTTCAGTTGCTAAAAAGGGGCTGAGACGTTACTGAAGATGATACCTCAACCCCTGTTTTCTCTTTGCAGTCAACACCAGAAGCACGTAGACCGGCCCATTCTCCGCGCCCGGTGCGCCTTTCATTACGCAGCAAGAAGGCAACTCAGATCTCCGTGATCTCCTGTTCCTTATCGTGGCCGATCTCGTCCATCTTAGTCTCGAATTTGTTGGTTATTTCTTGCACATCGTCTTTGGTCCGATAGAACTCATCTTCGGAGATCATTTTCTCGCTCTCCATCTCGCGCAAATCCTCTATGGCATCGCGGCGAATGTTGCGGATGGCTACCTTTCCTTCTTCGACCCGTTTGCCCACAACCTTGACCAACTCCTGGCGGCGCTCCTCAGTCAGACGAGGGATGCTCAGGCGAATTATCTTGCCATCGTTGGAGGGGGTCAGCCCCAGCTCCGATTTCAGGATGGCTTTAGCGACGTTGGTAAGGGCAGTGGGATCCCATGGGCGGATTGCCAGCAGCCGTGGCTCTGGGACGGAGATGGTGGCCATTTGGTTGAGGGGGGTAAGCGTGCCATAGTACTCCACGGGCAGCCGCTCCACCAGAGCTGGGGAAGCCCGTCCGGTTCTGATGGCCATCAGGCTATCTCGGAGAGCGTCCACCGCTTTGTCCATTCTCTCTTCGGTGTCTTTAAGCAAGTCTTTGATCATGATTAAGCACCTCTCATTCATTGGTCAAGTGGTCAGATGGTCCTTGGTCTGACCACCCGACCACCAAGCTATCTACTGATGATCGTGCCCACTGTCTCACCGAGGATGGCTCGCTCGATGCTCCGGGATTCCCAGAGGTCGACGACGATGATGGGGAGGTCATTGTCCATGCATAAAGAGATAGCTGTGCTGTCCATAATCCTCACTCCCATGTTCAGGGCGTCAATGTAGGTCAGGTGCTCTAGCTTCTTGGCTTGAGGATCGAGGTGGGGGTCGCTCTCGTAGACGGCGTCAACCTTGGTGGCTTTGATCAGAACCTCGGCGCCGATTTCCATGGCCCTCAGTGCAGCGGCCGTGTCGGTGGTGAAAAAAGGGTTGCCTGTCCCCGCCCCAAGGATGACTACCCGATCCTTATCCAGGTGACGGATTGTCCGCAACCGAATATAAGGCTCTGCAAAGGCTCTCATCTCGACAGCCGTCTGCACCCGAGTGGTTACCCCGATCCTACCTAAGGCATCGTGGAGAGCCAGGGAGTTCATGACCGTGGCCAGCATCCCCATGTGGTCGGCTGTAGCTTGCTCCATGCCATGGGCCAGGCCGTCCTTGCCCCGCCAGAGGTTGCCGGCTCCCATGACGATGGCCAGCTCCACATCGTGGCCCTTGACCCGGCGGATCTTGGCCGCCACTTCCGCGGCCCTTTCGGGATCAATGCCGTATCCTCCAGGCCCGGCTAAAGCTTCGCCGCCCAGTTTCAGCATGATCCGCCTGTATTTAACATCGGACATTTCGGCCTCTCCAGATCAGTTGGCTGGGTCGCCAGCTAACTACTCAGCGAAGCTTCGCCGTCGCCCAACTCGAACCTCGCAAACCGCCGCACCACAATGTTCTCGCCCGTTTTAGAGATTGCCTGGGTTAGCACATCCTGGACGGTCAGCTCATCATCTTTGATGAAGGGTTGCTCCATAAGACAAACTTCTTGGTAGTACTTCTGCAGCTTGCCCTCCACGATTTTCTCTATTATGCGCTCAGGTTTGCCCATATCCCTCGCCTGGGCTTGGTAAATTTCCTTTTCCTTCTCCAGTGCATCGGGAGGGATGTCCTCAGGGGCCAGGTAGAGAGGTTGGGTGGCCACTAGCTGCATCGCCAGATCGTGGGCCAGTTGCTTGAAAGCTTCAGTTCTGGCCACGAAATCGGTCTCGCAGTTCAACTCGATGAGGGCCCCTGCGCGGCTGCCAGTGTGGATGTAGGCCTCGATCAGGCCCTCCTCGGCCGCTCGGTCTGCTCTCTTGGCGACAGAAGCTAACCCCTTTTCTCGCAGATAGGTTTTCGCCTTCTCAAGATCCCCGCCGCTGGCCTCCAAGGCCTTCTTGCAGTCCAGTACTCCGGCCGCCGTCGCCTCGCGCAGCTCTTTTATCATTGACGTTGTGATCTCCAATTGAATCCTTACCTCCTCGACAGGTTGATGTTGATTTTTGGAGAAACCAGGTTTTTCCCTACTTGAATGGGCGAACTGTTGCTTTTGGGATTCCTCACGGTCTGAGAAATCCCATCTTCTCAGACAAAAACCTGGTTTCCGATTTACTCCTCTTCGTTGCCCGTTTCCGCTTCTTTGGAAACCTCCCCGGCCTCCTCTTCCGCAAACTCGAGCTCGCCCGATTTGAGCTTGGCCAGTGTAGCGGCGCCCAGGTATTTCTCTTCATCGAGCTCCATCTCTAGCTCTTCATCCTCGGGTATGAGGGAGGCTCGCAAGTTCTGCCCCTCAATGACAGCATCGGCGATTTTAGTGGTGATGAGTTTTAGGGCTCGGATGGCGTCGTCGTTGGCGGGAATGATGTAGTCAATAGGATCCGGGTCACAGTTAGTGTCCACCATGGCTACAATTGGTATGCCGAGCTTGTTGGCCTCTTTCACCGCGGTGGCTTCGCGTCGCACATCGGTAATGAAGAGTATGTCGGGCAGGCCTTGCATGTCCTTGATGCCACTTAAGCGCCGATTCAGCTTGGCAATCTCTCGCTCTAGTTGCAGGGCTTCCTTTTTGAGAAGCCGCTCGAAATCCCCGCCTTCCTGACGAGCCTCCAGGTTCAACAAGTGATCTATTCGTTGGCGTATGGTACGCCAATTGGTCAAGGTTCCCCCCAGCCAGCGCTGGTTGACGTATGGCATGCCACACTTCTGTGCCTGTTCGAGGAGGCTCTCCTTGGCTTGCCTTTTGGTGCCTACGAAGAGGACAATGCCGTCCTCACTTACGCTGTTCCTGACCATATCGTATGCCTTATCCAGGGCGGTCATGGTCTGCTGCAGGTCAATGATGTGGATGCCGTTGCGCTCAGTGTAGATGAAGGATTTCATCTTCGGGTTCCAACGCTTTGTGCGATGACCGAAATGAACCCCCGTCTCCAATAGCGCCTTCATAGAAACTACTCCCACTTTTTTTCCTCCTTAATTTACGTTTTTGTCTTCCGCCCTTTTCACCCTGGCGAGGGGCCTGTCTAGCCGCCGTATGCTAAACTGGCACGTCCTCATCAGTCAAAGAGCGTGTTTAATTGGGTAGTCCAGGTAAGAGTATAGCACATACTTGTATATCAGGCAAGTCGGCGGTTTGAGGTTTCGACCTGTTTGTGTTATACTATCTTGAGACATTGAAATCGAGGAGGAACATGAGATGGTGAGTCAAGATCTGTTGGACATCCTGCGCTGTCCCGCCTGCGTGCGAAATGGCCCTGACGCTGGTCTCCTGGACTTTATCGGGGAAGAATGGCTGGTTTGCCGGGATTGTGACCGCAAGTACCCCGTCCGCGATGACATCCCCGTGATGCTCATTGACGAAGGGGATAAGTATCGAGATGTGCCCATGGAGGAGCTAGGGGAGCCGTAGTCGGGGTCTGAGATTCAGTCCGATTTGGTCTCCAGGAAACAGATGATACCGTTGGCGATGCCCTGGGCCACTTTGTCTTGTTGGTCCAAGAGGACGTGCCGGTCAGCGGCCATAAAGCCGGCCTCGATAATCGCCGCCGGGGTCTGAGAGTCTATCTCAGAAAAGGCATGATACTCAGTCATGTGGGGGGTTATGCTATGCCGGTGGAAGGATAGACCTGTGGCCGTTTCATACTCCTCTCGCAGGCATTCTACCAGTTGATCCTCCTCTTCGGGCAAAGCGCTGTCGAGTACCCTGGCTACTTTGAATCCACTAGCCTCGGGTACGTTGCACGAGTCTGCGTGGATGGAGACCAGGGTATCAGCCAGATAGTCATCTAACGCCGCATCGAACTCCTCCAGGAGGTTTACCTCATAGCCCTGATCTTCCAGCAGGGCCTTCACCAACTGGGCAACGGCCAGGTTGATCTCCACTTCCGTCAGACCATCGGGGCAGACGGCCCCTGGCCCGTATCCCCAGTGTCCGGCGACTAAGCCGATCTTTTTGGGAGGCTTGGTGGGAGTGGGAGAGGGAGGGATTTTGGTGGCAGTGGGAGTTACCGTCGGGGTGAGTGTGGCAACGACAGGCGTAGACCTGGCAGACCTGCTCTCAGGCACCCACAGGGCGTGCAGAATCAGATAGGCGATGGTGAAAGCGATGGCGACCATTACCGCTATCAATATCCTTTGGGCTGCTTCCAGTGCTCCCCTTCTCACCAATTCCCCGAGTCCTCCCCGATACGCGCGTCTTCCAGGCAACGGACTTTGCTCAATCATACCTCTGATTTTCAATTTAGTCAACTTCTCGAGTTTTGCGACAAGGGAGAGCCTCGCCGTCCTTTTGCAGAGTACCTGGCGGAGCGCCAACGAAGTGTATGACATAGAGATCAGGCACAGGGCCGAGAAGGAACTGGACCCGGAGGCCGATTCCGTGAGGCTGTATCCTTATTAGAGCAGCACGCCCAGCGCTAAAGCACTGGGCTGAGAGGGCAAAGCCCTACGACCTGAAACTCAGCCCCCGAAGGGGGCTTTGTGCTTTTAGCGTCGAGCTTCAGCTCGGCGCGGAGCCTCGCAACGTCACATCCCCAACCAACACCCGCTTGCGTTGGCCACTGGAGGTGCGCAGGATGAGGGATCCGTCGGCATCCACTCCCTCGGCCCAGCCTACCAGCACCCCCTGAGCCGTGGTCGCCTGCACCTGCTGGCCCAGGTTGATGAGGCGGGCCGCCCACTCCTCATGGGGCGAGCCACCCCTCATCAGGGACTTGTATCTCGTCTCAATCCCTTCCAGGATTCTCCACAATAGCTCCAGCCGTGAGACCTTCTGGCCTAGCTCCTGAGAGAGGCTGGTTGCTATGCCTCTCAACTCTGGCAGGGTGGAGACGGCCAGGTTGACGTTCAGCCCCATCCCCACGACGACATAGTCGAGGCGCCCACCTGTCGTCCCCGATTCCGTCAGGATACCGCCCGCCTTTTTGCCACGGATGAAGATATCGTTGGGCCACTTCAGACCCGCTGGCAGGCCTGTGAGTCCCTCGATGGCGTCGGCAATGGCCAGGGAGCAGATCATGGTTAGTCGTTGAGCCTGGCTGGGGGGCAGATCGGGGCGGAAGAGCAAAGACATGAGAAGGCTAGTGCTGCGTGGAGCCAGCCACTTCCTGCCCAGCCGTCCCTTCCCGCCCGTTTGCTCGTCGGCGATGACCATCGCGCCCTCCAGCACGCCCTGGACAGCCAGCTCCTTGAGCGCCTCATTGGTTGAGCCGATGGAGGAATAGTATACTATGCTCTGGCCAATGAGCTCTGTCTTTGATCCTCTTTTGATTCTTTCAACTGATAGTTCGCTCAAGTTCAGCGTTGTTCCCTCATGTTGCCAAAGTTACCTTTGCGTCAAGTGGATGTATGCAAATCTTGTCGAGCGAGCGCCGATTGAGTAGCAAAGCGTATCGAAATCAAGCGAGCGGTCCTGTGGCAACTCGCTTGGCCTCGATACGTCGCTCCGCTCCTACTCGGCCGGCGCTGGACTTGCCTCCATATCAAAGTTACCACGAAAGACGAACAAAGTCAAGCCTTGTTGACTAGAGAAGCAATTTCTGGTAAACTATAGGCAGAAAGCAAAGGGCAGGAGGACAAGTCCTGCCTTATTCTTTGTCACTACTGACTGAGAAAAGAGGGCAAGTTATGGAAAGGCTGTGGTCGCCGTGGCGTATGGAATACATTACGAGCAGTAAGGACGAAGGGTGCATCTTTTGCGATAAAATCGCCGACAACGATGATGAGAATAATCACATCTTACATCGGGGCGAGAAGTGCTATGTGATGCTTAATCTCTATCCCTATAACAACGGCCATTTGCTGGTAAGTCCTTATCGGCACGTGCCAAGCCCAGAGCAGTTGGAAGAAAACGTGTTAACCGAGATGATGCTCATGGTCAATAGGAGCCTCACGGTATTGCGCCAAGCCATGCACCCGAATGGTTTCAACGTAGGGATCAACGTTGGCAAGGCAGCAGGGGCGGGAATCGAGGGGCATGCCCACATTCACGTTGTCCCCCGCTGGCAGGGAGACACCAACTTCATGCCGGCCCTCTCACAGACCCGCGTTATTCCAGAGCTTCTTGACGAGACTTATCAGAAGCTGAAGGCGGCTTGGGAGAAATCTGAGTAACCAGGCAACGAATAACAGAGGTAATAATGAGTATCGTGTCATTGCGAGGCACGGTTCTTGTGCCGCTCGTCCTTAGCTTGTCGAAGGGAAGCAATCTCCAAATCGCGGAGCGGAGATTGCTTCGCAAAAAGCGCTCGCAATGACACATCCGCTTCCCTACCCGTTGACTCATTAACTCATTGACTACAACATCGGTGGTGGTAGCTTGCGTTCAAAGTTCAGCTTAGCCTACTGGCGTCTCCGACAGCGATTGGCTTGGGCGGTGTTACCCATCAGGGTGAGGGGCATACGAAGCGCCCCCTCGATTCTTTTGGGGCGTACTCGTCACCTTTGGCACCAGGCGTTTCGGCAACGGAAGA
Source organism: uncultured Anaerolineae bacterium (assembly GCA_964461615.1). GTDB lineage: Bacteria > Chloroflexota > Anaerolineae > VGOG01 > VGOG01 > CAZVCJ01. The sequence goes on from CAYWWC010000033.1 coordinate 16,269, forward strand.
CGGTCGAGGAGCAAAACAAACGGAATCTTTACCTGGACGTCGTCTGGTACGGCGTTCTGAGTGGCATCACGTCTACCTTCGTCAGTGTGTTCGCCATTCGCCTGGGGGCCTCCAATACCTTGGTGGGACTGTTGGTCTCCCTGCCGGCCCTGATCAACATTTTCTGGCTGATACCCTCGGCGCGGATCATTGAGCGCCAACGACGCCGCCTACCCATCATCGTGCTGGCGGGCTTTCTGCAGCGGCTGGGTTATCTGCTTATTGCTCTGATGCCTTTCGTATTTCGTGTTCAGCGGCCGGAGGCGCTGGTCGCTCTGGTGGCTCTCACCACTTTCCCCACAGCCATAGCCAGCTTGGCCTTCACATCCCTGCTCGCGGAGGTGGTACCCGCTGATAAGCGCGCCCAGGTGATCAGCACCCGCAGCGTGCTCGTCTCCATCGTCAGCACCGTGACTGTGCTCATCAGCGGGAAGCTCCTCGACCTTCTACTCTTCCCTTATAACTATCAGCTTCTTTTCGGCGCCGGCTTCGCTGCCTCTTTAGTTGGCCTGTACTACGTGAGCCGCATTAAGGTGACTGATGCTATTGTGGTTGAGCAGCAACCCCGGCGCAAGGTGCCGCTCGCTGCTCGCCTGCGCCGCGCCGTGCAACAGCCCTTCGACAGCCCTTCGACAAAGCTCAGGACACCGCTAAGGAACCAGCGCGATTTCGTGCGCTTTTCCGTTAGCGCCTTCGTCTTCCAATGGGGCCTCTATATGCCCTCAGCTCTCTACGCCATTTATCGAATAAAGTACCTGGGCGCTTCCGATACCTGGATTGGCCTGCTCTCTATGGCGCATAGTGCGGTTACAATAGTGGCCTATTTCTATTGGGGGAAGGTGATTAGGCGAAAGGGCAATCGCTTTGTGCTGGGTGTCTCCAGTCTGGGGGCGTTGCTCTATCCGGTCCTTACCGGCCTCTCGCCAAGAATCGAGCCTCTACTCCTCGTATCCGTCATCGGCGGCATTTTTGGAGCAGGGTTTAACCTGTCCTTCTTTAACACTCTGCTGGATGTCTGCCCACGAGAGCGACGTCCCAGCTACGTGGCCATGAACACAGCTTTGATCAACGTGGCCGCTTTCCTGTCCCCCCTGTTGGGCGCTTCCCTGGCCAGCCGTCTGGACATCAGGATTGTTTTCTTCATCGCCGGGGCCGTGCGCTTGGTGGGGGCAGGCTTCTTTTACCAATTTGGCAAAGAAACTTCAAGGAGGAAGTTAAATGAGTGACGAACGCGAGGTCGTTATCGTTAGTGCAGCACGCACTCCCATCGGCCGCTTCCAAGGTACGCTGTCCAATATGCCTGCCTCAGAGCTGGGAGCGGTGGCCATCAAGGCGGCAGTGGCGCGGGCGGGCATTGACCCAGTCTCCATCAACGAAGTGCTGATGGGCAACGTCGTGCAAGCCGGACAAGGCCAGGCTCCCGCTCGCCAGGCGGCCATCAAAGCCGGCATCCCCGATTCCGTCGGGGCGACGACGGTGAACAAGATCTGCGGTTCGGGCTTGAAGACGGTGATGCTGGCGGCGGCCATGATCCAGGCTGGCGATGGCGAGATATTCGTGGCCGGGGGAATGGAGAGCATGAACAATGGGCCGTACATCCTGCCCAAGGCCCGCGTTGGCTATCGCCTGGGCCATGGGCAGCTCGTTGATACGATGGTCCACGACGGGCTGTGGTGCACTTTCGCCAATCATCACATGGGCAACTCAGCCGAATGGATCGCCAAAGAGTACGGACTCACCCGCCAGGAGCTGGACGAGTACGCTTACCACAGCCATAAAAAGGCCGTCGCTGCTATTGATGCGGGGAAGTTCAAGGAAGAAATCGTGCCGGTGGAGGTTCCTCAGCGCAAGAAGTCGCCCATCCTCTTCGATACTGACGAGTGCCCCCGCCGCGATACCTCAGTGAAAGCTCTAGCCGAGCTCAGGCCTGCTTTCCAGAAGGATGGCATAGTCACTGCGGGCAATGCGCCGGGCATCACCGATGGGGCGGCCGCGGTGGTGGTGATGAGGGCTGACGCTGAGGGGAAGGCTGATGAGTTGGGGATAGAGCCGCTGGCGCGGATCGTCGGCTACGCCCAGGCGGCGGTGGAGCCGCTGAAGGTTTTCGCCGCCCCCATCTTCGCCGTGCGGAATCTGTTGGAGAAGACGGGCTACAGCCTGGACGATCTCGACCTCATCGAGGCCAACGAAGCTTTCGCGGCTCAAGCTGTGGCCGACGGCAAGGCGCTGGGCTGGGATTGGGACAAAGTGAACGTCAACGGCGGGGCCATCGCCCTGGGCCATCCCATTGGCTGCAGCGGCGCCCGCATTCTGACTACTCTCATCTACGCCTTGAAGGATCGCGGCCTAAGGACCGGCTTGGCCACCCTCTGCCTGGGGGGAGGGGAGGCGGTGGCGATGATCATTGAGATGATCTAAACAAGTCCTCAACCGCCCACCCCAACCCCAACTCCTCCAGCTTCTCCCGGCTTGGCTTCCCCGTTTTCGGATCCCAATCCCTGACCTCGTAGTACTCCTGGAGCATCAGCTCCAGGTCGGGCACGTGGCCCTGAGTGCCGCCCTCAGCGAGCGGCTGCAACAGCAGTTTGGGCAGCTTGTCGTTGGCTCGGGTCAGTCCCAAGCGGTTGTTGTAGGCTCGCTTCAGGTTCCAGATGCGCTCGCCCGCGAGCAATATGTCGTCAGAGGTCACTTCCCAGCCGGTGGCTGCTGCCAACAGGTCAACATAGCTCTGGACAGGAGCATTGGAGAAGTAGCACACGATGAGGGCATTGCAGAAGCTGCGCCAGTCCTGATGGCGAGCTACAATCTGGGCCTTGCCGTCCGCCTGAAAACGGTCGGTCATAGGAATGCCCAACTCGTCCAGCGATCGCCCACTCTCCACCCAATACATATCGCCCTGATTGTGGCTTCCCCCAAGAGGAGAGGTGGCGTAGACCAGGCCCATGGCCGGAAAGGCACGGGGATCGTGCATACCCAGCTCCAGGCCGTTGACCTGGATGGCTAGCTCCTCCGCTCCATATCGTTGCCCCAGCCGTCGCGAGCCCTCCGCCAGGGCATCGCCAAAGCCCTCCCTTCGCGCGATCATCCCGATCAGATCGGTCACTGTGTCCGGATCGCTCCATCGCAGAGCCAGGTCGCCCGTCTCGGCGGGGCCGATTACACCTCCCTCGAAGAGATGATGGGCGAAGGCAATGGTGGAGCCGGTGCTGATTGTATCCAGACCGTAGGCGTCGCAGAGGTGACCCAGGTAGGAGACGGCTGGGAGGTCGTCAATGAGCAGCATAGTGCCCAAAGCAGCAACGGTCTCGTACTCTGGTCCCTTGGTTTCCGCCAGCTTATACTTACCCTCTTTCACCTCCACCTTGCGTCCGCAGGCGATAGGGCAGGCGTAGCAGGTGGAGTGGCCGGTGAGGATGGTCTCGTCCATAGTCGAGCCGCTGAGGGCATACGCCTCGGGAAACTCCCCTTCGGTAAAATAGCGGTTGGGAACGCTCCCCAAAAGCATGAGGTAATCGAGAGTCCCGGCCGTTCCCGTGACCCGAAGCACCTCGGTGAGGGAATCATCCTTGATGATGCTCAACGTCTTCCGGACGACGGTCTTGAAACGCTCCTCCTTGGCCAGGGGCACATGTCCATTGCCGCGTACGGTCACAGCCTTGAGGTTCTTGGAGCCCATGACTGTCCCCATACCGGTCCGGCCTGCTGCTCGCCCTTCATCGCTCATGATGGCCGCGTACTTCACCAGGTTCTCACCCGCCGGGCCGATGCAGGCCACTCTGGTCTTAGCGTCGCCCACTTCCTCCCTGATGGCTTCCTGGGTTTCATGAGTACCCTTGCCCCAGAAATGCTTGGCGTCCCGGAGGGTGGCCTTGCCATCGGCGATGTGCAGGTAGACCGGTTCCGGAGATTTGCCCTTGATGATGATGCCGTCGTAGCCAGCGAAGCGCATCTCCGGCCCGAAGGAGCCGCCGCAGTTGGCCTCGCCCCAGAGCCCCGTGAGGGGCGAGCGGGCGCAGACCACGAAGCGGCCACAGGATGGCGCACGGGTGCCGGTGAGCGGGCCGGTCATGAAGAACAGCGGATTAGCAGGATTTAACGGATCGAGGTCAGGATCCAGTGAGTCGTAAAGATAACGACAGGCCAGGCCGCTGCCGCCGATGAATTGGCGGGCGTAGTTTTCGTTCAGAGGTTCGTCCTCGATGTCGCCGCTGGTTAGGTCAACGACCAGCAGTTTGCCCAGGTAGCCGTTCAAGTCAGTCTCCTTTCTCGTCAACGCCTAGAAGTCCACACTCCTGCCCTCGTAGGCATACCGGAACAGCCTAGCCAGTTCCTCCCGATCTGGAATACGCACGCTGGTCACAGTGTCGTTCTCGCCGTCCTCTATCATTTTCTGCAAGGCGACCTCAAAGTCTTCCTGTGAGATGCCCAGTTCTTGGACCGATCTGGGCTGGTTGATGCGGCGCGCCAGATCTCGCACGGCCTCAGCCAGACTGGCTGCCCCCTCCGCATCGGAGGCGGCGCCCAATCCCAGAAAACGAGCGATCTCCGCATAGCGCGCTGGGGCCTGTCGGGCTGTGAACTCGATGGTGTAAGGCAGGAAGAGACCTACCGCCCGACCGTGGGGAATGCCAAACAGCGGGCTCAGGGGATGTCCCATGGCGTGGGCCAGCGCGCCCATCGAATTGCCAAAGCCCAGTCCGGCGATGGAAGCCGCGTTGTGCATCTTCTCGCGAGCCTCGAAGCGAGGTTTTCCGCCGTCTTCCCCATCGGCCATCACGCGAGGCAAATAGTCGAACACCAGTTGGATGGCCTTCAGACACAGGCCGTCACAGAAATCATTGGCCCAACTGCTAGTGTAGCCTTCAATGGCATGGGCCAGGGCATCCATGCCGGTGTCGGCGGCGACCTGGGGAGGCAGCGCCGCCACAAAAACAGGATCAACGATGGCCAAGTCAGCCATGTTCTCCCGCGAGCCTAACACTAGCTTCCGCCTGTCCTCGGCATCGGTCAGCACCACCACCCAGGTGGCTTCAGCTCCGGTGCCGCTGGTGGTGGGGATAGTGATGAGCCGGGCTTTTTGGCGCAGCCCCAGCGGGATCATGGGATTGATCTCCCCTGGCTCCATGTCGGGCCGCTCGTAGAGCACCCACATGGCCTTGGCCGCGTCCAGGCACGAGCCTCCCCCCAGGCCGATGACCCAATCGGGGCCGTAATCACTCATGGCTGCCGCACCCCGCTTTGCCATCTCAAACGTGGGGTTGGGCTCAACCTCGGCGAAGGTTTGATACTCCATCCCCGCCCCGTTCAGTTGCTCGGCGACGAGTTCAACGAAGCCCAGCTTTACCATGTTCTGATCGGTGACGATGAAGGCCCGCTGACCCTCGATCTCACTCAGGTAGCTTAGGGCATCCTCGCCGAACACAATCTCCGGACTAGCGAAGAACCACATGGGTCACCTCCCAAGTAGAAATGGGCCGCTACACCTTCAGGGCGGCCTGAGCCTGGTTCAAGCAGAAGAGCTATTTGAACAAATTGGGATCTACTTGCACCACGGAATGAATCTCATCGGTGGACATGATGTGCTCCAGCTTAGTCAAGGTTCTCCGAATGGTCTCCGCGTCGGGAGCTTCCCACTCGCAGAACACCTTGTTGGCTTTCCCGGCCGACCAAGAGTTGAGCCACTGTACGCTGGGTTCGAGAGAGGCCAGTATCTCGTGGGCGCCATCGAACAGTTGATCCTGAGTGATCTCCGGGCTTGGTGTGTGAACAACGATGAACCTTGCCATTTGATCTACCTCCTTCCTGCTGACACAACCGGGGACAAGCCCGGTCTACTCTGGAAATTCTGTCTCAATGTGGGTGCAGCACTCCACCAGTTCCTGGGCGGCCTTGACGTTGCGCATGATCATGGCCATGTTGCCTTTGAGCTTCAACCTGCGGGTCATCAGCCCCTGGATGGGGTCCAGTTCCTTCTCAAGGACCTTGCGCCAGGAGCTCAGCGGTGCGCTCATCCTGAAGACCGGCTGCTTCTCTCCCTCATCAGTGACCAGGAAGGCGTCGCGACAATTGCCGTGCCAGAGGTCAACGTAGAAGATAACCGGCTCTTCTATCGCGCCCCCTGGCTCGACGATGAAGTAGAAGTCACCCTCCCAGTTCTTGGCCGCCTGGGCATAGGACTCGCTCTGGTTGAGCTCCTGGCAGAGAGCCTTGATCCATTCGTCCGTATCAAATCTTATCATTCTTCCTCCTCATTTGGAGTATCGTTATCGCTTGGCGCTATGAGTAACGAGTAACACGTAACTCGTTACTCGTTACTTGGCTGACTCGTCACCCCACCTCCTCGCCGCTGAGACAAAGTCCTCGAACAGTCGTCGCATGGGGGGGCATCCTCCACCAACTCCTCAGGATGCCACTGCACCGCCACGGCGAAGGGGTGATCGTCATCCTCAATGGCTTCAATCAGGCCATCGGTAGCTCGGGCCACAACCCTGAACCTCGGTGCCAGGTCTTTGACGGCCTGGTGATGCATGCTGTTGACAGCAACCTGGCACTGGCCCAAAATGGCGGCCAAATGCGAATCGTCGTTGACCGTCACCTGATGGGGCAGGGAGTTGCGGGGATAGCCGGGCCAATAGTCGTGTTTGAGGGAACCCGGCACCTGAGAGGCGATATCTTGATGGAGAGTACCTCCGGCCGCCACATTCATCACCTGGATGCCACGGCAGATGCCAAAAACCGGCAAACCCTCAGCCAGAGACCAGCGCGCCAACGTCAGTTCCACTATATCCCGCGCTTCGTCTGGCTGGCCGCACTTTTCGTGGATCGCTTCACCGTAGTGCTTCGGATCTAGGTCTCCGCCACCGGCCAGGAGCAGACCATCGAGCCGCTCGTAGACAGATCGCAGGGCTCCCTCGTTTAAGTTCAGGGGAATCAGCACTGGGGATCCACCGGCCGTAGCAACAGCCTCCACGTATGTTCGGTTTTGAGCGAAGATAGGGGTGCCGGAGCGATTCGTTTGATCGCTGCGGCTTGGGATGCCGATCAAGGGATAAACGGTGGACTTGGCCATTCCTGCTCCTACTTGTGCTGTGGCTGCTGCCTTTGTGGCTTCTATTCGGTAACCTTGAAATTATACATCTGAAGCCAGTA
>CAYWWC010000034.1:0-23099 GCA_964461615.1 uncultured Anaerolineae bacterium
TTTCGTCAACCGATCTTTCCACGATCGATCTTTTTCATTTGTCCAAAGTCCAATCCTAAAACCTTCGCCATTATCTCATATGCCGGATCACGGCCTATATCATTGATGACTGAAAGCCAGTGCGCTATAGAGTTGCCCGCAATCCTAGCTTGTTCGTGAAGTAAGCCAGCAGATATCTGCTTCTTGACTAATCTGGCTTGCCATCTAATGACCTCCTCTGAGATTACAGGTACTTTGACCTCCACTATTTGGGTTGTTGGACCCATAGCCTGAGTAGACGCAACATCAGGTATCGGATTGGCAGAGAGATAAACGTGCAACTTCTCCTGTATTTCGGCTAATGACTTGGGGCCGATGTTCCGCACCCCCCTGATTTCCTCATCCGACATTCTCGCTAATTGCTCTACGGTGGTGATGTTTCCTCTCCATACCAGAGCATGATGCGGACGGATGGAAAGTCCCAGAACGTCCAATGGGGTAGGATCCGGTGGTGGGGAAGGTAATTGCGGCGGAAGTGGTTCAACTGCCTGAGCTACCGGTTCTTGGGGACTCTCTTTTGCTTCGCCAGGCAAAGGATGCTTGGCCAAATAAGCTGCCAGCTTTTCACGGATGTCAGCTAATGCTTTCGGACCCAGTTGACGAATCGTTGATATTCCCTCGTCGCTGAGCGCCGCCACCTGGGCTACCGTGTGCAGATCTGCTCGCTTCAGACAGTTGTAGCTTCGGGCGGAGAGATTCAGCACCTCAACCGGAGGGCTGCTCTGATCCTGGATTTCTGGGACTGGAAGAGGAGAAATATCCCGGACGGTGGATGTACCATCAGCCGAGGGAGCACCGGATTCATCTATTGCTTCTGGCACACCAACGAGTTGCACACGGATCAGACTATCTTCTATTTCGGCCATAGTTTTCGGTCCGATGCCACCAGCGAACCAAGGCAAGAACTGAGATTCAATAGCTTGTAGTAGCTCCCCGATAGTCCGAATGGACGCATACATCAGTACATTAAAAGTACGCGCACTCAGACCGAGCACTTCAATGGAATCTTCTGATGAGACACGGATTCGGATTGTTGGAATGTCTACCGTTTGAGTTGTTGGAGCCATAGCTTGAGTGGACGCACTATCAGGCAAAAGAGTGCTTGATGGAGACTCACCTCGTGCTGAAGCCTTGAGCAGCTTTGTAGCCAGGATCGGATTGGCAGAGAGATAATCCTGCAACTTCTCCCGTATTTCGGCCAATGACTTGGGACCAATATTGGATATCGTTGCCACTTCAACGAGACTCATGACCAACAGAGCCTCTACCGTATGAATACCTGTTCTCATAAGGCCGTTGTGCGTTCGAATTGATAGGGATAGTTCTTCAATAGAATGGCTTACGCCGGCTTTGTCATTGTCCAGCATAGGCACACCGCGTTCATGCAATGTGGTCAGTGTATTTGGATCAACTAATGGCTGAGACGGGGGCTTCGTGGCCAACGCCAGGCCGAGTTGCGACAAGCCTCGCTTCAGAAGGATCAGACACCTGCCGTAGTAGCTGTTGGTCGATCCTCTTCCCAGTTTCACAAGCAATTCCTCTGCGGAGTGGGCAGCTACCTCTTCAATGGATCGAATCCCTGCTGCCCACAGCTTCTCCCGTAGCGACCGCGGTATGCCCAATTCGGACAGAGCTGAAGTCTCGGCCAACTTGCTGGCCAGGGCGGGATTAGCAGAGAGGTAATCCTGCAACTTCTTCTGAATTTCGGCCAACGACCTGGGGCCAATCTGCCGCAGAGCTTTGACTTCTGTATCCGGCATTCTGGCCAACTGCTCCACGGTGGTAACGTCTCTCCGCACCAAAGCATTGTACAGGCGGATGGAAAGCCCCAGAACACTCAGTGGGGTTAGATCCAGTGGTGGAGAAGGTGGTTGCGGCGGGCGTGGTTCAACCGCGCGTGACTCTGTTTCTGTAACGCTCTCATCTGGCAGCGCTTTCGGACCCAGTTGACGAATCGCCAGTATTTCCTCGTCTTCCACTATTTGAGTTGTTGGAGCCATAGCTTGAGTGGATGTACCATCAGTTGAGAGAGCATCAGACTCATCCACAGAGGTAGCATCAGGCAAAGGAGTATCAGATTTATCTGTTGATTCTGGCGTATCCACAAGTCGCACACGGCTCAGGCTATCTTCTATTTCAGCCATAGATTTCGGCCCGATTCCACTAACGAACCAAGGCAAAGTTTCTGATTCAATAGCTTGTAGTAACTCCCCGATCGTCCGAATGGACACACGCATCAGTCCATTAAAGCTATGCACACTCAGGCCGAGCACTTCAATGGGATCTTCTGATGAGACACGGATTCGGATTGTTGGAATGTCTACCGTTTGAGTTATTGAAGCGTTCACTTTCATAGGAGTGCCATCGGGCGAGAAACCATCAAATTTACCTACTTCTCTCCAGAATGTGTCGCTTAGGCAATAGTAGTCACCTTCAGCCTCTTGGCAAGCATCTGCAAAAGAGCCAACTATGTCGCCTTCGCGGAAAGGGCGTTGCATCGCAACCTCTTTTGGTCTTGGCGCATCCGCAAATCGTACACGGCTTAGGCTATCTTCTATTTCACCTCTAGATTCCGGCCCGATTTCACGAGTCCCTGGCGAGTTCCTTTGAGCTCTCTTCAAGTACCCGTTCAGGATTACCAAGCTATAACGCCGGTGATCTCCTGGGCGGTAGGATACCAACTCTCCCTCTTGTCTATCCTGTCAAGGATGGCAAGGCTGACGCCCAAGTACCCGGCGGCCTCTTTGGGTGTGAGTAGACGTCTGCACTCCTTCCCCATATGATCCTCCCATCCGATATCATAGCCCAAGACAGCGTAACGGCTGCCCAAGCCCCGCCCTCACTTCTGGACCTGAGCAGAATTGGCTAGCTCGACAAACAAACAGCCGGCCACCTAGCAAGATCGCTCCCAGGCCAGGGGTCGGCTGTGAATCTTTCATATCATCCTCCTCGGTGAACTACGAGTGCCGCGACGGTGCTACACTTCGACTAGATTTACATTATCATAATACCATAGATTGAAGCAGAAGTCAATACGCAATTTATTAGGATTGGATAGGGTACTCACTGCTTTGTTGCCAGGACGAACAGCAACAGCCCGGCCTCGCTTTTGATGACCTCAAACCTCGCCACAACGCACCATCTCCAGCAGTATTCGCGCGGCTCGCTCGACCACGGCGGAGCATGACCCAGGCCCGCCAGGGGCATGGACCTGTTCGTACAGAGGCCCGCAGTGGGTAGTGCCCAACTCGGCGGCGAAGCGCTCCCGACAGCGGGTGGCTAGCTGACGGGCCGGCTCAGACTCCTCCTCCGGGCTGCTGCGCCCATGCAGCGCCCCGATGATCATCACTCCGGCACTGAGCGCGCCGCACATCTCTTGCTTGCTTCCCCCCACGCCGCCGGCGAAGCCAGTGGTCATCCTCACGATGCGGGGGGTGAGGTCGCCCAAAACGTGCCCGCCCACGGCAAGCATTATCGCCTCGGCTCAGCTATGGCCTCCCCTTGTCAAATCGCCAGCCCGACGGACCACATCATGCTTGCTCTCCGACATTGATCACTGCCTCCTCTCTTCTCTTTCCACAGCCAGGCGCACGTTGTAATCGAGTCCCTCCTCAATGGCCACGATTCTGGCGCCGGCTTCTTTGAAAACGCTGGCCAGGTCGGCGATGGAGTAGAAGCGACTGCGCATCAGCAGCAGCCTCTCGCCCAGAGCAACCCACTTCACTGCCCAGCGGCGGATGTCCGGCTCCTCGATGACCAATCGTCCACCCGGACGCAACACCCGCAGGGTCTCTTTCGCGGAGACGTGCTGGTCGTGAAGGTGATGGAAGGCATCCACCATCACGACGCGATCGAAAGCTCCATCGGCAAAAGGGAGCTGTTCGGCCAGGCCACAGCAGGCGATCATCTGTTTCTGGCGAGCCTCCCCTAACATCCCCCATGAGGGGTCGCAAACGACCACCGCGTAGTCGTCGCCAAAGGTTCCGGAGACACGGCCCGTGCCGCCTCCGATGTCCAATATGCGCTCCGACGGCTGGGGCTGGAGCATATTCAAGAGCCGCTCTGGTCCCAGGAAGTGGAACACGTGGTCGTAGAAACGAGCGACGAGGTCGAAATGGTCAAGGGACACCGTTGGTTTCCTCGAGACGAAGAGGTTCAAGCATTGTTCCTGAAGTTGACCGTGTACACCCAGAAGTTACCAAACCGCTGCTCCAGGCTGAACCCCGCCGCCTCCACACGCCGGATAGTCTCAAAGGCGAACGGATAGTCGGGGTCGGTGAAATCTTCAGTGATGGAGAGCACCCCTCTTGGCCTGATAACGCGATACAGCTCGGCCAGCGTGCGGGCCTGGTCGGGGATTTCGGGCAGCACAGTGACCAGGAAGGCGCGGTCCACGCTGGCGTCGTCCAGCGGCAGGTGGTAGGCGTCGGCGACGTGGGTCTCGACGTTGATCAGCCCGGCCTCCCGCACCCGCTTCTCCACCTGGGCGATCATCTCCGGCTGAATATCCACGGCGATGAGCCGGCCTTCCGCTCCCACGCGCCGCGCTGCCTCCAGGGTGAACGCTCCGGGGCCAGGGCCCAGTTCCAGCACCCGCTCGCCGGGCTGGATGCCCACACGGTCGAGGATGGGGCGCATGTAGCGGCGGCGGACAGGGTTGTTCACCAGCCAGGCCAGCGAGGCCGGGCAGGGCGCCCTACGGCCCCGGTTGAGCCGGACCAGCACCTTCAGCACCACCAGCCAGCAAAAGGCCAGCCCGCCAGCGATGGCCAACGCGATCCACAACGCTTTGAGAGCTGACCTTTGCTTCATGGCACGACAATCTCCTTCCCGACCCGCACGTCTCGATACGCCGCGCCGAACGCGCTCCGAAAGGCCTCAATGCTCCAGTCGCAACTGTCGTGGGGCGAGAGGGCGACCAGTTGCGGGCGGCGGCGCTGCAGGTAGGCTATGGCGGTCTCCACGTCCTGTCGGCTGATCGGGTCCCAGGGCCATTTGCCCGTGCCAAAGATGCGCTGCAGCGGCAGCCCGAACTTCACCTCCCGCGAGGCAGTCACCGGATAGTGCAGCCCGCCGACGACGCCGTAGATTGGCTCGTCGAACAGCATCTCCGCCCGGTCAACGATGCGCTGGAGGGTGGAGTGCCCGCAGCCGATGACGAGCTCGATGCCCTTCCCCTCCACGTTGACCGCCAGCGACTGCTCCGGCGTCCAGCCCAGGAAGAACAATTGGCGGGGAATGGACCCTATGCTGGCTACGCCGGGGGCAATGACCCGTGGCCCATCCACGACCGTGACCTGCGTCGTGGGGTTGGATAGCGGTACCGGCGCGTAGGCGGGTATGCCCTTCAGATCAACCGGTTGGCCCGAAAGGGCAAAGGTGTGCTGCATCATGTGCGACGTGCCCCCCACGTAATCCTCGTGCGCGTGGGAGATGACCAGCGCGTCAATCTCGGTCGCCTCCACGCCCAGAGCCGCCATGTTGCGCAGCAGCGGGGAGGGGTGCTCGCCCCGCACGTTGTAGCCCACGTCGAAGAGGATAGTCGTGTCGTCGGCGCGGACGAGGTAGGAGACACCTGGTTCGCCTATCAGGCCCTCGCCGGCGGTGTACCAATCAATGAGGGGCAGGATGGTGAGGCGTTTCACCGTGCCCACATCCTTGAGTTTGGGATAGCGGGTGTTGGCCCACACCTGGTCGGCGCGGCGGCGGCCCAGGTAGAAGCGGGCCACCAGCCCTCCAGCAGCGGCCCCTGTGAGGCCACCCAGGCCAATGGCAATCGTTTGTCCGATTTTCATTGCAGCATTTCCTTTCGTTGTTTTCCGATCAGCCTGATCCGACCAGACAGGTTTTCGAATGGTCCACCGTGGCCGACGCAGACGATGCGAGGCGAGAGGGCCAGCAACTGATGGTCTCAGTCATTTTAAGCCTCCCAAGTAGTCAACGCAACGCGTAATTCAGAGCCGCCTCCGCGTGAATGGCCGTCGTATCGAACAGAGGCAGCCCGGCGTCCACCTCGCTGACCAACAACGGTATCTCGGTGCAGCCCAGGATGACGCCTTCTGCCCCACGTTCGGCCAGCTTTTTGATGATGGCGACAAATCCGTCTCGGGACTCATCGCGGATCTGACCTGCGACCAGCTCGTCGTAGATGACGGTGTTCACGTACTCACGGTCTTCGGCGTCGGGCACCAGGACAGTGATGCCCCTTCGGGCCAGTGCATCCTGGTAAAAGGTCTTCTCCATGGTAAACTTCGTGCCCAGCAGCCCCGCCGTCTTCATCCGCCGCGCCAGAATGGCATCGCCGACCGCGTCGAGCAGGCTGAGCACGGGAACGCTGACACAGGCCTGGACTTGATCGAAGACCAGGTGCATGGTGTTGGTGGCGATGACGATGAAATCCGCGCCCGCCGCCTCGAGTGTTTGCGCGGACTCGCCCAAGCCCTGGGCCACCAGGTCCCAGCGATCCTCCTTGGGCCAGTCCACGTAGGGCTGAAAGCTCACGCTGTAGATGATGACCTCTGGGTGGCCATAGTCGCCGAAGCGCTCGGTGTAAGCGTGGGTGATGTACTGATAATATTCGACCGTAGACTCCGGGCTCATGCCGCCCAGGATGCCGATTGTTTTGTGCATAGTTTACTCCTCCTTGCTATGTCTTGTGCGATTTTTTGGTGTTAGTTCCGTTTCCCCCTCTTTGAGACAATGTTCGCCAAAGCTCCCTTCGCTCATTCAGAATGACACGTGTCCACAAACTCCTTCAGAACAGCGGTATAGGCCTCGGGGAAGAACATGAACGTGTGATGCCCGCCCTCCTCAAACAGGTGCGTCTGCGCCCTGGGGTAATGCGCTTGCAGCTTTCCCAAACTGGCAAATGCCGCCTGGTCATCCTTCGACGCCAGGATGAGGGTCTCTCCGGTCCAGGATTCGAGCGCCTCTGGCTTGAACGCGAAGCGGCGACGCACTTCCACCGAGCCCCTCAGAAACCGCACAAACATCGTCTTGGTGATGCGCGAGCTGGCTTCGCGGAAATACGCGTTGTGAAACTCGACCCACTCGCTGGAGGGCGGAACATTGCCCGCCGTCATTTTCAGCAATATCCGCCGCGTGACAAAGAGGGGTAGTATCTTGACCAGCCAGAGCATCTTCTTCAGCTTGTTCGCCGCTTCCGTGTCCCTTTCGAGGATGCCGCAGTGAGACAACACCAGGTGCTCCACCCGCTCCGGGTATTCCTGGATAAAATACTGCGAGATTCCCCCGCCGGCAGAAAGCCCAATCGTAGTTGCCTTCTCTACTCCTTCGGCCTCAAGGATGTGGACAATAGCGCGGCACACTTCGTCCATGTCGAATGTGCCTTGTAGCGTGTATGAATCAGGCACGATGATGCGGCGCGTTTCCTCAAGAGCCCGGGCGGCGTGGAAATACATGTCGGCCGCCAGGAACCCACCGGGCAAGAAGAGCAAAGCTTTGTCCCCCTGTCCACAGGCGATATACCGCCAGCGTGTGCCGCCGACATCCAGCTCCTTGTAGGGATGCTTGGCACGAAATTCTTGCAGGAGCTGCTTTTGTTCAGCGGGCGCCTTCTCGTAGATCTCGTCAAAGCTGGCCTTGCGCCCCCCTGCTCCTCCCAATCTGATTATTGACAAACTTGCCAGCATCAGCCCGCCAATCAGAATAGAGACCCACTGTGTCAGGCCCAAGAAGCTCACTTCGAAGTGGAACCAATAGTCCTTGTAGCCCGCCAGACCTTCCGTTCCTGGAATCACGATAAAGCTGGGCTGGATGGTGACGAAGATGAGCCAGTCGAGGATCACCAGATCCCACACGGCGAAAAAGAACAGAATCAGCGCGCTGTTAGCAAAAGCCGCCAGGAACGACAGCTCGCCGCGATTCTGCTGCCGCAGCCTGGCGTTGGAATAGAGCACCACGCCGATGGTGACGCCGAAGAAGAGCACGCCAACGATGATGGTCTGGACGGGCGGAACCTCGACTTCGCCGACCGCGGCCTGGATGTCCGGCGGGTAGTCGTGGACCCACATCGCCGGGTTCACACAAAGAGACCCGTAAATGATGATCGTGAGCAAAACACTCAAGATGGCGCCGTCAATGAGTATTCGTTTCAGGGATAACTGGTCTTTCACGATTGCCTCCTAGAGCGAAGATCGGCATTTGGTGCTGGTAAGCCATTGATAGCCGCTTTCCTCCCAGGCCCGGCGCATCACAGGGTTGCGCCTCAGGTAAGCTTCGACGATCTCTTTGGGGACGCCGTTGGCCGGGCAGGAGAAGTTCACGCAGCGCGTGCAGACGTGCTTCTTCAGACTGAACCCGAAGCTGACCATCCCCGCCAGCGCGATTAGCGCCAGGACGTACTGCCCGCCTACGATCAGGAACGGGAAGGGGTAGAGCACCATGATCCCGACACCCACCAGAAACTGCACTTTCTCCGAAGTGCTCATCGGCTCAGGGCGGTAGCGCCACATCTTGATCACCCCGTAATTGGCCAGGCAGTGCAGGACGCGCCCGTCCTCAGCCCAGTAGGGGCAATGGCTGCACAGAACGCGGGCCTCCCACACGAAAAAGAAGAACATCATGTAGCCAACCCAGCCGACGAGGGCTACCGCTTGCCAGCCGAATCCGCCCCGCATCATCCCGGCCACGACGGCAATTGCGGGCGGCAGGAACCCAGCCAGGAAATACAGCAGATCACCCCTGTTGAAGCGACAATTCAGCGCATCGTCAAGGGCACAATCGGCGCACCCGGAAGCGTCCTGCCAGGTGCAGATGCCGAACGGGTCCCTATCTCTACGTCCTGGCATCTCACAGTCCCCCTTTATCAGTCAGCGTCCACACCCGTGCTGGCCCGCCGATGGTACAAGCACCGGCCAGAGAGCAGTTAGCACATTGGCTCTCACAACCGTCAGTCACCGGCCTCAGGTATCCCATCCGCGCCAGATCCTGCAGCATTTGCTCCAATAGCTCTTCGGTGACGTCCAATTGACGGGCCAGGTCGGTGTAACTATGCACACCTCCCTGGCCCACCAAACTCAGTAAGCGTTCCAGCATCCTAAACCCCTAATCCTAGGAATCTAGCTACCTGATAGACCACTACGCCCATGCCAAAGGAGACCACCAGCAGGAAGGCCATGTTGAATAAAGTCCAGCGGGCCGAACGGGTCTCCTGCCAGATGGCGGCCACGGTAGCCGCGCAGGGGATGAACAGCATCTGCACGATCAGAAAGGCCAGAGCGGCGGCGGGCGTCAGGGCGGTGCTCAGGATAGCCGCCAGTGTGGCCTGTTCTTCGCCTGGGCCGTACAATATGCCCAACGTGGCCACAGCGTTCTCCTTGGCCACGAAGCTGGCCAGCAAGGCCACCATCATCCGCCAACTCATGCCCATCAGCGCCCCCACGGGAGCCAGCAGCCGGCCGAATCGGGCCAAGTAGCTGGTCTCCACATCCCCGGCTGGCAACGCCGACAGGGCCCAGACAATAACTGAGATCACCAGGATGACCGTGCCCGCTTTCTTGAGAAAGTCCATGTTGCGCTGCCACACTAGCAAGCCGATGGTCCGCCAGTTGGGAATATGATACAGGGGCAACTCCATTATGAAAGCTGCCCGCTCGCCCCGGAAGGCAATCCTGTTGATGGCGATGCCCGACAGGGCCAACACTGCCATGTTCAGCGCGATCAGGCCCCACGAGACCAGGGTCGCTGCCCGGCCAAAGAAGACGGGAGCCAGGAAGGCGACTACCACCATGCGCGCCGTGCAGGGTACCAAGGGGGCGAGCATGATGGTCAGCAGTCGCGCTCGCCGCGATTCGATCACCCGCGTCCCGACAATCGAGGGCACGTTGCAGCCAAAGCCCAGGAACAGGGGCAGGAAACTCTTGCCGTGCAGGCCCATCAGGTGCATGAAGCGATCCATGACGTAGGCTGCCCGAGCCATGTAGCCCATGTCCTCCAAAAGACCCAGGGCGGCAAAGAAGATGACCAGGATGGGGAAAAACGTGATCACCGTGCCTGCGCCGCCGATGATGCCTTCTACCACTAATCTGCTGAACCACTCCGGCCCGTTGGCCAGCAAAGCCTGCGCCCAGTCGGCCAGAGTGCCCACCACGTAAGTGTCCAGAGCGTCTTGCAGCGGTGCGCCGATGGTGTACGTCAGCCAAAAGACCAGGGCCAGGATGCCGGCCAGCAGTGCCATCCCCCACACCGGGTGCGTCGCCCATCGGTCCAAGCGTTCGGTGAGGCTGATCTGCCCCACCTGCGGGCGAACCACTGCAGCGCGGATCATGCGGCCAATCCACTCGTAGCGGCCACTGGCCACGGCCACCATCGCGTCGTCGTGGGCCATCAGTATATCGTGAACCTGGTCCCAGACCTCATCGGACAACAAGCCCCGCATCATGGCCGTGATCTCTTTGTCGCCTTCTAGCAGCTTGAGGGCTACCCAGTCGGTCGGATAGGGATCGGGTACATAGGGCTCCACCAGGGCCAGGATCTCGTCCAGCACAGCCTGGTGATCGTCTTTGATTTTCGGGCAGCGGGGCTGGTAGGAGATGTCACCGCGCACCAGCCCCTCAATGGTCTCGGCCAGTTCGCGTACCCCCTGAGCCTTGGTGGCCACCATGGGCACCACCGGCACGCCTAGAGCCGCTTGTAGCACCTCCGGCTCCACATGTCTACCCTCCCGGTCGGCCACGTCTATCATGTTCAGGCCCACGATGACCGGCGCGGGCAGGGGCAGCATTTCGGCTACCAGATACAGACTGCGTTCCAGTATGGCCGCATCTACCACTGCCACCACCACGTCGGGCCGCTGCTTGATGATGTAATCGCGGGCGATGATCTCCTCCAGTGAGTTGGCCGTCAGGCTGTAGGTGCCTGGCAGGTCCACGACGTTGATGGTCAGCCCGTTTTGGTGGTAAGTGCCCGTCTTTTGTTCAATGGTCTTGCCTGGCCAATTGCCCACGTGCTGGTTCAGCCCGGTCAACAGGTTGAAGACCGTGGACTTCCCTACGTTGGGCTGCCCGGCCAGAGCTACAGTAACCTGATTTCGGACGCTTCGACTGGGCTCAGTGCAGGTTTCAGAACTCGGATTGCGGATTCGGGATTTGTTCATTGGGGTTTGGTCATTGGTCATTGGTCGTTCTCTCCACCAGCACTTTGGCCGCCTCCCCTCGTCCCAGGGCGATGCGCGTGCTGCGGATGTTCACGATCAGCGGGCCGCGGCCGAAGTTCTGTACCATGGTCAGCGTGGCTCCTGGCGTGAAACCCAGCGTTGCCAGGCGGCTCATTAACCCCCACCCTCCGGCTAACTTATGTACCACCCCTGCCTCACCAGGGGCCAAGTTGCTCAACGATATTTGCTCTTTGCTCATTGTACTCCTATCTTGTCAAGTATTTTGGGGCTTTCACAGTGGCTGCACCACGATCTGCGAGGCTAGCTCTCGCCCCAAGACATGTCGCGTTTCTCCGACCTGCACCGTCAGTGGGCCTTGAAAAGGAGATACGGCCTCGACCCGGACCGCGGTCTGAGGTTTCAACCCCAGGGTGGCGAGATACCGAAGTAGGGCATCGTCTCCCTCCGGCACGCGCAGTACTCTCGCCCTTTGCCCTGCTGTTAGTTCAGCCAAGGGACACCCTGCCTCGACGACCATCTCGCCCTCGGCGGTCGGCATGGGGTGGCCGTGGGGGCAGGTCTCCGGCTCGCCAAGAAGCTGGGCCAGCCGTTCCTCCACCAGGGGCGAGGTGACGTGCTCCAGCCGACAGGCTTCCTCGTGCACCTGGTCCCAGGAAAGGCCCAGCACGTCGGTCAGAAAGCGTTCCCACAGACGATGGCGGCGAATCACCACCAGAGCCTGGGTCTGGCCTGACGGCGTCAGCCACACCCCCTTGTAGGGTTCATAGAGAACCAGCTCTCGTGTGACCAGCTTCCTGACCATCTCGTTAGCCGACACAGACGAGATCTTCAAATGCTTAGCCAAAGCGGAGACAGCAACCGGCTGACCCTCTTCCCCAAGCTTGCATATCGTCTCCAGATACTCCTCAGCAATCTCAGTGACCATCGGCCTCTCCTCAGAATAATGGGCATGCCCAGATATTATCTTAAGGCATACCTAATTATACACCTTCTGCCCACCGATGTCAAGTAGTAAACCGCCCTGATTCCCTCACCTTGCCACCACCTCGCCAATCGTCCAATGCGTTGGCCCGCGACGCTGAAGGTGGGATAGTTGTTTTTAGAGAACAACCGGCCATCTTCAACACATCCCCTGATCTCTGAGAGAAGCAAAACGAATCCGATGCTCTTGGGTCACCAGGTTTTTTTGGCGCTTGACATCAGTTCTTTTCAGTGTATAATATCAGGGAGATTGAGTTCACTGAAACCGAAGACCGGCTGGGGGAGCCTGGTGAGTCAGGCTGAGAAGAGGCCCAGGCTGGCAGATGGCCGATAACGGGTATTGGCTATTAGTCAGATGATGCCTCGACCCCTCGAACCTGACCTGGATAATGCCAGCGGAGGGAAGCGATTTGATTTTCACGAGGCCGCCAACCTTGTCCGGGTTAGGCGGCCTTGGTTTTTTGGACAGGACTTCCGAAGTCTCGAAAGTCGGCTGAAGACTTCAGAAGCCTAACCTCAACTGGGGAGGATAAATGAGGGCCATCATCATCGCTAACGGCCAAATTCACGAGGGTGATTTCTATCGAAGCCTGGTCGTTCCAACGGATCTGGTTATCTGTGCCGACGGCGGAGCCAGTAACGCTCTCGCTTTGGGCCTGCAACCCCAGGTGGTCATCGGCGACCTGGATTCTCTCGATAGCAACCTCCAGGCCCAGTTGGAAGCTGATGGTTGTCAAGTCCTCGCCTACCCCGCCCGAAAGGACGAGACTGACCTGGAGCTGGCTTTGCGTTACGCCATAGAGCGGGGAGTTGATGAGATCTTGATTCTGGGGGCCCTGGGCGGTCGCATTGATCAGACCCTGGCGAATGTCTTGCTTCTGGCTTTACCGGAACTGCGCTACGTCAAAGCCAAGATTCTAGGCGGTAGGCAGGAGGTCTCTCTCATCAGAGATGCGGCTCTCATTGAGGGCCAAGTGGGCGATACCTTCTCCCTTCTGCCCCTGACCGAGGAGGTAACAGGCATCTACACCGAGGGTCTGGAGTATGCCCTGGAAAACGCCACTTTGTACCTGGGACCAAGCCGGGGGATTAGCAACGTCCTCACATCTTCACAGGCAAGGGTTCGGATAGACCGTGGATTGTTGCTGGCTGTGGTCATACATAATGGTGAATAGCGAAAGGAGATTGCCATGAAACGAACGGCGCTTCTGTTCCTGGCATTGGCCCTGCTGGTGACGGCCGGCTGTGGTCCGACGCCCACCCCCAGCGGTCCACGTACCCTGACGGTGATGACCCACGACAGCTTCGACGCCAGCGAGGAGGTCATTGCCCAATTCGAAGTTGAGACAGGCGTCATGGTCAGGTTCCTCAAATCGGGCGATACCGGCGCGGCTCTGACCCAGGCCATCCTCAGCAAAGACGCCCCCCTGGCCGATGTGTTCTATGGGGTGGACAACACTTTCTTCAGCCGGGCCATTGAGGCCGGCATCTTTGAGCCCTACACCTCACCTGTCCTAGCCGACATCCCCGATGCGCTGGAACTCGATCCCCAACACCGGCTCAATCCGGTGGACTTTGGCGACGTGTGCCTCAACTACGACAGGGCCTGGTTCCAGGAGAAGGGCCTGCCCCCGCCGGCCACCCTGGAGGACCTGACCAAACCAGAGTTCAAAGGGCTGACCGTGGTGGAGAACCCGGCCACCTCATCGCCGGGGCTGGCTTTTCTGATGGCCACCGTTGGCCACTTTGGCGAGGGCGGCTACCGCGACTTCTGGGCCAAACTGCGCGCCAACGACGTGCTGGTCACTGCTGGTTGGGAGGATGCGTATTATGGCCAGGCCTCGTGGTGGGATGGCGACCGACCCATCGTGGTCAGCTACGCCACCAGCCCGGCCGCCGAGGTCTACTTCAGCGAGGGCGCGTACACCGAGCCGCCTACAGGCAACGTCTTAGGTGACGGAGCCTGCTTCCGCCAGATCGAGTTCGTGGGCATCCTGAAAGGCACTGCCAACCGCGACCTGGCCGAAAAATGGGTGGACTTCATGCTCAGCCCAGACTTCCAGGCCGACATCCCGCTGCACATGTGGGTCTTCCCGGCCAACCCCCAGGCCGATCTGCCCGAAGTCTTCCAGTTCGTTGAGGCGCTGCCCAAGCCGGCCCAGATCAGCCCGGAGGTCATTGGCCAGAACCGGGAGAAGTGGATCGAAGCCTGGACGGAGACGGTGTTGCACTGATGACGCCGAAACACGTAGGAACACGGAAACACGGAGGCACGGAGACACGGAGACTTAGTCGCGCCTTCCTGTACCTGATCCCTCTGGCTTTCCTGGCCCTGTTCTATTTCTACCCCCTCTCCTCCATCTTTCGACTGAGTCTGGCTTCGGAGGGAGGGCAAGCACTGACGGCGCTGCGGGGGCTGGTCAGCACGCCGTACTACGCCCGGACGCTGTGGTTCACCACCTGGCAGGCGGCTCTTTCTACCCTGTTGACGCTGCTGGCGGCCCTGCCGGCGGCCTACGTTTTCGCCCGCTACCGGTTCCGGGGTAAGTCGCTGCTGCAGGCGTTGACGACCATCCCTTTCGTCTTGCCGACCATCGTGGTGGCGATGGCTTTCACCTCGCTGCTGGGACCCAAAGGCTGGGTCAACCAAATCCTCATGGCCGTCCTGGGCCGCGACAGCCCACCCATTAATCTGATGCACACCCTGGCCATCATCCTGCTGGCCCACGTGTTTTACAATTACACCATCATCCTGCGGATGGTGGGCGGCTTCTGGGCCAACCTGGACCCCCAACTGGAGGCAGCGGCGCGGATGTTGGGCGCTTCGCCCTGGCGGGCCTTCCGAGAAGTGACCTTGCCACTGCTGCGCCCCGCGCTGACAGCCGCCGCGTTGCTGGTCTTTCTGTTCGATTTCACCAGCTTCGGGGTGATCCTGATCCTGGGAGGCCCCCGCTACGCCACGCTGGAAGTAGAAATATATCGCCAGGCGGTCAATCTGTTCAACCTGCCGGTGGCGGCAGCTCTGTCACTGCTCCAAATTGGCTGCACCTTTGGGCTGATGGCTGCCTACACCCGCTTGCAGCAGCGCATTGCCGTGCCGCTGCAACTGCGCCCCCGCCAGACCACCGCCCGCCGACCCTGCACCTGGGGTGAGCGCGGGCTGGTGGCGATCAATGTGGCGGTCATGGTCCTGCTGCTGGTGGCTCCGCTGCTCTCCCTGGCCGAACGTTCCCTCTCGACCGGGCAGGCAGGCTACAGTCTGGCCTACTACCGGGAGCTAAGCGTCAACCGGCAGAGTTCCATCTTCTTTGTGCCGCCGCTCCTGGCAGTGCGCAACTCGCTGATCTTCGCCGGGGCGACGGTGGGACTGGCCCTGACATTGGGACTGATCAGCGCGTGGCTGCTGGCCCGCCAGCGGGGTTGGCTGGGCCGGCTGCTCGATCCAGTGTTTATGCTGCCCCTGGGCACTTCGGCCGTCACGCTGGGCTTTGGCTACATCATCGCCCTGGCCAAGCCGCCGCTGAACTTGCGCGCCTCGCCGGTGCTGGTTCCGCTGGCCCATACCCTGGTGGCCCTCCCTTTCGTGGTGCGCTCGCTGCTGCCCGTCATCCGAGGCATCCACCCCCACCTGCGGGAGGCCGCGCGGGTGCTAGGGGCCTCATCCTGGCGGGTGTGGCGAGAGGTGGATCTGCCCATCGTGGGACGCGCGCTGCTGGTGGGAGCGGTGTTCGCTTTCACCGTCAGTCTGGGCGAGTTCGGAGCGACCGTGTTTGTAGCCCGCCCGCAGATGCCGACCATGCCGGTGGTCATCTATCGCTTTCTGGGCCAGCCGGGAGCCCTCAACTACGGCCAAGCCCTTGCCATGAGCACGCTGCTGATGATCGTCTGCGCCGTGGGGTTCATGGCCATTGAGCGGTTCAGGTATGGGGAGGTCGGGGAGTTTTGAACTTGACCACTGCTAGGTTATGTGTTATCATTACAGCTAAGTGTGTAATCATGATGGGAGGCAGCCATGATCCGAACACAAGTGCAATTGACGGAAGAACAAGCGCGCGTCTTGAAAAACTTGGCCTCCATGCGTCAGGTATCCGTCGCTGAATTGATTCGCCAGAGTGTGGATGCCCTGATCCGGTCATCAAGAGAAATTGACGCTAAGGAACGCCGGAGACGCGCTATCGCCGCCGCAGGCCGATTCCATTCAGGTGCCTCGGACATCTCCACGAAGCACGATGAATATTTAGAGGAGGCCTTCCAGGGATGAGCGTGTTTGTTGACACTTCGGCCTTTTTCGCCGTCCTGGATGACGACGATGAAAACCACGATGCGGCAAAGCAGATATGGGAAGATCTGTTGAATCAAGAAGCAGTTCTGGTTTGCAGCAACTACGTGCTGGTGGAGACTCTGGCCTTGGTGCAACGTAGGCTTGGCATCCCCGCCGTTCGAGTTTTCCAGGAAGACATCATGCCTGTTCTGAATGTTGAATGGGTTGACGAATCCCTCCATCAGGTAGGAATCGCCAGTGTCCTCGCGGCAGCGCGCAGAAGGCTCAGTTTGGTTGATTGCGTCAGCTTTGAGATTTTGCGGCGGCTCGGGATCAAGACGGCCTTCGCTTTCGACCACCACTTCAATGAGCAAGGGTTCGTGTGTCTTCCATAAGCTCAAGACGGAGCCACCAGGATTGTCATCCAGCAGTCATGAGCTGACGATGCCATTACTCGAAGCCCATCACCTCACCAAATCTTATGGGGAGGGGCGTTTCCCAGACGACATCAGCTTCGCCATGGATGAAGGGGAGATCTTCTGCCTGCTGGGTCCCTCCGGCTGCGGCAAAACCACGCTGCTGCGCATCATCGCCGGGCTGGAGATTCCCGACCGTGGGAAGGTGCTGTTTGATGGCCGTGACATCCGCGACGTGCCCGTGCACCAGCGCAACTTCGGCCTGATGTTTCAGGATCAGGCCCTCTTTCCCCACAAAAATGTCTTCGAGAACATAGCCTTTGGCCTGCGGATGCAGCGCCTGCCACGGGAAGAAATCCGAGAGCGAGTGGCCGAGGTGCTGAACCTGGTGGGGATGGTCGGTTTCGAGAAGCGGGACGTGAACCAGCTTTCGGGCGGCGAGCAGCAGCGGGTGGCTCTGGCCCGCAGCCTGGCTCCCCGGCCGCGCCTGCTCATGCTAGACGAACCGTTAGCCTCCCTCGACCGCGCCCTGCGCGAGCGGCTAATGAGCGAGTTGCGAACCATCCTCAAGAGCGCGGGCGTCACCGCCATCTACGTCACCCACGACCAGCAGGAGGCCTTCGCCGTGGCCGACCGGGTGGTCATCATGGATCAGGGGCGCAAGGTGCAGGAGGGCGAGCCAGAGGAGGTCTACCAGCGACCGGCGACGGAGTTCGTGGCCCGTTTCCTGGGGCTGGCGAACCTGCTGCCCGGCCAGGTGGTAGAGGCAGGCCCGCCGCCGGCAGTGGAGACAGCTCTGGGCCGACTGACGGCGACGGATTCGCCAGCGCTGCCCGTGGGGCAGGAGGTGACGGTGCTCATCCGTCCGGAAGGGGCGCGCTGCCTGAGGGCTGGCACTCCGGCTGAAAACTCCATCGTCGGGCAGGTGCAAGCCCGCTCCTTCCGGGGCGGGCACTACCAGATCACCGTGGCGGCGGCGGGCGCGTCGCTACGCTTTGAGCTGGACGTATTAAACGGGCCGGTGCCGGAGCCGGGCGAGCAGGTGACGCTGTGCCCTCACCGCATACAGGTGTTGCCAGCGACTGGCCCGGATCTGGCGATCCAGGCCGAGCAAAATCGAGTTTTGACAATTTGCGCTTTATGAAGTATTATTGGGTCGTTGGGGCATTTTCCATCTGTAAAAGTGCCGTAAAAATGTCACGCTATCGAAAGGAGAAAGAAAATGTATCAGAAGATTATTATCATTGGGAACCTGGGTCGCGATCCGGAGATGCGGTACACGGCCAGTGGCACGCCGGTCACCAATCTCTCGGTGGCCACCAATCGCAAGTGGACCAGCGCCGATGGCACACCAGGTGAGGAGACCATCTGGTTCCGGGTCTCGGTTTGGGGCAAGCAGGCAGAGGCCTGCAACCAATACCTGGTCAAGGGGCAGCAGGTACTGGTGGAGGGGCGGATGAATCCAGATTCTGCGACCGGTGGGCCGAGAATTTGGACGGGTAACGACGGCGTCGCTCGTGCCTCGTACGAATTGACCGCCAATACGGTGAGGTTCCTGGCAAAGCCCAGGGGAGCGACCGCTGACTATGAGGAGCCCCCAGTCATAGAAGAGCCAACCGACATTCCCTTCTAGCGTCTAGCGCGGCTACGCCATGCCGTCTGCGCCCCTGGTGCAGACGGCGTTTTGTTGCTGTTGACAAGTATGGCGTTTTGGGGTAGTATTCTATTCTAATTGTTCGCCGAAGGTCTCTGACCGAGGCGGAGGGGGCTCGGTCAGGAGACCTTCGGCCAACATCACTCAAACAGATTCCACTGCTAAAAGGGGGATAACGATGAACTCGCGGAACAAAACTCTCATCATCGGGGGGCTGGTGGGAAGCGTGCTTGGGATTCTCGCAGCCTGGCTCTATGCACAGGCTGCCAGAGAAGAGAAGACGACGTTACCTCAGCCTGTCCCACCGGGCAAGATGGTCAAGCTCGGCCTGTCCGTCATGGAGGTCTTGCGCCAGGTAGCGGCCTTGGGCGAGGGAGAGGAAGAAGGGCAAGAGCGGGGCAAGCTTCGCAAACGGTAGAGCATTTTGACAGGCGCATCGTTTGGATATATAATTCCCCAGGAATTCGGTAATCTCCCCCTTGGGTGTTGCTGCCGGGGGAATCATCACCGCAATCTTCATCACAGAAGCGAGGAGGCTGAAGCGTGTATGAGATATTAGCCAAGGAGGCATTAGCGCCGGTCGTCAAGCTGATGGTGATCTCTGCGCCCGATGTGGCGCACAAAGCCAGGGCGGGCCAGTTCGTCATCGTTCGCGCCTCGGAGGAAGGCGAGCGCATCCCCCTGACCATCGCCGATTATGATCGGGACGAGGGCACGATCACCATAGTCTTTCAAGAGGTGGGCAAGACCACGATGCATCTGGGCGCTATGGAGGTCGGCGATGAACTGGCCAGTTTCACCGGTCCCCTGGGCGAGCCCACCGAGATCAAGAATCACGGCACAGTGATCTGCGCCGCCGGCGGTCTGTGCATTGCCCTCATGTTCCCCATCGCCCGTGCTTTGCAAGAGGCCGGGAACTACGTCATCTCCATCATTGGCGCTCGCAACAAGGACCTGATCTTTTGGGAAGACAGGATACGCTCCGTCTCCGATGAGCTCATCATCTGCACCGACGATGGTTCCTATGGGCGCAAGGCATTTGTCGTGCACCCCCTCCAAGAACTGCTGGAGACCCGCGACGACATCGGCCACATCTGGGTCATCGGGCCGGCCATCATGATGAAGTTCACCGCGCTGGCCACGAAACCTTTCAACGTACCGACCACTGTCAGCCTCAACTCCATCATGGTTGATGGCACGGGGATGTGCGGCTCTTGCCGCTGCGAGGTGGGCGGAGAGACCAAATTCGCCTGCGTCCACGGCCCCGAGTTCGACGGCCACGAGGTAGACTGGGACCTGCTGCTGGCCCGTCAGCGCATCTACCTCGATGAGGAGAAGCAGTCGCTGGAGAGATGGCAAGCGACAACGGGCGAGTGACGAATTACTCATCAACCGTTGCTCAATTCATAAGGAGATAAAATGCCAAAGATCATACCCAACCGGCTGGAGATGCCTCGGCAGGACGCCGAGGTGCGTCGCCATAACTTCAATGAGGTGGCCCTGGGCTTCGACATGGAATTGGCCAAGGCGGAGGCGGAAAGATGCTTGCAATGCAAGAAGCCATTCTGCATTGATGGCTGTCCCGTGGAAGTCAAAATCCCGGAGTTCATCCTCAAGATAGTAGAAGGGGACATGCCCGGCGCGGTAGAGATTCTCAAGGGCGATAACAGCCTGCCGGCCATCTGTGGGCGGGTCTGTCCCCAGGAGACCCAGTGCGAGGAAGTCTGCGTCATGGTCAAGAAGTACGAGCCGGTGGCTATTGGCCGCCTGGAGCGCTTCGTGGCCGACTGGGATATGGCCAGAGGGATGGTAGTACCTGAGCTCCCCCCACCGACGGGCAAAAAAGTGGCTGTCATCGGGGCAGGCCCGGCTGGCCTGACCTGCGCCGCCGACCTGGCTCGTTACGGCCACGCCGTGACCATCTTCGAGGCGTTGCACGCGTCGGGCGGCGTGCTCATCTATGGCATCCCTGAGTTCCGCCTGCCCAAAGCCGTCGTCAAAGCCGAGGTAGACTACGTGCGCCAGTTGGGGGTGGACATCCGCCTCGACGCTGTCATCGGCAAGCTCTTCACCATTGACGAGCTGCTGGGGGAGCAGGGCTACGACGCCATCTTCCTGGGCACAGGGGCCGGGCTGCCTCGGTTCATGCGCATCCCTGGCGAGAACTACAACGGCGTCTATTCGGCCAACGAGTTTCTGACCCGCACCAACCTGATGAAATCCTACCTCTTCCCCGAATACGACACGCCCATCAAGGTCAAGGGGCGAGCGGTGGTGGTGGGCGGCGGCAACGTGGCCATGGACTCGGCCCGCTGCGCCTTGCGTCTGGGGTACGATGAGGTGAGGATTGTCTACCGCCGTTCGAGGATAGAGCTGCCGGCCCGGCTGGAGGAGGTGGAGAACGCCGAGGAGGAGGGCGTCATTTTCGATCTGCTCACCAACCCCGTGGAGATCTATGGCGATGACAACGGCTGGGTGCGCGGCATGAGGTGCATCCGCATGGAGCTAGGCGAGCCCGATGACAGTGGCCGCCGACGGCCCGTCCCCATCGCAGGTTCAGAGTTCGACACGGATGTGGACATAGTGGTCATGGCCATCGGCACCAGCCCGAATCCGCTGGTCTTCACCGACGCCGGCGGTTTGGAGCGAACCAGGTGGGGGACTGTGGTGGCCGATGAGGAGACGGGGCGGGCGACCAAGTCCAGGGTGTGGGCTGGCGGCGACGCCGTCACCGGCGCAGCCACCGTGATCAGCGCCATGGGCGCCGGCAAGCGCGCCGCAGCGGACATTGACCGCTTCTTGAGGGGCGAGATAACTGTTGAGGGCTGGGATTAGGGTTGGGGGTTGATTAGTTCACCGAAGAAGCGGGAGGCTTAGTGCCTCCCGCTTCGCTTTTTGGACAAGCGATCAAGAGTTCACTGGCTTGCAGACAACAGCACGCAGGGCACGACCAGCGATCTATTAGGCGATGATCTCCGACGATAACTATTGTTCCGTGGGATCATTTCTCCCAGCCTGCAAGTATTATGTAGCGGGGCATCGAGATTGACTCTCTCGCAGCGGTTTTCTTGATATCATCAATTGAATAGGGTGTGTTCAAAACGGGTTGTAGGGGCGAGGTTATCTCGCCCATCGGGCAGGGAAATCCTGCCCCTACAAAGCGTTCCTAACTCATTTTGAACGCACCCAATTGAATAGAAGTAAGCATCGATTGCCAAACCCAGATCAAAAACATCCTGTGACAGAGTTTCAACTGTAGATACCTGCCACAGAGGTCTTCCCTTGTAGGTGAAGTCAACCACGTTTGCTGAAGAATGGGCGAAGTCGTTTCGCAGGCTATTGAGGCCAATTAGAGCTTCAACATCCAACTCGGGGTAGGCAGAAAGGGAAGGCTTGAGCAATTCCAGCTTGGAGTAAAAGGACATGCGTGCAACTTGCTTTTCAATGTGTGCCGCGAAAGGTTTCGGATCTACTCCCTCTGGTATGGGAAGCGCTGCGATTAAGAGATCAACCAGAATCCGATCCAGATAGCCAGAGAACATCTCATGGTGATCCAGCACAAAAAGCCTCACGTCGCGCACTGCAGGATGGGTGTCATCAATGAAGGTAGACGTTAATCCATCTATGGCATCGACCACTGTCTCGGGAAGTCTCCTCAATGACCTACCCTTTCTTTCAACAGCGCTGGGCCGCCTATTGTATGGGCTCCCTTCGTATAATACGCGCCCCGACAAGGCATTTTGCGCAAACCTGTGACCATCCTTGTTACTCGATATTATACAGCGGAACTCCTCGCAAGTCAACCACCAGTACGATGCCCAGTCCGAAAAGCAAAAGCGGGAGGTCTAAAGCGCCTCCCGCTTCGCTTTTGCACAAGCGGTCAAGAGTTCGCTTGCTTGTATGCTTGCTCCAGCTTCAGAGCACACCAGCAGGTGGTTAGCTGGCGTGGACGTTAAGACAGAAACTTGTCCAAGTCGTAATTTCCGCTATTAAACCCTACAAGTTTGACCCAGTCTATCGCACCTGTGTCATCGCAAAACCTGTCAATGAACTCTCCAGTGAATCTGTTAACAACGCACGCCTTCCCTTTGTCAAATGCATCATTGTGTTCTTTGGCACGATAGCCGATGGGTTCAATGATATCGGTATACAGATCCTCGTTTTCGCTAATCAGGTACCAGAAATTCTGTCCCACCACTTTCAAGTACCCACGTAAATAGTTGGTGCGGGTTTTTCCATAACAAATGCCCAACACAGGTTGAACGTTCGCACCGTGTTGTGATTGCTTGACTCGAATAACAGCCTTCTGCAAATCCTCAGCAAGTTTGCTCTGCTGAGAGTTGTTACCCCAGCATAGCCCCGACTTTACCGAGACAATGTAATGCCCCCCCTCTTTCTCAAACTCTAAATCAACTCCTGACATCGTGGACTTGCGCCCACCATACTTTTTCCTGGCAACAAAGAGAGACAAACCCTTAAGAAAGTCTTCAAAAAGCTGCTCGCCAGATGAACAAAGAAAAGCATCTAACAAAACCTCTACTATGTCACCCGCTAATGCTGGGCGCATAGGTCTAAACAAGCAAAAGCCCTTTCCCAACAATTCGTGAAAGG
>CAYWWC010000035.1:0-22003 GCA_964461615.1 uncultured Anaerolineae bacterium
GGCCGATTTCCGCACCCGGGGACGGGTACGGGAGCTTTTTTCAGTAGAGTCGTTACTCATTTTCTAAGAACTGAGGAGGTTCACTTGCCAGAAAACGTATACATCGCCATCGAAGGAGCCATCGGGGTGGGCAAGACGACCCTGGCCCGCCTGATAAGAGATGAGTTCGACGCCGAGCTGCTTCTGGAGGTCTTTGAGGAAAACCCCTTTCTGAGCGATTTCTACACCGACCGAGATAGGTACGCCTTCCAGACCCAGATCTTTTTCTTGTTGAGCCGCTATCGGCATCAGCAGCAGGTCGTCCCAGAGACTTTGCAGCGCGGTCAACTCATCAGCGACTACACCTTCGCCAAGGACCGGCTCTTCGCCCACCTGAATTTGAAAGACGACGAACTAGAGATGTACGAGCGGGTTCACGCCATTCTGGCGGAGAAGATCACCCTCCCCGATCTGATCGTCTATCTCAAAGCCGATACTGACACCTTGATGAAGCGCATTGCCTTCCGCGACCGCACCTACGAGCGGGAGATGGACAGGGACTACATGGAGGCGCTACGCATCGCGTACGAGCGTTTCTTCGCCGATTACGACCGGGTCCCTGTCCTGCCCATAGACACCAACGAGATAAATATCGTTGACAATCCTCAGGACTTGGCCCAGGTGATGGGCTATATCAAGTCGGCTCTGGAAAAAGGCATTTACCAGCGGCCTCTCCCGCGAATGGACGATGGAAAACGTAAGGACAATTAATAATGATGGAGGACTGTCTGACCAACCGACCACCTGACCAAAGGAGGATGCAGGGATGAAAAGATTCATTGCCATTGCTGGCAACGTAGGAGTAGGCAAATCCACCCTCTCGGCTCTCCTCAGCGACAAGTTGGGTTGGGAGCCCTTTTACGAGGCCGTGGACGACAACCCCTATTTGGCCGACTTTTACAAGGACATGCGAAAGTGGGCCTTCCATTCGCAGGTCTTCTTCCTCTCCCGGCGCTTGCGCCACCACCACCAGGTGCTCAACCGCCCCAATTCCGTGATCCAGGATCGTACGGTGTACGAGGACGCCGAGATCTTCGCCGAGAACCTCTATCGCCAGGGACACATGGGGGAGCGGGATTACCGTAGCTATCGCGAGCTGTACGAAGTTTTGACCATGTTCCTGCCGCCTCCTGATCTGGTCGTTTACCTGCGGGCTTCGGTGCCAACGCTGAAACACCGCATCGCCATACGAGGGCGCGATTTCGAGCAAGACATCCCCACCGAGTATTTGGAGCAGCTTAACGAATTATACGAGGAGTGGGCCCACAGTTTTACCCTCTGCCCCATGCTTACCGTGCCCTCTGACAGTCTGGACTTCGTCAAATACAACTCTCACATGGAGTTGATCGCAGCCAAGATCATGGAGAAACTTCACGGGAAAGAGACCGTCGTTTTCGATTGAGAGCAAAACAAATTCTAGGAGGTAAAGAAGTGAGCATCAAATGGGACGCCAACAAGAATGTAGCAGGAAGCATGTTCGAGGCCATTGGCCGCACACCGCTGGTAAGGCTCAATAGCGTGACCAGGGGTGTTAAGCCCCAGGTCATGGGCAAGATAGATTACTTCACCCCCACCGGCAGCTTGAAGGACCGCATCTACTATCGCATGATCACCGAGGCCCTCAAGCGCGGCGACCTGAGGCCGGGGATGACCATCATCGAAAGCTCCACCGGCAACGCCGGTATTGCTTGTGCCTTCGTGGGTGGGATGCTGGGCTATCCGGTGATCATAGTCATGCCCGCTGGTATGAGTGGGGAGCGCAAGATGATCATGCGCGCCTACGGAGCCCAGATCATTGAGACGCCGGGAGGGGAGAGCG
Organism: uncultured Anaerolineae bacterium; assembly: GCA_964461615.1. Lineage (GTDB taxonomy): Bacteria > Chloroflexota > Anaerolineae > VGOG01 > VGOG01 > CAZVCJ01. The sequence goes on from CAYWWC010000035.1 coordinate 1,859, forward strand.
ACGTTGATCTCTGCCTGGCGAAAGTCGCAGAGATCAAAACTGTCGAGCCGGGGAAGTACTGGGAGGCTAATCAATTTGCCAATCCGGATAACATCGCGGCCCATCTTGCCACCACTGGCCCTGAGATCTGGGAGCAGACCGGCGGTGAAGTAGACATCTTCCTCGCCACCCAGGGCACTGGTGGGACGCTGACTGGCATCGGCCGCTACCTGAGGAAGATGAAGCCTGGGGCCAAGCTCTTCGCCGTGGAGCCGACCGAGGCCCCCATGCTGGCCAGGCGGGAGTGGGGCTCCCATAGGATCGAGGGCATCGGCGACGGCTTTGTGCCCCGCAATCTGGACCTCTCCATGCTCAATGGCATCGTTCTCACCACTTCAGATGAGGCCATTGAAATGGGCAAAAGGCTGGCCCTGGAGGAAGGCATCTTTTGCGGCATCTCCTCTGGCAGCAACGTAGCCGCAGCTCTCAAGGTGGCCCAGCGCTATCCAGAGGCAGGGGTCATCGTCACCATGATCAACGACACCGGCCAGCGCTACTTCTCCACCGAGCTCTGCGGGGTGGCGAAGGAGATCGAAATCCCAGAGCGGGAGCACCCGATGGATGATTATACCAGAGAGCAGTTGGACGAGTACCAGGCGGGCTGGGTCATCATCGAGTAGATAGCCGCGTGTTGTCGGCATTTAGGTTTTCGGCGCTCAGGAGATTATTCCTTGCTCCTTGCCTACCTTCTCGAAGATCTCCAGCAGCCGATCCAGTTGCTCATCAGTGTGGGTGGCCATGTAGCTGGTGCGCAGCAGGGATTTGCCCTCTGGTACAGCGGGCGGGAGGGCGACGTTAGTGTAGATGCCGGCCTCAAAAAGCGCCTTCCAGATCATCATGGCCATCATCTGATCGCCGATGATGACCGGGATGATGGGTGTCTGGCTGTCGCCGATGTCCAATCCCAGTTTCTGGTAGCGCTGGCGCATCTTCTCGCCGATGGCGTTCACGCGCTCGATCCGCTCTGGCTCGCTTTTCATGACTTCCAGCGCGGCCATAGCAGCGGCCACGTTTGGCGCGGGCAAACTGGCGCTGAACATCAGGGATCGGCCGAAGTGCTGGATCCAGTGGATGGTGGGCTCGTCGCCGGCGATGAAACCCCCGATGGAGGCGAAGGACTTGCTGAAGGTGCCCATGATGAGATCAACGTCATCGGTAAGGCCGAAGTGAGCCGCGGTCCCCCGTCCGCCGCCCAGGACGCCCATGGAGTGAGCATCGTCCACCATCAGACGGGCCCCGTATTTTTGGCAAAGGGGGACGATCTCCGGCAGAGGGGCGATGTCTCCTCCCATGCTGAACACACCGTCCACGACCACTAATTTGCCAGCCTTTTCGGGACAGCTTTTCAAGACCCGTTCCAGGTGGGCCATGTCGTTGTGACGGAAGCGCTTCATTCGACCAAGGGCCAGGCGACAACCATCCAAAATACTGGCGTGGTCTTCCCTGTCTGTGATGACCACGTCGCCCTTAGCGACCAGGGCCGAGATGGTACCCAGATTGGTCTGGTAGCCAGTGCTGAACACCAGGGCCTTTTCCTTGCCCACGTACTCGGCCAGTTTGTCCTCCAGTTCGCCGTGCATGGCCAGGGTGCCGTTGAGGAAGCGCGAGCCTGTACAACTGGTGCCGAACTTGCGAACAGCATCAATGGCTGCCTGGCGAACCTTGGGGTGGGTGGTCAGCCCCAGGTAGTTGTTGGAACCGATCATGATCATCCTCCGGCCCTGGATGGTCACCTCCGTTCCCTCGGTCTGATCCAGGGGGATGAAGAAAGGATAAATCCCCAGGGCCTGAGCCGTGCGGGGATTAGTGGCGTACCCCATAGCCTGAGCTACCTCTGGGTCAGAGAAATAACCCTTACATTTTTCGAATATGTCCATCTCACTACCTCCTGTTAAGAAATGATGAAGAGCCAGTTGGTTCTGACTTTAGCAATGATTATACCACTTTTCCGATTTTTGAACAATGTTTCTCGCTTCTGTCACCAGCGCCACTTGTCCTGAGCTTGTCGAAGGGATTGATAGCCCAAGTGTTAGCCATCTTTGCCGAGAATCGTGCAACGAGATTGCCTCGAAAGGAGATCACAATGAGAACAAACAAAGCGATCATTGGACTAGCACTGATAGCGATATGGCATTCTCTGCTATCAACCAGTGTTGGGGCTGCGCCTCTCGAGGCCGGGGATGCCGGTGTGAGCACGGGACGCGACCCTGCTTCGCCAGCGAACATGTCCACAGCAACGTGGGGGACGTGGATAGGCGCCATCAGGCGAATGGCCACGGGTACGGCCACCGTGACACCGACCAGTATGCCTACGGAAACACCAACCAGCACCTCCACGCCGACGTCAACGGCCACGGCCACCCCCACCAGCACCCCAACCAGCACACCCACGGAAACACCAACGAGCTCATTCACACCGACGTCAACCGCCACTCCCACCGCCACCACGACGGCGACAAGCACCCCCACGAAAACACCTACTAATACCGCCACAGCTACACCAACAGCCACATCCACAGAAACACCAACTGCCACCGCCACGCCCACGGCCACCATGACGCCGACAAGCACACCCACTCCCACCAGCACCACCACTCCAACCAGTACTCCAACGCGAATTCCCGACGAAGAACTGATTCGCAACGGCGGCTTCGAAACGACAGGGGACTGGACCAACTGGGTCCCTGGGACTACCTTGCGCCCAGCGACCTACTCCACGGCTGTGGTTCGGACAGATTCCTGGGCCATGCGCCTGGGAATCACCGACCAGAGCGATGCTGAAAGTTACTCCTCCATCTATCAGGAAGTGACCATTCCTGGGGATGCAGCGAGCGCTACTCTGTCGTTTTGGTACTACCCCCTCTGTGAGGATACCGTCGAGTACGATTGGCAAGGGGTGGCCATCTTTGACCCTAATTGGAGTCAACCACCACTAGACTGGGCGATGCCGAAAGTTTGCTCTGACAGCCAAACCTGGACGTACCATACCTTCGACCTGACGCCCTACACGGGGCAGACGATCATACTCTACTTCAATGTTTTCAACGATGGGCTGGACAATCTCAAGACAGCCATGTACCTGGATGATGTGTCGGTACAGGTATGGTACCCGATAGCCATTCCAACTCCCACGTCCACACGTACCATCACCGCGACACCGACGAGTACGCCTACACCGACTGGGCCATCACCCTTCACCTCAACTGTGACACCTACGCCGACGCTGACGCTTACTCCTGCGCCAACTGACACTCGGCTTCACTATCTGTACTTGCCGCTGATCATGAAATCCTATCCCTCCTCACTGGAAGCCAGGGCTCTCTGGGTGACCCGTTGGGATTACTCAGATTCAGAGAACATTCAGGAAATTGTAAACCGGGCCGCCAACGCCAACTTCAACATGATTTTCTTCCAGGTGCGGGGCATAGCCGATGCCTATTACCGTTCCAACTACGAGCCCTGGGCGGAGAGCCTGACGGACAACCTGGGCCAGGATCCCGGCTGGGACCCTTTGGCTATCGCAGTGGAGCGGGCCCACGCCGCTGGCCTGGAGTTGCACGCCTGGGTCAACGTCTATCCCGTGTGGGTGACCTCGTCGGAGGGAGAGGCGCCGCCACAAGATGTTGCGCCAGAGCACCTGTTCTGGACGCTCTCCCATACCTACGGGTGGGCCGATTGGCGACAGTGGGATGAAGAAGGGCCTATGCCGTTGAACGACTATCCCCCGGTTCAATACCTGTATGCCAGTCCTGCTGTCACGCTGACGGTCGATCACATCACATCTGTCTGCCAGGACATTGTGACGAACTACGAGGTAGACGGTCTGCATCTGGATCACGTCCGCTACGCTGGCCCTGAATTCTCCCACGATCCCATCAGCGAGGCTCGCTTCGCCGAGGCCCAGACTCTCGATCCAGGTCTTACCTGGGAAGATTGGCAACGGGCACAGGTGACGGCCCTGGTGGGCCAAATCTACGAACAAGTTGTCCTTCCCAACCAGGATGTGATGCTGACTGCGGCAGTGTGGCCCATCTATCGGGATCACTGGGACTGGATCACTAACGACGGTTACGATGGCTACTATCAGGATTCCCAGGGCTGGATGGGAGAAGAGCTAGTTGACGGCATCGCTCCTATGCTCTACGCCAACTTAGTCTCTTTAGCTGGTGAAGAGCCAGATGATTATGCCTTTCGGTTTGACACCCTCATCCGCGACTTCGTGGCTGCCGACAATGGCCGGTTTGCGCTAGCCGGGATTTACGCCGGAACCTCGCCTTCCCTGACCCACTATGACGACTTCTCCGATATCGCTCAAAGCATCAGCTTGGCCCGAGAGGCCGGTGCGGCCGGCCAGGCCATCTTCTCCTATCGCCTGATCAACGAGCGCGATTACTGGGATGACTTTCTGAATGGACCCTACGCCTGGCCCAGCGATGTCCCACCCATGCCCTGGAAATGACGCCAGACACAAAAGAGCCGCTGGTCGTGATCAGCGGCTCTTGCCGTTTACAATCCGTAGCAGCAGCTATCTCTGCAAAATCTCCCCGGCCACGAGGCAATGATGGCCGGTGAAGCCCTGGCAGACCTGGGGCACGTCCACAGTCAATGTCACGCCGAATTGAGCTAAAGCCCTGGCCAAGTGACACAGAGGCAATCCCATAACATTGGCGTAGCAGCCCCCGATGCGTTCCACGGGGCTGAAGTTGTGGTGCTGGATGGCATAGGCTCCAGCCTTGTCCAGGGGATCGCCGCTGGCTGCGTAGCGAGTCATTTCCTCGTCGGTATAGGCCCTTATCCAGACCGCGCTCTCGGCCAGTTCCGTGATGGTCTGCCCCCCCCAGCCCCCCCAACTTTGGGGGGGAGAGAGGGGGGGAGGGGGATGATAGACCGTCACTCCGCTGAGGACAGTGTGTTCACGTCCCCGCAAGCGTCGCAACATGCCTACCGCCTCGGCTTCATCGGCTGGCTTGCCCAACACACCACCATCCAGGGCGACGATGGTGTCGGCGGCGACGATCAGGCTCTCAGGGTAAGAGAGGGCCACCGCTTTGGCCTTGGCCAGGCTCAAGCGGCAGACCATCTCCTGAGGACTCTCTCCCTCTTCGATCTCCTCGTCCACATCGGCCGCCGCGACGATGAAAGGCGCCTCCACGAGTGACAAGAGTTCCCGCCGTCGCGGAGAGGCCGAGGCCAGAACCAGTCGCTCTGAAATCAACCTACCTCCTCTGTGCTCGCTCACCTATCGGGGCTGCGGCAGGCGATGCCGTATTCTCCCGGCCCGGGCCAGCAATTGTTGCAGGAGATGCAGGCGGCGGGTTCGACGCGACCCTCCCGCCACTGGTTGGGCAGATCGGGTTCCCGGATCAGAGGCCGACACATGGAGATGAAGTCAGCGGTACCTTCCTCGAGAATGCTCTCCATGACCGCAAGCGATCTCATCCCTCCTACCAAGATGAGGGGCAGGTCGGTCATTTCTCTCGCCCGCCTGGCCTGAGGCAGGAAATACGCCTCAGCCTCGGGTCTTAGGATGTCCTTTCGAGAACTGGTTCCTCCCATCCCACCACTGATCTCCACGGCATCAAGGCCCCAATCGGCCAGGTGGCGCACTATCTCGCCCCCGTCATCCAGGGTCAGGCCATCCCGCACAAAGTCCTGGATGCCCAGCTTGATGAGCAGCGGGTAGTCGCTCCCTACTTCATCCCGCGCGGCTGCGGCCACTTCCTCCAGGAATCGCAGGCGTCGGGCTGCGCTGCCGCCCCACCGATCGCGGCGCCAGTTGCTGGCCGGCGAGCAAAACTGGTTGATAAGATAGCCGTGCGCCCCGTGCAATTGCACGCCATCGAACCCCGCTTCCTTGGCCCGCCCGGCAGCCCTGCCGAAAGCAGCGACCAGTTCTTCAATCTCCGCCCCTGTCAATTCGTGGGGGCGAGAGCCTCCTTTGACCCGAGGCGCCGGCGAGGGAGCCACCGGCGTCCGCCCGATGGTCGCCTCTGAGGTCTGACGGCCAGCGTGGTTGATCTGCATAACGACACTGCTTCGCTTACCGACGCTCGCCTGGTGTATGCCTTCGCTCACAGCTCGTAGTGAGGGAATGAAGTCATCCCGATGGACGGCTGTCATTGATGGGTGAGCCTTGCCGCTCTCATGAACAAAGGCGTGGCCGGTGATGATCAGCCCCACCCCACCTCGGGCCAGGTCGGCGTAGAGGTCAACCATGGCTTGCTCAGGCCGGCCATCCTCGTCACACATCTTCTCTGCGGTGGCGGAGCGAACGAGCCGGTTCTCCAGCTCCAGGCCAGCGATATTGCCAGCCTCAAACAAGATAGACATGAGATCCTCCTTCTTAATTTGTGGATAGCTACTCGACCCCTCGCTCACCAGGGACGATAGTCTCAGTAGATCCAATTTTGCTCGGCCTGGATCGCCAGATCCAGGCCAAAGGCGGGGAAGGCAACCGAAGGTTGCACGCAATCCCCTCAGAGCGATTCTGGATCTACTGAGTCTTGGGCTTTTGCGGCGGAAACTCGCTACAGGCGTAGGCCGCTGGATTGTCATCCAGCTAGAGCCGGCCGAGGGGTTGCCTCCTTAACTATCTATGGTAAACAAAGAGCGGGAAGAAATTCCCGCTCCAGATGGCTCCTCGGGTAGGACTTGAACCTACAACCAATCGGTTAACAGCCGATTGCTCTGCCAATTGAGCTACCGAGGATCACTATGGTATTATACACAACCTGGCCCAATTAGTCAAACGCTCCCAGATAATCCTGCAACTCGCGGCGGCGCGTGGGGTGACGGAGTTTTCTCAGGGCTTTGGACTCGATCTGGCGGACGCGCTCCCTCGTCACCCCAAGGAACTCGCCCACCTCCTCCAGACTGTGGCTCTGCCCGTCCTTCAGGCCAAAGCGCTTCTCCAGCACCTCGCGCTCCCGCTCAGTCAACTGATCGAGCATATTCTTTATCTGTTCCTTCAGAAATTGATGAGAGGTGGTATCTACAGGCCCAGGGATGGTCTCGTCCTCGATGAAATCGCCCAAGGAGCTACCACCGTCTGACCCCATGGGCGTCTCCAGCGACACAGGTTCCTGAGCCATGCGAAGGATGCTCCTGACCACGGACGCCTCCCGCCGCAACCTACGCTGGAGGGCCGAGTCAAGACGCTCACCCGCGGCCCAGGCTGCCTCAATTGCCTGTCTATCCTGGTCGGATAGCCGACCCATCTCCAGAGCGGTTTCTTCCATAGTAGGTTCCCGCCCCAATCTTTGAGTCAGTTGACGTGAGGCCCATGATGCCCGGTTTACGGCCTCCACCATGTGCACCGGGATGCGGATAGTGCGCGCCTTATCGGCGATGGATCGGTTTATGGCCTGTCGAATCCACCAGGTGGCATACGTACTGAACTTATATCCCTTGGTGTGATCGAATTTGTCTACCGCCTTGAGCAGACCTATGTTGCCTTCCTGGATGAGATCCAACATGGATATGCCACGCCCCATGTATTTCTTGGCCACACTGACCACTAAACGTAAATTGGCCCTGGCCAGCGATTGTTTGGCCTCCTGAGAGTGCTCACGAACTCGCGATATCTCCTTGGCCAAGCGGTTTTCGCCCCCCAATCCTTCGGTGAAAAACTTAATCGGCGGCAATTGCTTTTCCTGCTCATAATGATCTCTCAAAAACCGTAAACTCCCAGCGGGCATGAGATATAATTCTGTGCAGACGGCAAATAACTTGCCTGCAAGCTCATCCCATTCCTTGTTGCCCTCCAGCTCCCTCCCATCGAGAAAGGGATGGAGATAGGCTTCTCGCTCCCCAAAGGAGCTGCTATGCATGGTTCTGGCTTCTTCAATTATGGAGGGTATGTCCGGCGGCTCTATCGAAAGCCCTCGACAAGCCTTTCTCACCGCTTCCCAGTCGTGGGTCAGGGATCTGAACGCTTCGGCCATCACTTCCGCCCCCTTCGGAAATCGCTTCTGCTTCTCGGCCAGCCTTTTCTCAATGCTCGCCAGGTAATCTCCCGCCGTCATCTTAATGGCCAATTGCATCTCCTGATTGGCATCGAGCAGAGGCACTCTGCCGATTTCCCTCAAGTACATCTTGATCGGATCGCCAGCTAGCTCAGGGCCACTCAGTGGTGCGACTATCAGATCGCTTTCGGTTTCAGCTTTTAACGCTTCCGGCCCTGAATCGACCGGCTCCTCCGCACCCTGTTCGGGCAACTTGCCGGGGTCCATAACCTCAATGCCCATATCAAACAGACGGCGATAAAAAGCGTCGAGCTCTTCCACGTTCGCTTCGACGTTGGGGAAGGCCGCCAGGATTTCCTCGGTGGTCAAGTATTTCTGCTCAGCGCCTTTAGTTAGCAGTTTTTTTGCTTCTGGCCTTTCTTCAAGAGGCTCAGCCATCATCACTTCTTACCTATGCAATTCAAGCTACGAGTCCAGGAATTCTGGCCTCACGTCGTCCGAAAAATGAACGGGCAGCCAGGGCCTGAGAAATGCCCCATAGAGCGCTACGATAGAAGTCAACTATCTGACCATACTCTTCAATTGCGGCCCCACCTAGCTCCCCAGCGTCTGCTTGGAGTAGACGCAGCTCATCAACCAACTTCTGGAGCTTCCGCTGGCGCAGACGCAGCACCCCATCAATCAGGGCCTTTTCTGCCTGGTCGTCATTGGTAGGCGGGGCGCCTCTTGGCCCTTCCAGCAGAAGGTCTAAGCGAGGGTGCAACGTCGAGTCAAGCTCCTCCCGAAGGCCTTCTAAATCCCTGGAGTCCGAACTCTCTTGCCAGGAGGCGAATATCGCCCGGTTCTCAGCCTGGGCGAAATCGTCAACGCTCAGTTCATCCACCCCCACGTTCCGCAGCGCATCATCCAAACTTTGAAGCAAGTGTGGTCTTGTGAGTAAGGTGGAGAGGCAATATTCTTCCAGCCCAAAAGTGAACTTCTCCCTTTCTGCTGGCGCTTCTCCTTCCTCCTCTCCCTTACGTCTTTTCGTCCTTTTCCCTTTCACTCCGGCCTGATGCAGAAGAGTCTTCTCGTCCACTCGAACCAGGCGCGCCAACTTCTGGATGTAGTGAGTGCGTTCTACCGCGTCACCGATCTCCTGGATGACGGGCATGAGTCTGCGCGCAGCCTCCGCCTTGCCTTTGGGCGAATCCAGGTCCAGCTCCGAAGTGATCACCTTGAAATAGTACTCCACAATCGGCAGGGCGTTCTCAACCAGTCTGGCCCACAGGCCGGGATCATCCCTGATCACCTTGTCGGGATCCTGCCCCTGGGGTAGGGTGATGATGCGGATGTCTACGTCCAGACGGCTCTCATACTTGATCAGGCCGCGAGCTGTGGGCACAGGCACCACTCGCTGGGCCAGGGTCTCCTGAGCCAGGGCCATGCTGCGCAGGGTGGCCTGATGGCCGGCGGTGTCAGCGTCCAAGGCCAGGGTGAAGCGCTTGCTAAATCTCTTGAGCAGCCTGAGCTGGGTCTCGGTCAGGGCCGTGCCCATGGAAGCCACCATGTTGGCTATCTGGTGCTGGTGGGCGGTCAGCACATCCATGTAGCCCTCGACGATGATGGCCAGTCCCTCTCGGCGAATAGTCCCTTTGGCCAGGTCCAGGCCGAAGAGGATGGCGCCCTTGTCGAAGACAGGCGTCTGAGGCGAGTTGATGTACTTGGGAGTGGAATCATCCAGCGCCCTGGCTCCAAAGCCAACCACACCGCCCCGCTCGTCGCGGATGGGAATAATGAGCCGCCCCCGAAAGCGGTCGTAGTGGCCGCTGTCCTCGCGCTTGATAATCAGCCCCGCTGCCGAAAGGGCCTCTCGTTGGTATCCTCTCTCTTGCAGGTAATCACTCAAGGCCTGCCAGTCGTCGAGGGCATAGCCCAACTGAAATCTGCTAGTGGTCTCTCGATTGATCTCCCTCTGGGCAAGATAGCCACGCGCCTTCTCGCCTTCAGGTGCCTTCAAGAGCAGGTTGTGAAAGTACTCAGCGGCCCTCTCGTTGATCTCGCTCAGCCGCTTCTTGAGCTTATCCTCAGCCTGGTCGGCCTCGGTTCGGGGTTTCAGGCTTACACCCGCTCGCCGGGCCAAGATGGGCAGAGCCCCGGCGAAATCCAGGTTCTCCTGCTGCATAACGAAAGCGAAAACATCCCCCCCCGTGCCGCAAGCCCCGAAACAATGCCAGCTCTGGGTATCTGGAAAGACGACAAAGGAGGGCGTCTTCTCGGCATGGAAGGGGCAGACGCCCTTATGGTTCCGCCCGGCCTTCTTCAGGGTGACGTAGCTGGAGATCACCTCGACTATGTCCAGTTTCTGTTTGATTTCGTCAACTACGCTCACCTGCAAATACCTTTCTTGACATTAGCGAGGGGGCTAGCCCGCTCATAGCCCTACTCCCGCAGTCCGGCGACGGCGGAATTGATTCTCTGATTCAGCGGAGTTGCGACCATAGGTTCACAAGTCTAGGATACGATCAATCACGATTTGTGCGTCCCCAAGCGACCTTGCTGCTAGCGAGGATATCTTTGTGATTTCATCAGCGTAATCTGCTCTTCTTCTTCGGTCGCGAAGGCGATCCAAAAGAACTCCGATTTCCTGCTGGTTCTGATCTTGCTCATCCATGAACCATTGAGGAACAAACCGATGGATCTCTGCAGTTTCAGGCACTTCGATTCCCCACTGATCACGCAATAGGCTTCGAGTCGTGTTAAGCGCTGCATAGTAGGCTCGGCTGATGGATGTTCGCAGACACCCCTCCGCATAGCCGCTTGCGGTACTGTGCTCCGTGAGATGTCTTGCTACGATCAGATAGTCAGCCCAAGTGAAAGTCATAGGAACTCCACATCAAAGTTTAGTAATCCTTTGACGCGAGGAAGTTGATTCAAGAACCAGGTCCGATCAAATCCTTGAAGCCGTTTTCCTGCTTCCTCAGGAGTCAGTCTGGTCACAATATAACCAAATAGCTCAACTAACCCTTGGACTTCCGGATCGCTGACGACTTCAAGAAAGACCTGCGGGTATAACCCGAAATAACTCTTGATCTCGCTGTAGGCCTCCAATAATAGAGGAACAAGAAACGGGTGGCTTTCAAGAAACAGCGAAACCTCCACGCGCCTTCTAAAAGTGTAGAGTCGCTCCAGCGAGCGGGGCTCAAAGTCGAAGGGGCGAACAGTAGGAGCACCTGTCTCTTGCCAGATTCTCGTAACTTCAATCGGAGGATTCTTATGTTTTCTGCCCATCGAATTCCCTCCCTGTGGCTGAACAAGTGGCAACAGGAGCCACTTTCCTCTGCTGGTATTCTATCACAAACAACATGCTAAAGCAAATCCAGTGTCTCCGGTTGGTCTTACGCCCCAAACAAAACAGTGGCAGCCCCCACGTTAACGAGGGCTGCCACCTGCCTGATCTTTGTTCCAACAATTCGGGGCCCGAAACTGTCCTTACTTACGCCCGTACTCGTGCTGCAACGCCGCCTGGGCCGCTGCCAGCCGGGCGATGGGCACGCGGAAGGGCGAGCAAGAGACGTAGTTCAGGCCGATGATGTGGCAGAACTCCACGCTGCTGGGCTCGCCACCGTGCTCTCCGCAGATGCCGACCTCCAGCCCAGGCTTGGTGGCGCGACCCTTTTCCACGCACATCTTCATCAGCACGCCCACGCCGTCACGGTCCAACACCTCGAAGGGGTTGTGAGGCAGGATCCCGCGATCCACATAGTCCAGCAGGAATTTCCCCTCGGCGTCGTCCCTCGAGATTCCATACGTCATCTGGGTCAGGTCATTGGTGCCAAAGGAGAAGAAATCGGCGTACTCAGCGACTTTGTCGGCAGTGATGGCCGCCCGCGGTATCTCGATCATGGTGCCGATCTTGTGGTCTACCGTGATGCCCTTCTCAGCCATCACGTTTTTGGCCACCTTTTCCAGCTTACCCCGTTCGATGCGCAGCTCGTTCACGTCGGATGTCAAGGGGATCATGATCTCTGGGTGCACATCCACGCCTTCCTGGGCCACGTTGCAAGCGGCCTCCATGATGGCCCGCGTCTGCATCTCGGTCAGGCCAGGGTACATCAGCCCGGCGCGGCAGCCACGCAACCCCAGCATCGGGTTGACCTCCCACATGGTATTGACCACCACAAGCATGTCCTCAAGATTGGCCAGCTTCTCCGGGTCCTCGCCGGTGCAGCGCATACGGGTGACTTCCTCGATCAACTCCTCGCGCGGGGGCAAGAACTCGTGCATGGGAGGGTCAATCAGTCGAATGATGACTGGATAGCCGCCCATGGCTCGGAAGATGCCCTCGAAGTCCTCCCGCTGGAAGGGCAGTAGCTCGTCCAGGGCCGCTTGGCGCTCCTCGTCGGTCTCGGCCATGATCATCTTGACCACCGTGGGTCGCCGGTCTTCCTCGAAGAACATGTGCTCAGTGCGGCACAGCCCGATGCCCTCAGCTCCGAAGGCGCGAGCGCGGGCAGCATCCTGAGGGTTATCGGCATTGGTCCACGCGCCCAGCTTACGGACCTCGTCGGCCCAGCCTAACAAAGTGGCCAGATCGAGCTCTTCCTCGAAGTTGGCATCAATCGTAGCGAGGGACCCCTCAAACACCTCGCCGCTTGCGCCGTTGACGGAGATGTGGTCTCCCTCCTTGATCTCTTTGCCCTCCACCCTAAACTTGCGGGCGGTCAGGTCAATCTTGATAGCCTCGCAGCCAGCCACGCAGGGCTTGCCCCAGCCGCGAGCTACGACGGCTGCGTGCGAGGTCATCCCGCCGTGTTGGGTCAGGATGCCCTGAGCTTCGATCATGCCGTGCACATCGTCGGGATTGGTCTCCGGGCGCACCAGTATGACCGCTTCGCCAGCCTTGCCCCGTTCTGCGGCTGTGTCGGCGTCAAAGACGACGATGCCAGTGGCCGCGCCTGGGGAGGCATTAAGCCCCTTAGCCAGCAAATCGCCTCGCTTCTTGGCTTCTGATATGGCTTCCGGATCAAAATGGGGATGCAGGAACTGATCCACTTGCTCCGGCGCCACCCGCATCAGGGCTTCTTTTTTGGTGATCAAGCCCTCGTTGACCATGTCCACCGCGATCTTGACCGCCGCTGCCGCAGTTCGCTTGCCCGTGCGGGTCTGGAGCATCCATAGCTTGCCCTGCTCAATGGTGAATTCCATGTCTTGCGTGTTGCGATAATGGTTCTCCAGCAGGTCGCAAAACTCCAGGAACAGCTTGTAGTTCTCGGGAAGCTCTTCCTCCATTTCGGCGATCTGACTGGGGGTGCGGGTGCCAGCCACCACATCCTCGCCCTGGGCGTTCATCAGATATTCACCGTAGAGCTTGTTCTCGCCAGTGGAGGGGTTGCGGGTGAAGGCCACGCCGGTGCCGCTGCCCTCGCCCATGTTGCCAAAGACCATGGTCTGCACGTTGACAGCGGTGCCCCAGTCGTGGGCCAGGCTCTCGGCGTTGCGGTAGGCCATGGCCGGTGCGCCGAACCAGGAGTCAAACACAGCAGCGGTGGCCTGGCGGACTTGCTCGTAGGGATCGTCTGGGAAGTCCTCGCCCAGCTCTTTCTTGTACAGCGCCTTAAAGTCCTCGACCACGTCCTTGAGCATGTCGGTGGTCAGGTCGGTGTCCTTGCTGCCTTCGGTTTTGGCCTTGTACTCGTCCAGGATGCGCTCGAAGGCATGGCGATCCATACCCTTGACGATGTCGCCGAACATCTGGACGAGACGGCGGTAGGCGTCCCAGGCGAAGCGTTCATTGCCGGTGCGCTCGACCAGACCTCGGAGCGTGTCGGCGTTGAGGCCGATGTTGAGCACGGTGTCCATCATGCCTGGCATGGAGACCCGCGCCCCAGAGCGACAGGAGACCAGCAGCGGATTTGCCGGATCTCCCAGCTTTTTGCCCGCCTGCTTTTCGACCTCCTTCATCGCCTCGATCACTTGATCCCACAGCCCTTCGGGGAACTGCTCGCCAGCGTCGAAATAGGCGTTGCAGGCCTCGGTGGTGACGGTGAACCCCGGCGGGATGGGCAACCCGATGTTCGTCATCTCAGCCAGGTTTGCCCCCTTCCCGCCCAACAGATCGCGCATACCCCTGTTCCCTTCTTCAAACAGATAGACCCACTTCTTCGTCATGGTTGTTGAAACCTCCTCAGTTTTGGTTTATTAGTACGCCGGCTGCGGATACAGCCTGGCGTCTATTTCTCGTAAGACATTTTGTAAATCCGGCTCCTGGCACGGTTCCACATGGTCGTCAATGTGTTTGTGGTGAGGGAAGGTCGGCAGTTCGGGATAGTGTGGGGCGTTGTCGTAACGGAAGATGAGGCGATTGCCTTTCTGGTAGTGGTAACTGTAGCGAACTTTCTCAATTCTATAGTCAGAGAGGTGCAAAACCTCTTCGATTTCCAAGAAGGAACCGTCGTAGAAGATCAACCGATCCTCAATGTAGGCTACGGCTGTGGAAACAGGCTCAACGCGCAAGTCTCGGACAGTGATGTCTTGGCGAGAATAGAGGGTAGCTTCGATACGAGCCAGGTAATTGTGCAACGTAGTCATGCTACCACAGCCTCAACTTGCCACTGTATGGCTACATTCATCAAGGTGACCTCCAGCTTCTTCTTCAGTCGCTGGAAAATCTCGTACGTGCCAGCCCAGGCAATGTAGTCCTTGGCGTCTCCCATCTCACCCCGCATGAATTCCTCATAAAATTCCGGGGTTTTCATCCCAAACTTTTCTTCGTAGCGCGTAAGCCGCTCAACTGTGGCAATGAGAGCATCAACCGGCGATGTGCTCTCTATCGCCTCGCGCAGCACCGCCTCAAATCTCTCCGGCGGCCAGTCCCTGATATTGTCAATGGTTATTGTCGGCATCTTACATCTCCTTGTCCCAATGCTCCAGGGCAACATTAGCCCCACTGTTCTGCCTTGTCCCTGATCCACATTTCAACCTCCTCCTTGGTCGAGACGGAGGAGGCCACGTCAATGGTGAATTGGTATAGCTCGTCGTTGGTGGCGTTGAGGGTGTAGCCGTTGCGTTCTAAGAATTCGATCAGAGCGAGAGCCGCGGTTCGCTTATTGCCGTCAACGAAGGCGTGATTCTTGACGAGCAAATAGAACAGGATGGCCGCCTTTGAGACAAAATCGGGATAAAGCTCCTCGCCAAACATCGTCTGGCGTAGCGCTGCGACAGAGGCGTCCAGTCGCCCGGGACTCATCAGGCCAAGGGAGCCACCGAATTCGCGGATAGCATGGTCGTGAATGAGCAGGACTTCAGCCGGAGAAAGGTAGTGTACTGCCACGGTCAAGAATCGGCCAACCGCTCCAGAGCTGAGCGATACCGCGCTGAAGCAGCACGCACGCGCTCCATCATTGTTGGATCAATGTCTCCTATCCGCTGTAAGATGATCCCGCCACGCGCATCAGTGGAAAAAACTACCCCAATGGTTCTGGCTTCATCAAGCCCTTCGGTCTCTAACCACTTCAACATGTCTAACGGCAATTTCTCCCGCTCCACCACCACACTGGTCATCGCTACCTCCCAGCCTGAATTATAACGCCATTGGCCAATTTTGGCAAGGCTAGAATCCCTCCGCCCTGGTCAAATCCACGATCCCTTTCGTCAATGCGGCAATGTGCTGCAAGAGGGCCAGGCGGTTTTCCCGAATCGACTCCTCCTCGGCCATGACCAGCACGTTGTCAAAAAAGGCAGTGATGGGCTCGATCATTGGCACGAAGGCGGTGAATAACTGGTCAATACTGCTCTGGGGCCCCACTTGCTCCTGACAAGCCAGGTATGCCTCGTAGAGACGCTGGGCGGAAGGCTCGACGAACCGGTCTGGTCGCAGCTCAAACTTGGTTTCGAAGCTCCGTACGATGCGCACACAACGGGAATAGGCGTTGAGTAGGTTCATCCAGGCGTCGCGCTCGACCCAGGGGGCAAGCTCCTGCACGGTCTGATGTGCCAGGTACGGATCGTGGCCGCGCTCGGCTAGAACAGCATCCACCAAGTCGTAGCGGAAGGGCTGATCGAGAAGCCAGACTCGCAAGCGTTGCACGATGAAAGCCAACGTCTCGGCTTGGGCTGCTTCATCAGCGGCCACAGGGAGCAGGGATGCTGCCTCCCGCAAACCCTCTCTCAGGTCGAAAGAGATGCCTGCTCCGGCCAGAACTTGCACGATGCCCAAGGCTGCTCGCCTCAGGCCGTAGGGATCGGCTGATCCGGTCGGTTTCAGGCCGACGGAGAAAAGGCCCGCCAGGCTGTCCAGCCGGTCGGCCAGCCCCACGACGATGCCCGGCAAGGTTTCGGGGAGCTGATCGCCGGCGAAGCGGGGCAGGTAGTGCTCGAAGATGGCCTGGGCGACAGCAGTGTCCTCGCCGGAGCGCAAAGCGTACTCCCGCCCTATCGCGCCCTGGAGCGAAGTCAACTCCACCACCATCTGGGTAGCCAAATCCGCCTTGCAGAGGTGAGATGCTCGCATGGCTGCTGCTGTCTCTGCCTCCGATAGGCCAAGCACCACGCTCAAGCGGGGAGTCAGTTGTTCCAACCTCTTCGCCTTGTCCAAGACGGAACCTAGCTCCTCTTGAAAGGTCAAGGTGTCCAGACGAGGCAAGAATTCTTCCAACGACTTCTTCGTGTCGGCCTGGTAGAAGAAATCGGCGTCGGCGAAGCGGGCTCGAAGCACTTCCTCGTTGCCATGCCGCACGATGTCCAGGTGCTCGCTGTCGCCATTGCGCACGGCGATGAAATACGGCAGGAGTTCTCCATCTTTTTTCACCACGGAGAAATAGCGCTGATGCTTCTTCATCACCGTGACAAGGACTTCTTTGGGCAGCTTCAGGTATTCTGGCTCGAAGGAGCCAAGCAGGGCAGTGGGATACTCTACCAGATTGGTCACCTCGTCCAAGAGGCCAGAATCGTCGGAGATTCGCCCGCCCACCTCGGCAGCTAGTTTATCCGCCTGCTCGCGGATCATCTGGCGCCGCTTCTCCATATCAACCACAATGCTGCTGGCTTGCATGAGGGCGAAGTAGTCCTCAGCTCTCTGGATTGCGATTTCGGGCGAGCGCAGCGGCCTAAGTCCGCGCGAGGTGCGGCCGCTCTTCACGCCCGCGTATTCGAAGGGGATGACGCTATCGCCCAGGAGAGCCACGATCCAGCGAATGGGGCGAGAGAAGGCTATGTTAGTGGCGTTCCAGCGCATAGAAGGGGAAAAGCGCAGGCTGGCGATCAGGTTGGGCAGGATGATCGCCAGCACCTCGGCCGATGGCTGCCCCTTTTCCACCTTGATGGCGACAACGTACTGACCGCCATCCAGTTCGCGGACCTCCAGGCTCTCGACAGCCACTCCCTGGCTCTTGGCAAAACCTTGAGCTGCTCTAGTAGGCTGCCCCTCTTGGTCGAAGGCTATCTTGGCGGGCGGCCCCTTGGCGAACCCTTCTTCGTCGCACTGACTGGCAGCCAGTTCCTCGACGTAGACCACCAGCCGCCGGGGTGTGCCCGTGACTTGAATCTCGCCGTGCTCCAACCGCGCCTCGGCCAGTAGCTTGGCTATGCGATTCTTCAGTTGAGCAATAGCAGAGTCAAGATCGCCCGCTGGCAACTCCTCGGTCCCGATTTCAAGTAAAAAGGGCAATAAGGTATGAGGCAATGAGGTAGCGAGGACTTCTCGTTGCCTCGTTGCCTTGTTGTCTTGTTGCCTGACTTCCCTAATCAAGGGGAACCCCATCTCCTCCCGCTGTTTCACGTACGCCTCGGACACGGCTCGGGCTATATCCCGCATCCTGGCGAAGTACCTGGCCCGTTCCGTGACGCCAACAGCGCCGCGAGCGTCCAGCAGGTTGAAGGTGTGGGAGCAACGGAGGACGTAATCATAGGCGGGGATGACCAGGCTGTGAGCCAGGGCGTTCCTGGCTTCAGCTTCGTAGAGGTCATACATCTGCTGCAAGCGGCCCACGTCGGCCGTTTCGAAGTCGTAGGTGCAGTGCTCGATCTCGGGTTGGAGGAGGACATCGCCGTAGGTGTAGTTGCCATCCCAGTCAATCTCCCACACGCTACGGACTTCCTGCAGAAACATGACGATGCGCTCCAGACCGTAGGTGAGCTCCACAGCAACAGGGTTGAGGTCAAAGCCTCCCGCTTGCTGAAAGTAAGTGAACTGGGTGATCTCCAGGCCATCGAGCCAGACTTCCCAACCCAGCCCCCAGGCCCCCAGGCCCGGTGCCTTCCAGTTGTCCTCCACGAAGCGCACATCGTGTTGGCCCAGGTCAATGCCCAGAGCCTGGAGGCTCTCCAGGTAAAGCTCCTGAGGGTTGCCAGGATCGGGCTTGAGGATTACCTGGTACTGGGTGTGCATCTGCATGCGGTTGGGGTTCTCGCCGTAGCGGCCATCGTCGGGGCGGAAGGAGGGTTCCACGTAGCCCACGTTCCACGGCTCCGGCCCCAGGACGCGGAGCACAGTGGCAGGGTTCATGGTGCCTGCTCCAACCTTCTCGCTATAGGGTTGCCAAATGAGGCAGCCATGATCGGCCCAAAAGCGTTCGAGCCGCATGATAACTTGTTGAAATGTCAGTGGTTTTTCCATAATCGCATATCCTCTTATCTGTTTTCTATCTGTTGCCGGCGCAGGGTCTTGAGAAATTTCACCGACTTCAAGTTCCGCTCCAAGGTGTAGGTTATGTAGTGATACATCACCGTCTCTAGTTCCCTGTGCAGCGGACGACTGAGACGAAGACGGCGGCAGGTATCATAGTCCCTGGTCTGCATGAAGCGCAACACCTTGAGAGCGTTCAGAGTGATCTCCTGTGCTCCCCGATGGTTCTTGCCACAGTCAGCACAGAAGACACCGCCATCGGCGGCACTGAAGAAATTGGCCACCGGCTCGATCTGACGGCGGCAGGCAACGCACTGGAAGAGCTGGGGGCGATAGCCCAGCAGAGACAACAGCCGCAACTCGAAGAAGCGGGTGGTCAGATCCAGATCGGAAGTGTCGCCCAGCCAGCCCAGCATGGCCAGCAGCAGGTCGAAGAGAGGGCGGTTCTCAATCGCCTCTTCTACGAAGAGATCCAGTAGCTCGGCAGCATAGTAGGCGTAAGTGATGCGCGACAGGTCCTCTCGCAGGGGGCGGAAGGCGTGGACCGTCTCGGCCTGGGTCACGATGTCCAGGTTTCGCCCCTTGGCGATGAGGAGTTGGCTGTGAGTGAACAACTCCACGTGCCCGCTCTTGCGACTGGTGGGCTTGCGCACCCCCTTGGCAATGGCCTTCGCCTTCCCAAGCTTGGGCGTGTAGAGGGTCAAAAGGCGGTCAGCCTCACCGAAGTCGCTCCGTTTAATGACAATTGCTTCCGTTCGATAAAGGCGTTCCCGTCTCATGATCAATACCCAATATCCAATACCCAACAGCTATTGGGTATTAGGCATTATCCTCCCCTCACGGTGCCATACCTATACGGCCTCTCCCAGTTCTTGGCCATCTTCTCCTGGTAGAGCTTCTCGGCATCCAGGTCCAGGGCTGAGAGGAGATGCAGGATGCGGATGATGGCGTCAATCAGCTCCTCGCCCATGGATTCCAGAGGCTGGCCCTTTTTGTAGCAATCGCTGGCCTCGGAGATCTCGCTGTGGATCAGAGCCAACATCTCCCAGACGCGCCCGTGCTCGGCAGAGAATCCCTTCGCATCGCACATGGCCCTGACCTCGGCCATTTTGACGTTCAAGCTAACCTGCTCCATGCTCGCTTCTCCAAGCCCTCTCAGTTGGGCTTAATTATACCATTTGCTTCACCAAGACGCAAATGAAAAGGCCGCTTGTGCAAGAGCGGCCCCCTTGTTCGTCGAGGTCTCTGACCGAGACGAACAAGGACTCGGTCGGAGACCGTGGAGGTTTCCCGCGCCCATCGCAGAAAGATCTTACCCCAAATGCTTGGGGGTAAAGGCTTCTGGCAGCAGCTCTTGCAGGCCGAAAACTCGATATCCACCCGTCTCATCGGCCACGATCACCTGGATATCTTCCCCAAACTCCAGTAGCACCTGGCGACAGGCGCCACACGGGGTGACGCCGTTCTCGGTGACGACGGCCATAGCCTCGAAATCACGCTCGCCCTCAGAGACGGCTTTGAAGACAGCCGTGCGCTCAG
>CAYWWC010000036.1:0-21248 GCA_964461615.1 uncultured Anaerolineae bacterium
CGCCCGCAGGGGACTTTCACCCCCTAGCTATCGCCCATGCCGGGCGTACAAGCAAAAGGTTCCGGCGAACCATCCGCCAGAACCTCTTGCGTTGCGCTCTGTGCTGAGTATCAATGGATCTAATTCTAACGCAGAGCGAACTCCCACGCCCGTGGATCGGCGGCATGGGAGCCGCCGCTGCTCGCTGTTTGGGGGTATGAATTTCGGGTCTTCGTCCTAGTGAAAATGGATCATCGCACTGCGGAAGCCGAGGGCGGCCTCCAGCATAGATTCGGGCAGCGTCGGATGGGCGTGGGTTGTCCAGGCCAGGTCGTCTGCCGAGGCGCCCACCTGCACCGCCAGCGCGCCTTCCGCGATCAGGTCGGTGACGTGCACTCCCATCAGGTGAACACCCAACACGCGCCCGCTGCCAGCCTCGCACACCAGCTTGACCAGCCCCTCGGTTTCGCCCAGGATCTGGGCCCGTGGGTTGGCCGAAAACGGGAACCGCGTCACCTTGACGTCCACTCCCTGAGCACGGGCCTCGGCTTCGGTCAGGCCGACGCTGGCGACTTCGGGGCGGGTGAAGATCACGCTGGGCACCGAACGGTAGTCCACGGCGCGCCGGCCGCCGGTCACGTTCTCGGCCACCACGCGGCCATCAACCATCGCCTTGTGCGCCAGCATCATTCCACCCACGGCATCGCCGATGGCCCACACGTTGGGGAGGTTCGTCCTCAAATGCTCGTCCACGGCGATAGCGCGGCCGCTCATCTTCACGCCAAGCTCAGCCAGCCCCAGGCCGCTGGTATTCGGCCAGCGGCCCACTGCGACCAGCACGCGCTCACCCTCGACAGAGACTTCACCTTTGGCTGCGGCGAAGACGACGCGCAGCCCACTCACCAAGGGTTCAATCGCCTGCACCTTTGCATGGGTGTGGATGGTCATCCCGTGCCGCCGCAGGATGGATGCCAGCCGCCTGGCGAGCGACTCGTCTGCTCCCCCCGGCAACAGCGTCGGCATCATTTCCAGGACGGTCACCCGACTGCCTAGCGCCTCGTAGATACAGGCGAACTCCAGCCCGATCACGCCCCCGCCGATGACGATCAGGTGCGCCGGGACCTCGGTGATGTTCAGCGCCTCCGCGCTGGTCATCACTCCCGGCAAATCCAGGCCAGGAATGGGCGGCCGAGCCGTGACGGAGCCGGGCGCAAGGATCACGTGCCGGGCTGAGATCTCCACCGCGAGGTTCTCCGCCGCGTCGGTGACGCACAGCGTGTCTGGGCGGACGAGGCGTCCTTCGCCCCGCACCAGCGTGACTTTGCGCATCTTCAGCAGTTGTTCCACGCCGCTAACCAGTCTGTCCACGGCAGCCTGTTTGTAGGCCATCAGCGACGGCAGGTCGGGCAGCGCGCTGGGAATGGAAACGCCGAACTCACCAGCCCGGCGGGCCTTGAGCAACAGTTCGGCGGAAGTGGTCAGGGCCTTGGTGGGGATGCAGCCGACGTTCAGGCAAGTCCCACCCACGCGCTCTTTTTCGATGAGCGCCACGCGTGCGCCGAGTTGGGCAGCTCGCAGCGCAGCCACGTAACCACCCGGCCCGGCGCCCAGGATTGCAAGATCATAGAAGTCAGACAAATCGTCCTCCGTTTCTCGCCATTGCGTCATCGTTATTCATCCTCATTCCCTCGCTATGCGCAAAGGCAGTTATACATGTCAACGCCGTGCACGTTTCGCCGGTGGGCTGCCTGTGACGGGCGCCACGACCAGAAGCATCAGAATCGTGGTCGTCACCGCCGAGCCGAGACACCAGGTACAAATGGCGCGAACGACGAAAAGCTCCAGACAGGTCAGGTAAATGGAGAATAGGACGCCAAAGAGCGTCACCCCCAACAGCCCCAGCGCCGACAGGTTAGCCCATCGCCCAACCAGATACCTCTGCCCTACCCACAACGCGCCGATGGCCAGGTAGTACAGCACGCCCAGCACAGCGACGGGGATTCCCAGGATGCGGGCGTAGGAACTGGATTGCACAATGTTGCACTCGCCGATAGGCCCGCAGAGGGCTTCGACGTGGGTGATTTCCACGTAGGCCAGGTACGTGGCGATTCCCAGTCCCACCAGGCCCACGATGGGGATAGCCCACGTCTTGGCGTAGGTGAGCGGTTCGCGATCTAATCGTAATAGCTGGAACAGGCGTTGCCGGGCAGTCCCGACATGCCAGGCAGCGTAGCCCAGGGCGGCCGCCATTCCTGCCAGCACCACCCAGGCCAGGGCAAAGCTCACCGGGTCTGGAGGCGGCGATTGCGCCTCGACGGGCTGAAGCCCCTCGCTGCCGATGGTCATCTGGGCCTCGGAGGGCGCCTGGGCCAGCCCAGGGATGTCAGGCCAGCCGATGCCGCCGGCGGCCAGCCCCTCCTCGACCAGGGCCGGAAATTGCTCCGGTATTTCGCGGCCGCCCACCAGCACTAAGTCGCCGATCACCAGCGTGGGCACACCTTGCCGCTCACGCGGCATCTGGTATCGCTCGACAGCCGCCCGGTAGAGTTGCAGGCCAGCCGGCTGAGAGGTGTCAATCGCTGCAATCTGGAGCCGGTCGCCGTAGTCACCAGCCATTGGCGACAGCAGCTCGTCAATGACGCGATGGCAGGCGGGACAAGTAGGGGAGCGAAAAAGGACAGCCTGTACCACCGGCTCGTCGGGCGACTGCGCAGCGGTAGCGAGCGGAATCGCCAGACATGCCAAGATGAACAGGATAACGAACAGCAAAAGCAATTTTCTCATACACAAAACCTCCTCAGTTTTTGTTTTGCTTTCTCATTCTGCCGGATCAGGCTCAGGATAACGAAGGTCAACGCACCCACGCTGGAGCCAATGACCATCGTCGCCTGCGACAGGGCCACCAACTGGTGAATCGGTACTCCCAGGATGGTGTTCAGCGCTGGGATGTAGACCAACCCACCGCCGATATCCAGGAGGTGAGTGACGAAGCCGCTGCCAGGGCCAGTGGTTTGATAAGAACTCTGCACAATTATACTGCAAGAGAGGACAAAAGACAATTTGGCGACAGCGGAAGTAATCACAAGACCTCGAAGGTCCTTTCTCTCTGAGCATCGGCGAAAGTCAAATCAAACGCAAACAACTCCTTTGTATTTATCGTCCTCCCCACGAGCATAACTAGATAAGACTGTCTGACGCCCCAGGCCGAGTGAGAAAGGTTCTTCAAAGTCCAAGATCAAAGAACATAAAATCTAAACGAGGAGGTAAGTCAACTAACAATGAAGAAAAGAATACTTGTACATGCTCTGCTGGTGGTTGTGGCTCTGGCTTTGACAGCGACGATCGTTTTCGCTGCACTGGAGCTCGGCGGGACAGACACCAGGACCAATGGAGTGACCACTGTCACCTGGGACTCCCGCTTCGCCGACCTCGACTACACCCTGGGCGAGACTGTCACCATGACGATGACGTGGAACGTTGATGCAGGGGCTGCGGAGTACGAGAGCTTCGGTCTTCGGTGCCCGGACAACAACGGTTCGAACTCCCCCGGTAAGGGGAGCGGGCGGGGGTGTATCAACTTCACCCCGAGGTCGAAGAGGGACTCGGTCGACGGGCAGGTAACAAAGATCACCAAGAACGACGACAACTCCGTCACCGTCGAGTTAGAGTTCACCGACCTGCACCTGGACCCCTTGCGGGATGTAGAAATGGGCAACGCCCATTTCAAGCTGTACCTGAACGTAGACATGGACGGTGACGGTGACATGGATAAGGTGGCAAGCTACGGGGTGAACGTCCTCGTGGAGGAACCACAAGAACCACAATAGCCTCGACGCACTCTGGAAAGCGTGAAACTGCGTGTGTGGGGGGAGAGTACCTCGGATAAAGAAACACACGATAATCACACCTCCGGCGGTAAATAAGGGGGCGTTTTGTCTCAGCTTGTGGTGAACATCGTGTACTTCCACATCCGTGGTACTCTTTCCGCTATCACCCAAATTCACAAAACCAAAATGCGCTCAGTACAACAACCGACGCCAGCCCAGGGTATGACCCGAGGCTGGCGTCGGCTGTTCTAGTTATTGCCGAGGACTGTTCGAGAGAGGTAATGACTTACAGGAGAGAGTAGATCAGCCAGGCGGCCAGCCCTGCGAAGAGCAGAGCCATCCCCAACTTGACATTGGCTGCATGTCGCTGCAAAAAGTTCGTCAACTGTTTCGTCCCCGTCGTCCCGTACCAAACCATGATGAAAACCACCACCAACGGGGCTATGAACAGCAGATTGTAGAGCACCAGGAACGGCATCGCGTAGGCCCGCATGGCCGGCACGCTCATGACAAAGATGATGGTGGGCAGGTAGACCTGGCCGGTGCAGGCCAATTCCAGGAACGAGACCAGGATGCCGGTCACGAACGCGCCCGCTACGAAGGCTCGCGAATGGCGCCCTCGCCGGATGACGGCGTTGATACGCATCCGCAATCCATGCGGCAGGTTCAGCGCCATGTCGCCGATGTCCCCGCGACGCGCCTTGCGGAAGTCCAGGAGGCTGACCACGGCCAACACAACACAAAAGCCGGCCATCAGCCCATAGAGCCAGCGTCCCAACGTCGTCAATAACTCACCAAACAATCCCAGCACGTGGTGGAAGCCCAGCCCCACCGCCAGGTAGGCCAGGAAGACGCCCGCTGTGAAAGCTGCCCCCACCGCCAACACCTCTTTCCCCTTGCGCCCGCTGATGGTCAGGTAAGAGACAAAGAAGATCAGAGTGGCAAAGGCGCACGGGTTGAGGCCATCAATCAGGCCAGCGAAAGCCACGGTGAAGACGCCCAGTGACTTGAAGCGCTCAATGATGTAACCGCTGCTCTGCCCCACCGCTGCGGGGTCGAAGTCGTCCCAAATGGGCGGTGCGCCGGTAGCGGTGTACTTCTCCACCAACGCCTCCAGGCTGCGGGCGTTGATCTCCTCGCCGATGAGGGCCGTGACGTCATGTGATGAAACGGCCGTGACGTCATGTGATGAAACGGCCGTGACGTCATGTGATGAAACGGCCGTGACGTCATTTGATGAAACGGCGTCATTGCCCACGAAGACGGCTGGCGCAGTGAGACGCTTGTCCTCTGGCACGCCGGCTTGTTCGCCCAGCCACTCGCTCAAGGCCGAGTGTTCTCTCACGTCGAACTCGGCGACTGCCAGCGTATAGCGCTCCTGGATATAGCCCAAGTCTAGCTCAGCGCGGTCGCACTCCCGGCAGCCGGTCTGGTAGAAGTAGGCCAGGTGAATGAGGAGCGCGTCGTCCGGCGGGGCAGGCGTCGCGCCAGAGCGGGGCGGATAGTCTACGCCGCCGGCAGCCAGATAGCTGGCGATGGTCTTGTCCAACTGGGCGCGAATCTCGTCCTCTCCAATCAGGACCGTATCGCCGACGAAGACCTCCGGGATGCCCACTTTGTCCGGCGGTATCTGGTAGGCGGCCTCCATATTGAGCAGCCACTCGTAGTTGTCGGGGTCGGAAATCTCAATGAACTGCATCTCCAGTTGCGCTCCGTACTTCTCCTGCAAAGGCGGGAGCACCTCGTCAATCACCACCTGGCAATGATCGCAGTCCTCTGAGTAGAAGAACAACAGGCGCACAACTGGCCCGTCAGCCTGAACTGTGGGCAGCAACATAACCAGCAAGAGCAACAGTATTAGCAGTACGGTCTTCTGTCTCACAATGCCCAAACTCACTCCTCCTATCAACCGATCAAGGTCTGAACAAAGCGCGCCAGGCTGAAGAGCCCAGCGCCGATGAATGTCCAGGCGGCCACTTTGCGGACTACCAGCTCGGCTCGCCCCAGCAGATTGAGTCCGGCCGCTGCACGCTCCAGCCCCAACGCCAGCGGCACGCCCAGCACCAGGACCGGCACGCTCGTGCCAATCCCAAACAGCAGCGGCAGAGCAAGCCCGGCGGCTGAACCGAAGGCCATCGGGATCAGGATGCCGAAGTAGAGGGCTGCGCTGTAAGGACAGAACGCCAGGGCGAACAAGAAGCCCAGGAAGAAGGCGCCGACACCGCGCCGCTGCGCGACTCGCTCTTGTAACCGCATGAGCAGCCCGGAACCCGCTGTCAAATTGGGCCGGATCACGTCCAGCAGCACCAAGCCCACCAGAATCAACAACGGCCCCAGGCCAACGTCGGCCACGTTTTGAAGGCTGCCGGCCAATCGGCCAACCCGCGCCCCAGTCATCAACACCACCAGCCCAACCAGGCCATAAGCTACCGCCCGGCCCAGGGTGTACAACACGCCGCTCGCCGCCACCGCCCAGCGATCGGTGAACTGCTGGGCCATGTAGCCTAGCGCCGTCACGTTGGTCGCCAGCGGGCACGGCCCGATGGATGCCAGCAGCCCGACCAGGAACGCAGCCAGGAACGGTAAATTGGTCGTGGCGATGATGTCCTGAATCCAGGAACCGAAGTCCATTACTGGCCTCCGTAAGCGATGTTGATTTCATCACGCAACGCCGCCATGAACTTCGCCTCGTCGCTCCGCGTGAACCAGATGTCGCTTGAAAGCCAAGTGTACTCGATTCCATCCTTCACGATACCCAGGTAGAGGGACGAACTCAAGGCATCGTACTTTTGCGCCAGGGCTGCGTTTTGCGGCTTCTGAACGTCGGCCACCACCAGGCTGATCTCGCCGCTCTCAAGCCGGCCGGCGAAGTAGGTATCGAACGTCTTGCGCACCAGCCGTTCAGCTTCGATACAGCCTGCACATCTCTGGGTGCGATGGAAGTAAACCACCTCGACGTGTTCCGCCTGGCCGGGGGGGAGCTGCCCCAGGTCATTGATTGGCTGGAGCTGCACATCGGAGCTTGTTCCCGGATTGGCGGCTGCCGCCGTTGCGGACTGATCAGGCCGCGCTCCGATCAGCCACAGGCCAGCGCTGACGACCACCAGCACGACCAGCACGATGGCTGCTATGAGCCAGGTCTGGCTTTTCCCAGACGGGGGTCGGGTCTTCGCTCGTGTTTTGGAAGGTCGCCGCTTTGTTCGACGTTTTGTCATATCATCCTCCTGAATGGGTTGGGTTCAGGGCCAAACTTCAGGTAAAAACGGCCATACCCCGCAATGGCAAACCGCAGTTCCGTAGCCTGGGGGTCCAGCCCTGCCCAGATTTCTTTAGACAAGTAGACCTCGATATCTTCTGCCATAAATCGGATGTAATCTTGCTCGTTTTCGGGTTTGTCCATCAGACCTGACGGGATAACATAGGCTGTTCATCAGTCCACCACGGTCATGCGGGTGGCAATGTTGATTATGCCGCCATGATCCCGAATGTACTGCTTGGCCCAGCCAGATGCGATTTGAGCTTCTTTCATGTGAGTCCTCCATCAAACCGCCGCCTGGATCAAAGCCAGGAGTTGCTTCCGCTTCTCCTGATGTTCATCGGTGAAAAGGGGGGTACACGTCTCAACTGCGACCTGGGCCGCCGCCAGCTTGCTGGCGAAGATGAAGCAGGTCGGTTCGCCACAGGCTTTGCAGTTGGCACCGGGCAGTAGCTTGTAAACGGCCAGCGCAGTCAGCCGCTCCCGCTTCACAGTACTGGGCTCAATCTCTGCCCGCCGCTCCCAGGTGCGATTGATCATCCCCACCAGCCGTTCGATGACCCGTTCCGCATCCCCGCGGTCCTCCAATTGGCTGACGGCGATCTCGTAGGGCCACACGGTGATTGTCCGCCCGCCCGTGCGCTGGGTGAGGAAGTGGTTCGCGCGGTCGTAGATGGCCCCTTTCCAGACCGCGTTCAGATAGGGAAGCACCTGGCTGATGTCGGCAGTCAGCCGGGCGATAGCGTTGAACCGTTCCGCCCCCGGGTCGCAAGGGGGCGAGGTGACTTCCAGGTCATAGCTCTCAACCAGCACGCTCATAAATCACTACTCCTCAGCTATCAGGTCTTCACCTATGGGCCTGCTCCCAGGCAGCCAGTTCCGGGTCGTCAGCGAAGTCAGGCATAAGGAGTACAGCTTCCCACTGGTGCATTGTCAGTCGGCCCTCTCCGTCGAACTGGAGCCGGGCCACCCCAACGTATCGCCCAGCGTGACCAGGGCTGGGCACTTCGGCATGGACGACCAGGGCCCCGGCCTTGCCCTGGCTCGGCTGGGTCAGTCTCTGGCTCCCACCGCTTACGATCAAATCAATCTCCGGCACCATGTCTGCAATGGTCAGGTCAGTATCCACCCCGGCGTGAGAGAGCAGGATGATTACGTCGGCCTGCTCCCCCACCTCTGCCACAGCGTTGCGAGCTGTCTCCAGGGGATCGAGCACTCGTACCCCCGGCGCCTGGGCTGGCCCAGTCAGCCCGATGATCCCCACCCGATGTCCTTCGATCTCCCGCACGATGTAGGGCCGGGCCAGAAGTTTCTCCGTATCCGCCCGCACTGCGTTGGCTGAGATGAAGGGGAACTTCGCTTCAGCCATTCGCTGTTCCATCACCTTCAGGCCCAGCGCCAGGTCCCCCTCGCCCAGGGCCATGGCATCGTAGCCCATCAGGTTCATGGCCTCCACGCCGGTCTGCCCTTGGGTGCGCCGGGCGGGGTCCCTATCACCCGTCAGGCTGTCGCCAGCATCCAGCAACAACAGATGCTCCGCCTGTGCTCGTTCCCGCTTGATCAAGGTGGCCCGCCGGGCCACGCCCCCTTGGGGCGGCCTTCAGCCGCAAGGCCGGGTGTATCCCCAGGTGTCGTTGGTGTGCAACACCATCAGCGTCAGGGGCAATAGGGACGGAGCTGACTCGGTCGGGGTGACGGGCGGGGTGGCGGGCGTGGGCCAAGCCAGTACAGTGATCCCCACATAGCTGATCAAAGCCACCCCAATCAACAGTACCAGCGCTGTGAGCCAGCCTCGGTCGCGGACCAACCATGACCTGCCTTCGGCCATCGGTGTGGACGGTCGGGCGGGGGCAGGCCCGGGCGCCGATGTCACGGACTGGAGACGCTGCTTCTGTTTTCGACGACGACTTCGGTTGCTCATTACTTCCTTTCCCAGCTCAGACCGTCTATGATCCAGTGACGCAATTCCTCTCTTTTGGTTGGCAGGCGTTGTTCGATCACCAACTGGTCTTTGATGACCAAGCCCGGGGGGCCGCCCAGCAGGTAGCGATCCATCTCCTTGCGGTCATCCACCTGTTGTACCGGAATCGAGAGTCCCTGCCCTGCCAGCACCTGACTCCTACTCTCACTTGCTGCATTCTCCTCGGATCTTATCCACTCCAAAAGCTTCTTTTCCGCAGGGCTTTGCCCAGGAAGACCAGGCCCAACATGATCGGCACTTCCCAGAACAGGCCAACCGTGGTTCCCAGAGCTGCATACGAGCCGACGCCATACATCGCTACCGCGGTGGCAATGGCGATTTCAAAGTGGCTCGAAGATCCGATGATGACCGTAATTATGGCCTCCCTGTATTCCAATCCGAAGGCTCTGGTGATCAGAATATTGTATCCGACCACGATGATGAACCCAAGCAACAGCGGAACCGAGACTAACAACAGTTGATCGAAGTGCTCGAGCATAACTTGCCCATTCAGCGAAAAGAGCACCACGAGCGTAACCAATAGGGCCACGATAGCGATCTTGCCGACAATAGGACGATATGTGTTCTCGAACCACAGATCCCCTTTGGCCCTGACCAGAACCCTCTTGCTCACGATTCCAAGGATCAGCGGAATTCCGATAAAGACGAACGTTGAGATAACAAGCAATCCTCGATCTATGGGAACGTTTTGAATGCCTGTCAATAGAGAAACGATCGGCACGTAGAGCACCATAATGGTGATGGTATTCAGGCTCGTGTTGACCACGTTCTGCTCCTGGTTCCCTTCGGTCAGCTTGCCCCAGACGAGAACCATCGCAGTGCAAGGGCTCGACCCCAGCAAGATGACGGCGACGATAAGCTGTTCGTTTCCCCGCAAAAACAGATATGCCAACCCCGCCGCAACCAAGGGCGCGATCACCCAATTGGAAAACAGGGTCATTACAATCGGTTTTGGGTTGCTCTTTAGCTTTTTCAGTTCGGATACTTGCAGATTGAGCATGGCCGGGTACATCATCAGAAACAGGCAGATGCCAATGGGGATCGAAATCCCACGGACCTGCCAGGAATCAATAGCCTCACTGATGCCAGGCACTGTTTGGGAAAGCACCACCCCGATAACCATGCAAAGCGCGACCCATAGAGCCAGATACTTTTCGAATCTACTCATCGTGTTATTTCTCCTTTATCTAGCAGCCTGTCGGAGAAACACTCTGGAGTGGAGGCTTCAGCCGGAATCTGCCTATTTCTACCGGCTAAAGCCTCGACTCCAACCCTCCCCCGGCTCTCCACGAACTTACTCCGACAGACTGCTAGTGTCCTTTTTGAAGCTCGCCCTGGATCAGAGCTAGGAGTTGCTCCCGCTTCTCCGGTCCACTGTGCTCCCCATCTCTCTCTATCCGTCCACCATAGCCAACCGCACCTGTCTCATTCACCAGCGCTCTGGCGCGCCAGGGCGGTGGTCAGCCAGGTGGTCACCTCAGCCTTGGAGGGAATCCGGCCTGAGCACACCACCTGCTCATCAATGACCAGCCCCGGTGTGGCCAGGATAGCATAATCCATGATCCGATTCAGGTCGGTCACTTTCTCGACGGTGGCCTCAACGCCCAGCTCTGCCACTGCCTCTCGAGCGTAGGCCTCGACCTTCTGGCAATTGGGGCAGCCAGGCCCCAGCACTTTGATATTCATCGTTTTCCTCCCTTTTGTTTGTAGATATTTTAGACCTCATGTCACAGCACCGCCAGCGCCAGCCCGAAGATGTAGCCAGCCAGGGTGCTGAACACGGTCACCAGCCCCACATACACCCAGGTACGCCTGCTGCCCAGGATCTTGCTCGTGACCAAGATGCTCTGCACCGACAGCGCTGGGTCGGCCAGCAGGTAGGCCAAGAGTGGCCCGCGATGCATACCCAGCTCGAGAAACATGCGGGCAATGGGCACCTCCACCAACGTGGGGAAATACATGAATACGCCGAACAACACCCCGATCAGGTTGGCCCATATCGTGTTGCGCCCGGCCAGGGTCTGGATCCACTGCTCAGGGATGAGCACCTTCACCACCCCAGCGCCGAAGACGCCCATGATCAGCAGGGGGAAGATCTGCTTGACGAAGCGCCAGGTTTCCCAGAGCCACTCTTGCAACTGGCGTCGTTCCAGACCCCGCGCGGCTACCACTGCGATCCCGGCCAACAGCACCACCTCGCCGATGAAGCGGCCGGTAAAGCCGACCACGACGATACCGGCGGTATCCAAAGTCGGCGCGGCGATCAGCAGGGTAGCGGCAACCAGGCCCATGGTCGCCCAGGTCCAGCCATTGGTCTGCTCCAGCACCGACTCCAGCCCCCGCCAGGCAGCCAGGGCGATGACCATCAGCATGACGATGAGCAGCGCACCCTGAAAGTTCAGGTGCACGCCCTCCAGCGCGTTTTGAAGGCTGGCCGGGACATCCACCGGCAGGGTCAGCGAGAACCAGGTGCGGCTCAGCACGTCCACCTGCAAGGTGCCCACGATGAGCACTGCCAACAGCAGGCCGAAAAAAGCCCCCACTGCTAGCCTGACCTGTGCCCTTTGATCAAAGAGGCCAATATCCTCCGCCGCCTGGCTGTCCTTGAAGACGGCGGCCATGATCAGGCCAATGGCGATGCCGAAGACGATGGACAGCAAGATGCGGGCGATGGCGATGTCCATGCCGATGGCCGCGCCGGTGTAGGCGATGGCCAGGATGTTGACCGCTGGCCCGACGAAGAGGAAAGTGATGGCCGGCCCCAGTCCCGCGCCACGCTTCCAGATACCGGCGAACAGGGGCAGGATGGTGCAGGAACAGACGGCCAGCACAAAACCGCCCACCGAGGCTGCCGGGTAGGAAATCCATTTGGATGCCCTGGGGCCCAGGTAGCGGGTCACGGTCTCCTTGGGGATGAGCGCGCTCAGGGCCCCGGCAATAAAGAAGGCCGGCACCAGGCACAACAGCACGTGGGCGGCCAGGTAGTCCAGCAAGCTCATCCAGCCGGACTGTAACAGCGTGAAGATGTACTCTACAATAGGATTCATGATGCGGTGTCAGATCCTCCTTTATTGGTAACAGTTTCGGGAACTGCGTCGCTGGCGCTGCCTGCCTGAGGGGTGCTGGCCGGGTGGTAATGAACGTAAGCCCGGCGCAGGAGCTCGATGTGCTGATACAGAGTATGCTCCACTTGTGAGGCGATCTCATCGCCAGCAGCG
The DNA here is from genome assembly GCA_964461615.1 of uncultured Anaerolineae bacterium. Classification (GTDB taxonomy): domain Bacteria; phylum Chloroflexota; class Anaerolineae; order VGOG01; family VGOG01; genus CAZVCJ01. Next base: position 12,262 of record CAYWWC010000036.1, read on the forward strand.
ACGCTCAATGAGCCGTCAATCCCGATGGTGACGTTAACGACCAGGTATGGGCCGAACCGGTGGGCATGGATTTCCTCGACCTGTTTCACCCCCGGAACGGCGCTCAACAATTCGGTGATCTGTTGAGCCAGCGACCGGCCAGGCACGGTGTCCATCAGGTCGGCAGAGGATTCGCGCAGGATCTCGATGCCCGTGCGCAGGATCACCAGCGCGACCAGCGCCCCGGCCAGCGGGTCCACCCAGGGGGAGCCCATCCGGCCCAGAAAGATGCCGATGGCCGCCGCTGAGGCGGAGAACACATCGTTGCGGTGATCGTAGGCCAGCGCCAGCACGGCGACATTCCCCGTCTGCCGGCCGATCCGCTGGGTGAAGATGGTCAACCCCAGCTTGAGGGCCACGGTGAGCAATGCTGCCCACAAGGCGCCGACCGTGGCTCCGCCGAAATCGCCTTGCCCGGCCAACAGATCGTACACATTGTTGACCGCGTTCCAGAAAATGGCCACGGCGGTGGTGATGACAAACGAGCCTACGACCAGAGCAGCGATGCTTTCCAGTTGGCGGTGGCCGTAGGGATGCTCGGTATCGGCCGGCTTGCTGGCCTTCCGCATGAACACGCTGATCACAATGCAGTAGGCCGCGTCGGAGGTGGAGTTGATGCCGTCGGCGAGCAGGGCGGGGCTTTGGCCCCAAATACCGATAGTCGTTTTCAGCGCGGCCAGAAAGATGTTGGCCGCCAGCCCAAGATTGACAGCCAGAATGCTTTTGCGTTCTCTCTGCTCTGAGTCCATATCAAGCCGCAACGCTTTCCAGGGCGGCAAGAGCCTGGCGAGCCGCGTCCAATTGGTCGTGAGTGATGGAGCCCATCACATCCAGTACCTGAAACACCCGCTTGTCTGTCACGCGATACATCATCCGCACCCCGTCACGTCGCGCTACCACCAGGTTGCTGTCGCGCAGGACAGCCAGGTGCTGGGAGATGTTGGCCTGACTCGCCGTCAGCTCTGGCTCCATCTCGCACACACACACCTCCCCCCGGCGCAACATCTCCAGAATAGCGATGCGAGTAGGATGCGCCAACGCCTTGGCCGTTTTAGCCTGGAATCTGTAAGCACGAGCGCTTCGACCCTGCTCAACACGAGTATCCATAACCCTACCCTTCTTTCTCTAACTATATTAGAATAATCGAATATAATTATAGAAGAGAATCACAGATTTGTCAAATGGAGAAGTGACATGGAGTTTGTAAGATATGGCAACGCATAAAGAAAGCCCCAGGCCATTTGACGGTCTGGGGCTTCTGTTGTCCTGGTAACAAACTATGTCCGTTTACTGTCGCCTGAGAAGGATACGCTGGCCCGCGTCAGTACCCCAGTTTACGGCTCCGCTGGTGCATCTTGATCGAAGGCAGCAGGAACACGACACCCGTCAGCAGCAGCACGGCAAGGTCCAGCCACGGGTTGAGCAGGCCCACCCCCAGCACGGCGTGGTTCATCAGGTCCTGGGCGTAGGTCAGCGGCGAGAGGTAGGCCACCGCCCGCGCCGCCGGTGCCATCTCCGCCAGCGGGATGAAGACGCCGCTGATGAAGAGCAACCCCCAGCGCAGCAGCGTGCTGGGCATCATGACATCGCCTGGGTTGCGCGTGGGGATGGAGCCGAATATCAGCCCCAGGGCCGAGAAGGAGAACGACCCCAGGAGTACGCCGGCGGCCAGCAGCCAGGGCTGAGCGATGCTCGTCCCAAAGATCACCACGCCGCCGAGCAGCGCAACGGCCGACACACCGATAGCGAAGATTGCTCCCACCGCCGTCTTACCCAGCAGCAAGGTCAAGAGCGACATCGGCGCGGCCAGCAGTCGGTCGTAGGTGCCCAGGCGCCGCTCCAGGGGGATGATGAACGGTCCGGCGGCGGCCGCGGTAAAGAAGGTAGTCAGGGCCAGCAGCCGGGCCACTCCCTGCGCCGCCGCCATCTCCCGTTTCACCGAGAAGGAGAAGAACATGAAGAACGGCATGAACAGGCCGAACATGATCATCCCCGGCTGGAGATAGTAGACCTTCATGTCTTTGACGGTCACGGCCCAAGCCTGGGCCAGTTCGTCTCGTAGCCGTTGCATCCATCCGTATTTCATCGCCGACCTCCCTTCCGACCGCCGCTGCCGCGCCTCATCCCACGTCGCCGGGGACTGCCTTCCTGCGTCTCGTGACGCACTGCGCCCACCTGCTGGCCGGTGATATCCAGGAAGACGTCCTCCAGGCTGGGGCCCAGCGTGTTGAGGCTCACTATCCGTAGCCCTTGCGACTGGGCATAGTTCATTACCAGTGGGAGCAGCGCCGACGGGTCATCGGTGTATAGCCGCCACTTGTCCCCCATTTTGACGGAGTGGGAGACCCCAAAGGTTTCTGAAACCTTTAGGGTCTTGGGGATATCCGGCTCAAACGCCACCTCCACCGACTGCACCCTCCGAAAGGCCCGCTTCAACCGCTCCGGGGTGTCAATGGCCGCGATCTGGCCGTGGTTGATGATGGCCACCCGGTCGCAGAGTTGGTTGGCCTCTTCGATCTGGTGGGTGCTCAGGAAGATGGTCGTCCCCTCGGCGTTCAGTTGGCGTATCAAATCCCGGATGGCACGAGCGCTCTGAGCGTCCAGGCCGGGCGTCGGCTCGTCCAGGAAGAGCAACTTGGGCTGGTGGATGATGGCCATGGCGATGCTCAAGCGGCGGCGCATCCCCTTGGAGAAGTCTTGCACCTTCACGTCCCGCTTCTCCCACAGGCCGAAGGTCTCCAGCAGCTCCTGCGCTCGCTCAGCTCGCTCGTCTCGGCCCACCCGGTAGAGCCGGGCGGTGAACATCAGGTTGTCCCAGGCGGTCAGTTCGGTGTAGACGTTGGACTCCTCCGGCACCAGGCCCATCTGCCGCTTGACCGGGTAGGCGTCGTGGGTCAGGTCGTAGCCAAAGATAACAATGCGGCCCTCGGTCGGCTCCAGCAGAGTGGTCAGCATGCGCTGGGTGGTGGTCTTGCCCGCCCCATTGGGACCCAGGAAGCCAAAGACTTCGCCCTGATGCACTTCAAAGTTAATGTGGTCCACTGCCAGCAGAGCCCGCCCTGAGCCCGCCGAAGGGTCGCCGTAGTATTTGGTCAGGTCTTGTACTTCGATTGCGTTGTTCATCAGTCACTCCTTCGCCAGCCCAGCGCCTCATCCCATGGGCAGGCCTCAATGCAAGACCCGCAGGCAAAGCAATCGGCGTGGATCTTCTTCCCATCGTAAAAATCTGCCATCGCCTGGGTAGGACACGCTTTGACACACAATTTACACTCCCTGCACGCTTCTCGGTTGATGCGCGGCCGCAGCAGGCTCACCTGTTCCACCAGCCAGCCCAGCAGTCCAAAAGGACAGAGGAACTGGCACCAGGGCCGGTAGACGAACAGGCTGGCGACGAGGACGACGGCCGAGAATAACGCGATCGCCAGGGTGAAATTGAACGAGAAGAGTTGGAACGGGTCAATAATCCCGATCCAATCCAGCCCGGCTGCGACCAATCCCGCGATCAGCGCCACGAAGGCGACGATGCGCACGCTGTTGGAGAGCCAAAAGGGCGGCTTCCAATGCCACCCCTTGGGCAGCGGTACGCGGCCAATCAAGTCTTGCAGCAGCCCCAACTGGCAGCCCCAGCCGCAGATGGACTTGTTGGAGAAGAAGACCATCAGCAGCAAGATGACCAGCATCGCAACGACGGGAAGCAACAGTTGGCGGCGCACCAGGACGACCGTTAGCAGGTTGCGCACCGAAAAGACCGGGTTGGGATTCAAGCCCCCTCGGATGAGAAGGCCGTATGTAACCCCAAAGACCAGGACGCCGCCGACGATAAAGACCAGGCGTACCTTTGACGTCACCTTGTGGCGGCGTAGAAGGATGGTAGCGGCTACGATCACCACGATCCACAGAACGAACTTGCTGATGAGCACGGGGTTGAGAGTTGCCTGGTTAGGCATGACCACTTTCTCCTATCTCTTCTTCGGTGGCGCTGATGGCCTGTTCCAGCAGGGCCAACAACGTGGCGCGATCCTCTGGTGTCAAGCCCATGAGCAGTCGTCGCATCTTTTCCCGGCGGAAGGCACGCGCCCGCTGGTGCAGCGCCTGGCCCCGGTCGGTCAAAAAGAGCTGGATGGCTCGCCCGTCCTGCGGGTTGGGGCGGCGCTCCAGCAGACCCGCCGCCTCCAGCCGGTGCACCCCCACGCTGACGCTAGGAGCGGTTAAACCCAGCCCCGCCGCGGTTTCCTGAATGCCACACCCCAATGAAGCAGCGACCCAGTCAAGCAAGGCAAGCTGTGGCATCGTCACCCCGGCATCTTCCAAGGGATTTTGGCCGAGCCCCAGTTTGCGCAGCCGCCCAAGCAGAGCCATAAGCCGGTCTTCTGCTGACAACGACCCTTCGACAAGCTCAGGACACCGCACGTCAGTCATCGCGGTCCCTCCTTCAAACAGCCATTTAGTTAGACAAACTAATTATATCACAAAACAAAACGATTGTCAAGTCGACGAAGGGGAAGAAACTGAGGGGTGAGCGATATACGATAGGCGGCAGGTCAGACCCCGGCTACCGGCAGGGTGAAGGTGAACTGCGTCCCCCGACCAACTTCGCTTTCCACTTCGATCCGCCCGCCGTGGGCCTCCACCAGTTGCCTGGCGATGGCCAGTCCCAGCCCCGTACCGCCGGTGGCCCGCGACCGCGACTTGTCGGCCCGATAGAAGCGCTCGAAGATGTAGGGCAAGTGCTCTGGGGAAATGCCCTCTCCGCTGTCACTGACGCTGAGCTCAACCTCCGATTCCCTCGCCTGAGCCGCGACGACGACCTGCCCGCCTGAGGGCGTGTGAGTCAGGGCATTGCTCAACAGGTTGCCCAATACCTGTCCGATCCGCTGGGGATCAGCGTCCACCAGGGGCAGATCATCCGGCAGGTCAGCCCGCAAGGCGATACCCTTGGCTGCCGCCTGGGCGCGGGCAGCGTCCGTGGCTCTATTCACCAAGTCGCCCGGGGCCACCGGTTGGCGTTTCAGCCTGAGCTGCCCTGCTTCGGCCAGAGCCAACTTCTGCAGATCGTCCACCAGGCGGTTCAGGAGCATAGCTTCTTCGTGGAGGGAATCAATGACCTCCCGCTTCGGTTCAACTATGCCGTCCTGCAGGGCCTCCAGATAGCCCCGGATGTTGGACAAAGGGGTACGCAGTTCGTGGGCCACATCGGAAACCATGCTGCGGCGCAGGCCTTCGAGCCGGGTCAGCCCGTCGGCCATGGCGTTGAAGGCCCGGGCCAGCTCGCCGATCTCGTCGTTGGACTGCACCTCCACCCGCTGGCTCAGGTCGCCCCCCTCCATCCGACGAGCGGCAGCGGTCAGAGTCGACACCGGCCCCAGGATGCGCCGCGAAAGACCCGCCGTGAGGAGCACAGCAGCCAGGCCAGCGACCACAGCGGCCAGCAGCAAGGCGCGGTTGATGCCGGCCAAGAATGCCTCTCTCTGAGGATCATCAGCCAGGCCAAGAGGATCGACGTAGACGGCACCCACCAGCACCCCACGCTGCCTTATAAGAGCAACCGGGTCAGGCCAGTCCTGAGTCACAGTCTGTCCTATCAGCTTATTCGCGGAGTCGGCGACGATCTGCCCCTCCCCATCGGCCAGGACAGTCCGCTCTCCTGAGATCTGCCCTATCTGTTCCACTAAAGGCTGAACGCCGGACCAGGCCCGGATATTCATGTAGTGCCCGGCCAAATACATCTCGAACCGCTGATGGCGCATCATCCCGCCGCGCTCCACGTAGCGCTGGAACTCGCCGCTGGTGGCCCGGCTGGCTAAGAACGACACCACCCCCACAGCCACCGCGATCACTATGATCAGTGCCACGAGCACCCGAAAGCGCAAACTACGGAACACCATCTTAATCTTGCTCCTCAGCGAATTTGTAGCCCATGCCGTAGACCGTCTTGATATAGGTCGGATTCTTGCGATCTGGCTCGATCTTCCGGCGCAGGTTCATCACATGGACGTCTACCGTACGCTCGAACCCCTCGAAGTCGTAGCCGAAGACCCGGTCCAGCAGATCCAACCGGCTGAAGGCCCGTTCCGGCTCCCTGATGAGCACTTCCAGCAGCTTGAACTCGCTGGGGGTGAGGGCAACGGGTTTCCCTCGCACCTGAACCTGGTGGCGAACGAAATCCACCAGTAGATCGCCGAACCGCACCTCGGAAGGCCCTTCGTACTCCTCTTCGCCGACTCGACGCAACACCGCTCGCACCCTGGCCAGCAACTCACGGGGGCTGAAGGGCTTGGTCACGTAGTCGTCGGCTCCCAGGTCCAGCCCGATGAGCTTGTCCGCTTCGGTGGTCTTGGCCGTGAGCATGATGATGGGAACCTTGTTGCCCTCGCCCCGCAGGATGCGGCAAACGTCGAGCCCATCTATGCCCGGCAGCATGAGATCCAGGACTAAGAGATCCGCCTGCTTCTGACGGGCCAGCTCCAGCGCCTGCAGGCCGTCGTGAGCGGTCAGCACCCGGTAGCCATCCTTCTCCAGGTAGGCTCGCACCAGGTCTACGATTTTACGGTCATCGTCCACTATCAGGATTTTGGTTCTAGCCATGTCACTCCGCTCCAAGTGAAAAACAGGGGACACCTGAGCTTGCTCAGACACCACCCTTCGCGTCCCCAACAGCCTCACGTTCTCAATTTTACCAACAACGCCGAGAATAGTCAACTTGGCGCTGCGACCCGATTCATCTCAATTATAACACGATATTGTAAAGATTTTATGAAGGAGTTGTGAAACCTCGGTAAAGAGCTGGAACGCTATCCGCATCTGTGCATTGGAGCTATCGCGCGATGTTAGGCATGGTCGTGCTGCACAAAAGGTAACGTGAACCGAAAGACCGTCCCTTCGCCCGGTGTGCTTTCGACCCAGATTCGACCGCCCTGCGCTTTCACCAGGCTCTGAGCCACAGACAGGCCGAGACCTGTGCCGCCCTGTACTGTCCGTACAGGACACGTGCCCGCCAATCGCTCCTCAGCGCCGATTTCTGAGCGCGTGCGCGCGGGGTCCGCGCGCCAGAAACGCTCAAAGACGTGAGGCACATCTTCCGGAGCGATGCCCTCGCCGGTGTCAGCAATGGCGATCTCCAGATCCTTGGCCACGGAGGAGGCGGATACTGTGACCAAGCCGCCAGACGGCGTGTGGCGCAGGGCGTTGATCAGCAGGTTGCGCAGCACCTGTGCTACACGGTCGGGATCAGCCTGGGCCGGCGCGAGATCATCCGGGAGCTGGGCGGTGAGGCTCACCTCCTGTACCTCAGTGGCCAGGGCAAAGTTATCCACCGTGTGGCGAATGACCTGGGCCACGTCTGTGGGGCACAGGTTCAGGTGCAACTGTCCCGCGTCGGCTAAAGCGAGCTCTCTGAGATCTTCTACCAGGCGGCTCAACAAACGGGTCTCGTCATACAGGCGCGAGATCTCGGCCTTTTCGAGCGGGTAGGCGTCATTCAGAATAGCCCACAGGTTGCCCTGCAACACGCTGATAGGCGTGCGCAACTCGTGGGCCACGTCGGCCACCATATTCTGCCGCAGAGTCTCCGCCTCTTGCAGAGCGGCCGTCATTTCATTGAAAGCCTGGCCTACCTGGGCGACTTCGGTACTGCCCCCAGCCTCGACCTGCTGGTCCAGATCGCCAGCGGCGACAGCCCGAGCCGCAGCCGCCAGACGTTGCAAGGGCGCGCTCAGACGACGGTTCAAGAGGGCGCCAACAACCACTATCAAGCCCACAGCCAAGGCGGCATTGACCAGTAGCAAATACTCCACTTTGTCGAGAAACTGCTGTTCCTGCTCGTCCAAGACGGGATAAAACAGCAGCAAATAGCCGATTATGTCTCCGTTCTCAGCCTCTGTGATAGGCGAGGCGTTGGACAGGTCTCGGCGGCTCAACAGCTTGCCGTGAACCTTCCCCTCGCTGTCATAGACGACACTGCCACCAGCGTCAACAAGCAGGACGTTCGGTGCTTTTCTTTCCTCTTTCAGCCCTAGCCATTCACGCTCGGTCAATCCCGTCCCCAGAGCTATGTTCCTGTTTTCATCAAAATAGACGCCTTTCGCCAGCAGGCTTTCCACACCTTCCCAACTGCCTCGCTGCTGATAGTACGCGACCAGTTCCTGCATACCGCTGCCCAACGTTTGAATGTCGCGAAGGGTGATGTATTTGCGGAACTCGACATTGGCGCTTTGGTTGATCCAGAGAACGATGGCACCCATAGTGACGATGACGACGACGCTGAAGGCCAGAGTCTGCTGTACCCAGAGCCGTTTCACGGGTTCCCCCCCTCAGTCCCCCCCAAAGGGAGGGAGGTTTCTTTATCCGCATCCGCCGCCAGGCGGTAGCCAACGCCAAATACCGTCTCGATAAGGTCGGCTGACGCGCCTGCGTCGGTCAGCTTGCGGCGCAAGTTCCTGATGTGGCTGTCCACGGTGCGCTCTATGCCTTCGTAGCTGTACCCCAGGCCCCGCTCAATCATCTCCGAACGGGTCAGCGCGTGGCCGCGATGTTCGGCCAACGCCTGCAAGAGGCCAAACTCAGTAGGCGTGAGGTGCACCTCCTGGCTGCGCACCTCAACCCGATGAGCGTCCACGTCAATCAACACCTCTCCCACACGAATCACCCTCGACGCTGTCGGTCCGCGCTGGGCGCGGCGCAGAACCGCCCGGATGCGAGCAATCAATTCGCCAGGATGAAAGGGCTTGGTCACGTAATCGTCAGCGCCCAATTCCAGGCCGACGATCCTGTCGTGATGCTCGACGCGGGCGGTGAGCATGATGATCGGCGTATCCGCCAGGGTAGCGTCGCTGCGCATCACGCGGGTCACGTCCCAGCCATCGCGGTCTGGCAGCATCAGATCCAACACCACCAAATCGGGGCGCTCGCGGCGCAGCATGTGCAGCGCCGTCTCGCCATTGTAAGCGACA
>CAYWWC010000037.1:0-12251 GCA_964461615.1 uncultured Anaerolineae bacterium
TTGATGGGCATGAATAACCGACAGTATATGGATGACGTGAATGCCAAGGCTCTGTGTCAAACCTTTAATGCGGTCTACCGAACAGGGAAACCAGCTAGAGCATTCGATTGGGAAGTCATCAGAAAAGACGGGACTACGAGGTTCGTTGAGGCGTCTGTATCTCTGCTAAGGGATTCCACAGGTGAGCCTGCCGGGTTCCGGGGTGTTGTCCGCGACGTCACCGAGCGCAAGCGGGCGGAGACGTGGATTGAGCACCTGAATCGTTTGAAGGAGGACCTACTCAGTCCCCGCAGCCTTGATGAAAAGCTCAAGCGCATCACAGACGGGGTGGTCGAAATCTTTGACGCCGACTTCGCCCGTATCTGGATCACGAAACCCGGAGACCGGTGTGACTCCGGCTGTATCCACGTGGGGGTCACGGAGGGACCACACGTCTGTCACTATCGGGATCGGGGCCTTCATCTCATAGTCAGTTCGGGGCGCTACACCCACACTGACGGTGAAGTCCATCAGCGAGTACCGTTCGGTTGCTACAAGATTGGACGTGTCGCAGCCGGGGAGGACTCCAAGTTTATCACCAGCGACGTCACGCATGATCGGCGCGTTCACGATCGCGGCTGGGCCAGAGATCTCGGCCTGGTTTCGTTTGCAGGCTACCGGCTCCTTTCGGAAGCCGGGAAGCCAATAGGCGTTCTGGCGCTGTTCAGCAAACACGCCATTTCTCTTGATGAGGATGCCCTGCTCGAAGGTCTTGCCAACACCACCGCTCAAGTGATCCAGACGGCGAGGGCGGAGGAATCGCTGCGGGTCAGTGAAGAGCGGTTTGCCCTGGCCGTGCGAGGCTCGAATGACGGGTTATGGGACTGGGACATTCAGAACAACTCGCTCTACTGGTCTCCGCGTTTGAAGGAGTTGCTTGGGTATGCTGATGATGAACTCGAGGTTGACTCTGACACGTTTAGGTCACATCTGCATCCAGACGACAGAGAGCACGCGGGGGCCGCAATAGAAGCTCACTTTAAGGATCGGGGGCTGTACGAGGTAGAGCAGCGACTACGCACCAAATCGGGCGAGCATCGTTGGTTCCGTACCTGGGGACAGGCACTTTGGGACGAGGCCGGAAATCCCGTTCGCATAGTTGGCTTCACCACCGACATCACCGAGCGGGTGCGGGCGGAGGAGGAGTTGCGGGAGAGCCGGTCCCTCTTGCGCGAGACTCAGAAGATGGCCCAAGTCGGTGGTTGGGAACTCGATCTCGAAACTAATGAACAGGTTTGGACAGAAGAGGTCTATCACATCCACGAGGTTGATTTGGACTACAAGCCGGACTTAGAAGGAGGGGTGAGCTTTTACGCACCTGAACACCGCCCTATCATTCAGCAGGCGGTGCAGAGAGCCGCCGAGACCGGCGAGCCCTGGGATTTGGAGTTACAATTCATCACGGCCAAAGGCAATCGCCTGTGGGTCCGCGCAATTGGAAAAGCCCATCTCAAGGACGGAAAAGCAATAAAACTATCCGGCACGTTCCAGGACATCACCGAGCGCAAGCAGGCGGAGGAGGCGCTGCGGGAGAGCGAAGAGAAGTTCAGAACGATTTTTGAAACAGTCGCTGACATGATTTCCTACGTAGACACGCACGGCAAAATACTCGATGTAAACAAAAGGGTTGAGGATCTATTGGGTTACAAGCGGGACGAGGTAATAGGGAAGAACTTCACTAGGCTTGGGGGCCTTGGAGTGAAGAATCTGCCGAGAATGCTCAAGCTTTTTGGGGATACCATCAGAGGGGGTGGGGCCAGGGATGGGGTTGAACTAGAACTTGAGCATAAAGATGGCAGGCAAGTCTTTGTGGAAGTGGGCACTAGATTCATTAAAAAGGGCGGCAGAATAGAAGGCATTGTGAGCGTATTCAGAGACGTCACCGAGCGCAAGCGGGTGGAGGAGATGAAGGACAATCTGATACGAGATGTCTCTCACGAGCTGAAGACGCCCCTGGCCAAAATGCAGATGAGTGTAGAGCAGTTGATGGAGACGTTGGGAACGCCGAGCATAGATCGTCAAAAGGTAGTCAGGGTCAGCGAAATAGTTAGCGGCAATGTGCAAAGGCTTCAAAGCACCGTGAGTAGCATCCTGGACCTGTCCTCGTTGGAATCCGGGCGAGTAACGTATCATAAAACGAGGGTCCAACCGGAGAAGCTGATCAGACAGGTGATCGTGGACATGCAGCCGCTGGCCGAGGCAAAGGAGCTGGAATTGGCGGCTGAACTTCCAGAGGGTCTTCCCCAGATAGAAGGCGATCGAGAAAAGCTCCTTCGCGTTTTGACCAACCTGGTTGGCAATGCTGTGAAGTTCAGCGACCAGGGGAAGATCGTCGTCTCGGCCAAGAAGAAGAAGGCCCACGAGATTGAGATCGCCGTCAGCGACTCTGGGCGCGGCATACCCAGGGAGGATCTGGACAGGGTCTTTGAGAGGTTCTGGCAGGATAATCCCAGTATCCCTGGAGCGGGGATAGGGCTGGCCATCTGCAAGACCATCGTGGAGGCCCACGGCGGGAAGATCTGGGCGGAGAGTGCCGGGAGAGGCCAGGGCACCACCGTCAGGTTCACCCTGCCCGTTGGGTAGAACTGAGAGAGTTGGGACTGAACGAGAGTTCAATGAAAAGGAGGGTAAAATGATGAACGCCCAAAAGGCAGAAGAGAAGGCCACCATATTGATCGTCGAAGACGACGTTGAAATGGCCTGGATGATCAGCAACTTGCTGGAACAGAAAGGCTATTCAGCCGTCGTCGCCCAGAGCGGAGAAGAGGCTCTGGACGAGTTGGGGTTGGGCGAAGCGGCGCATGCGGAGCCGCAGGTCCGGTCGGACTTGATTCTCCTCGATGTGCTGATGGGGGGGATGGATGGCTACGAAGTCTGCAAGCGGCTCAGAGAAGATGAGCGACTAGGCTACGTTCCCATCATCATGGTGACGGTTCTGGACTCGTTGTCAGAAAAGGTGAAGGGCTTGGAATACGGGGCCGACGATTACATCGCCAAGCCGTTCAAGAGCCAAGAGCTTTTGGCCAGGATCGAAGCGCTGTTGAGGGTGAAGAGGCTTTATGACGGGCTCAAGCAGACGGAGGATGAACTACGAGGAAGTTACGCGCGATCGCGAAGAACCCTCGATGAAACGATCCATGCTCTGACAGTACCCGCCGAGGATAGGGATCCATTCGCAGTAGGCCATCAGCAGCGCGTGACCCGGCTGGCCGGCGCCATAGCCAAGGAGATGGGTCTTTCAGAAGAGCAGATTGATGGAATCCACACGGCCGGGCTGATTCATGACATCGGAAAGACATCTGTGCCTATTCAAGTTCTCGTTAAGCCTACCCCGTTAAACGACCTCGAACATGGCATGACGAAAGCTCACTCCCAGGTCGGCCACGACATATTGAAGACCATTGAATTCCCCTGGCCGGTGGCCCAGATCGTGCTTCAACATCACGAGAGGCTGGATGGTTCCGGTTATCCTCAAGGGCTATCTGGTGACGACATCCTTCTGGAAGCAAGGGTCTTAGCTGTGGCTGACCTTGTTGACATCATGACCTCTCGCCAACGTAACCGACTGGCCTTCAGTATGGATGAGGCCCTGGAGGAGATCTCGCAAAACAAGGGCGTCCTTTATGATGCTGAGGCGGTAGATGCTTGCTTGAGGCTCTTCACCGAGAAGGGGTTTACGTTGGAGTAAGAGCGTGTACTGATGTGGTCGCGGAAATCGTCCCCGCAGGCTTCGGAGATGGCCTGGAACGGAAATCGGCCCGAGGGGGGCGGGCCTCCGAGCGACCTTTTCAGTGCGCTCAAGGCGTGGATTTGACATTTTGCCCCTAATGTGGTACACTCTACCATAATTCAACACTGTCAAAGACTGTGAACAGGATTAGTATGCCTTCAGGCGAGGCTCAGAGAGTCGGGGTAAAAGGTGAGAGCCCGATGCCAGCGCGGAGGCCGAATGGACCTGGGAGTTGCAGGCCGAACGGGGTAACACCCAAGTAAGCCGCGCCGGAGTCGCCACCGTTATCAGGGCTGAGGGTATCAGACGGCGTTGCTGCTGTCCCGTACCTGCAATGAGTGAGGCTGGCTCGCAACCTATCCGCTGTCATGGCGGATTTTTTCGTTTCTGGAGCATGTGCGCGGTTGGCCTAAGAAGGGTGGCACCACGGGGTGAAAGCTCTCGTCCTTTTATGGGATGGGGGCTTTTTGTTTTGAATGGAGCGTTGAGGGAGCGGGGGATTGTGAAGCGGATTCTGGTTCGTAAGGAACTGTGCAGCGGCTGCCGAGCATGTGAGGTGGCCTGCGTGGCCTGGCACGACGGGCGTTTCGGCACCGCCACGGCCCGCATCCGCGTGACCAAGATCGAGCCCTTGGGGGAGGACCATCCCCACGTTTGCCGTCTGTGTCGGCGGGCGCCGTGCGTGGCTGCCTGTCCCACCAGTGCCCTGCATCAGGACAAGACCACCGGAGCCATTATCCTGCGCCCCGATGATTGCACCGGTTGCCCCGCCTGTGCAGATGCCTGCCCCTTCGGCATGGCAGCTCTGCACGGGGAGACCGGCCTGGCCCTCATCTGCGACCTATGCGGCGGCGACCCCGCCTGCGTGAAGCGATGCGCCACCGGCGCGATTGTGTACGACGACAAATAGCGGGGAAAAATGTACAGCTACGGCGGAAATATTCTACGAGTAAATCTAACTGACGGCACCATTCGTCGTCACCCTACCGAGAAGTATCTGGCCCGCGCTTTCCTGGGCGGGCGGGGACTCAATGTGAAACGTCTCTGGGACGAACTTCCGGCTCACACCGACGGGCTCTCGCCGGATAACTTGCTGGTCTTCGGCGTCGGGCCCCTGGTGGGCACGATCTTCCCCGGCGGAGCACGGTTCAACGTCAGCGCCATGTCGCCTCAGACCGGGATTCTGGGCGACTCCAATGCCGGCGGGTTCTTCGGCCCTGAGCTCAAGTTCGCTGGCTACGACCAGGTGATCATCCAGGGCCGGGCGGATCATCCGGTCTACCTGTGGATCAAGGATGACGCGGTGGAGTTGCGGGATGCCGCTGCTTCGTCCACAGGGCTGTGGGGTCAGGACGTGTGGGATACCACCTTAGCCATCCAGCAGGAACTTGGCGACCCCGATGTCCAGGTGGCTACTATCGGACAGGGGGCAGAGAATGGGGTGCGTTTCGCGGGGGTGTTCGTCAACCTCAACCGCCCGGCTGCCCGCACTGGCATGGGCACGGTCATGGCTTCCAAGAACCTCAAGGCGGTGGCCGTGCGCGGCACCGGCCTCTTCCCTGTGGCCGACATGGCTCGTTTCTGTGAGATCATCGAACAGGTGGACGAGGCAATCTATAACCACCCCGAATACGAGATCCGCTGCCGATTGGGCACCACCAAGCTCATCAAAGCCCTCGACAGCATCGGCGGCCTGCCTACGCGCCACTTCCAGAGCGGTCGTTTCAACGAAGCCGATGCGGTGAGCGGCGAGGCCATTGAGGAACTGTACAAGATCAAGAGCAAAGCCTGCTTCGCCTGCACCATCCCCTGCAGCCGCTTCCTGGTGGTGGACGATGCCCGGTTCCCAGACCTGCGTCTGGAGGGGCCGGAATACGAGCCGCTGGCTGGCTTCACTGCCCGCGTGGGCAACGGCGATCTGGCTTTGGGCCTGAAATGCGTTGACCTGGCCAATCGCTACGGCATAGACGCCATCTCCCTCAGCGAGGTCATTTCTTGGGCCATGGAGTGCTACGAGCGCGGAATTCTCTCCCGCGAGGAAGCCGATGGACTGGACCTCACCTGGGGCAACGGCGAGACCATCCTGGCCCTGATCCACAAGGTGGCCCATCGAGAGGGTTTCGGCGATTTCCTGGCCGACGGGGTCAAGCAGGCTGCCGAGCGCCTGGGGAGAGGCTCAGAGGAGATCGCCCTGCATGGCAAGGGGCTGGAGGTGTTCCAGGCGGACGTGCGGAGCATCAAGGCCTACGGTCTGGGCAACGCCGTGGCCAGCCGCGGAGCCGATCACCTGCGCTCAGAACCCTGGTTCGAGTTCTCAAACGACCCAGAGGAGGGCATCCGTCGCTACGGCATCCCCGAGACAGCCTTCCGCCTGGAGTACAAGGGCAAGGGCCTGGTGGTCAAGCATTTCGAAGAGATGGCGGCCATCGCCGATGCCGCTGGAGTGTGCAAGAACACCTACAACAACATGGAGGTGCTGGATTGGGAGGGTACGGCGGAGCTGCTCCGGGCTGCCACCGGCTGGGACATCACCGGCCAGGAGGTGCGGCGGATCGGCGAGCGCATTGTGAACCTGGAACGGCTGTTTATCGCTCGCGAGGGTATCACGCGCCGAGACGACACGTTGCCCAAGCGTTTTCTGGCAGAGCCCATGCCCGAGGGAAGCGGCCCCAGCACCGGGTCGGTGTTGGAGCTGGAGCCAATGCTGGATGAATACTACCGCGCCCGGGGGTGGGACGTGGAGACGGGATTGCCGACGAGGGAGAAGCTGAGCGAATTGCGAATTGCGAATTGCGAATGAGCGAATTGGCGAATAGCGGGGAGGGGTTTTGCATGTACGAGTTGAAGGTCTCTGTGACCAAGGTGATGGGAACGTGTACGGCCGATCTGCCCATGAAGCCAGGCGATTACTTCACCGTGCGCGACGGCGACATCAGGATTCCTGAGGGTGGCTACATCTGCCTATGGGCTCTGCAAAATCTGTTGCCGGTCATCACGCCCAAGGAGAGGGAAATCCTCGAGGAGAAGGACGAGGACTGGATGTGGCGGGTGCATCATGCCCAGTGCCCAGACCCGGAAGGACGGGTGATTTTCAAGATCGAGAGGATGGGGAAGGTGAGCAAGGACACTGAGTCCAGTGAAGACACGGAGGCCATCGAAGGCGTGGAGAGCATGGAAAGCATGGAGGGGAGGCTGCGAAACCTGCGGGTGGTGGTGGAGGAGGTCAGAGGGAAGTGCACCTCAGGGATGAGGCCAGGCGATTGTTTTGTCTTGCGCAGCGGGCGGCTGTACATTCCGGCTGATCGGCAGTTCTGTCTCTATGCTCTGCACGCTGCCATTCCGCTCCTTCCGGCCAAGCAGCGCCCCCTGGAGGATGGCGACTGGCTGAAGAAGGACAACCACGTCATCTGTCCCGATCCGGCTGGTAACGTGATCATGAGGATCGAGAGGATAGGAGAAACATGTATCATCCAACTTTAGAGGAAGCCAAGGAACTCAGCTCCAAGGGCAACGTAGTCCCCATCTACCGCGAACTGCCGGCTGATTTGGAGACGCCTGCCTCTGTGTATATCAAGCTGCGCGGAGGGGGGCCTTCCTTTCTCCTGGAGAGTGTGGAAAAGGCGGAGCGAGTAGGCCGCTACTCCTTCGTCGGCATTGACCCCACGGCCACCATCATCATCCGAGGCGATCAGGCGCTGATCACCAACCAGGAGGGCGTGCAAATGGAGCCGCTTCAGGGGCGGGACCCTCTCCACCTGATCAAGGAGATGCTGCACCACCATCGGCCTATCAGCGTTCCCGCCCTGCCCCGCTTCCACGGCGGGGCCGTGGGCTACCTGGCCTACGATGTAGTGCGTTTCTTCGAGCCGAAACTGCAGGCCGAAGCGTCAGCCGCAGTCCCACCTCCGACCGGCTTCGAGTTGCCCGAGGCTATATTCCTCCTGACTGACACCCTGGTGGTCTTCGACCACGTCAGGCACCGGCTGTTGGTGATATCCAATGCTCATCTTGACGGTGATGTGACCCGGGCCTACGAAGGCGCGGTGGCCCGCATCGAGGCCCTGGTGGAACGGCTCCATCGGCCGCTGCCCTCCTTGCGCAGCCAGAGCAGCCAGAAGCGCGGTGGGCTGACCTCCAACTTCAGCCAGGCCGATTACGAGGCTGCGGTGGAACGGGCCAAGGAATACATCGCTGCCGGCGACATCTTCCAGGTGGTTGTGTCCCAACGATGGCAGCGCTGGACCGGCGCTGAGCCCTTCGCCATCTATCGCGTCCTGCGGATGCTCAATCCATCGCCCTACATGTTCTATCTGGACCTGCCCGACGATTTGCACATCATTGGCTCCTCGCCGGAGATGCTGGTTCGATTGGAGGGAGACAGGGCCGAGGTGCGGCCCCTGGCAGGCACCCGACCGCGAGGCAGCACCCCTGAGGAGGATGAGGCTCTGGCGGAGGAACTTCTGGCCGACCCCAAAGAGCGGGCCGAGCACATCATGCTGGTGGACCTGGCTCGCAACGACCTGGGGCGGGTCTGCCGCTACGGCACGGTGCAGGTGCCTCTCCTGATGGGCATTGAGCGCTACTCCCACGTGATGCACATCGTCTCCGAAGTGGTGGGCGAGTTGGACCCCGCCCACGATGCCTTCGATCTGCTGCGCGCCACCTTTCCCGCCGGCACCGTCTCCGGCGCGCCCAAGGTGCGGGCTATGGAGATCATTAACGAGCTGGAAGGGACGAGGAGAGGGCCCTACGCCGGGGCGGTGGGCTATTTTGGCTATTCAGGCGACATGGATACCTGCATCACCATTCGCACCATCGTCGTGAAGAACCAGACGGCCTACGTGCAGGCTGGTGCGGGCATCGTCGCCGACTCCAACCCCGCGCGGGAGCACAAAGAGACACTGCACAAAACCCGTGCCCTGGCCGAGGCCATAGAACAAGCTGAGCATGGTCTCTAGATTGAAGGAGTACGAAGATGATTGTGGTGATTGATAACTACGATTCGTTTACCTATAACCTGGTTCAGTATCTGGGCGAACTGGGGGCGGAGCTACGAGTCTTCCGCAACGATCAGGTGACAGTGGAGGAGATCGAAGCGTTGCATCCTACACGCATCGTCATCTCGCCGGGGCCAGGCACGCCCGAAGACTGTAAGCGAAGCGTCGGCATCTCCAATGACGTGATCCGACACTTTCATCAAACGGTACCGATCCTGGGGGTGTGCCTGGGCCATCAGTGCATCGGCCACGTCTTCGGCGGGCAGGTGGTACGGGCGCCGCGCCTGATGCATGGCAAGACCTCGCTCATCCACCACGGCGACCACCCTATTTTCGAAGGAGTGCCCAATCAGTTCCGGGCTACCCGCTACCACTCTCTCATCGTGGAGGAGCCGCTGCCCGAGGTGCTGATGCCCATCGCCTGGACCGAGGAGGGGGAGTTGATGGGCCTCTGTCATCGCAGTTGCTCGGTGATCGGCCTTCAGTTCCACCCTGAGTCCATCCTGACGAGGGATGGGAAAAGGATCCTGCAAAATTTCCTGGAGATGTCTTCTTCTCCCGGGCCGCCTTCGCCCCACGGGCCATCATCAGTTAGCAGAGGGGCGGCGGCGGGATCGAGCTTTGAGGAGGCAAAGCGGTGTCCTGAGCTTGTCGAAGGGATGGATATCAAAGAGGCAATCGGCAAGGTCATGTTAGGAGAGCACCTGTTGGGAGAAGAGGCTGAGGCGGTCATGGGCCAAATCATGGCCGGGGAGGCGATGCCGGCTCAGATCGGCGCCTTTCTGATCGCGCTGCGCCTCAAGGGGGAGACGGTGGAAGAGATCACCGGCTGTGCCCGGGCTATGCGCCGCAGCGCTATCCCTGTGCGACCTCGGCGACGGGATCTGGTGGACACCTGTGGCACAGGAGGCGATAAGACTGGTACCTTCAACATCTCCACCACAGCGGCCTTCGTCGTGGCCGGAGCTGGCCTCGGCGTGGCCAAGCACGGCAACCGCTCCGTCTCCAGCCGCTGCGGCAGCGCTGATCTCCTGGAGGCGCTGGGGGTCAACCTGGAGCTCGCCCCCGAGCAGGTGGCCGATTGCATAGACGAGGTGGGCATTGGCTTCCTCTTCGCCCCTCGGTTCCACCCGGCCATGAAGCATGCCATCGGCCCCCGCCGGGAGATGGGCGTGCGCACCATCTTCAATATCCTTGGCCCCCTCACCAACCCGGCCGGAGCCACACGGCAGATCATGGGCGTCTACGATCCCAGCCTCACCAGCCCTCTGGCCCAGGTGCTGGGTAGGCTGGGGGCGCAGGCGGCCTTCGTGGTGCATGGCGCCGATGGGCTGGATGAGCTCTCGACGACGGGGATCAACCGCGTGAGTCATCTCCGAGACGGTTGGGTGAAGGACTTCTCCCTGGATCCGGCCGAACTTGGGCTTCCTGGGGCACGACTGGAGGATCTCCGGGGCGGGACAGCCGATGAGAATGCTCAGATCACCCAGGCGATCCTGGCGGGTGAGCGGGGGCCGCGCCGAGATGTGGTGCTCCTCAACGCCGCCGCGGCTCTGGTGGCCGGCGGCATAGCCAGTGATTTCGAAGAGGGATTGCAGCAGGCGGCCGAGGCCATTGATTCGGGGAGAGCGCGGGAAAAGCTAGAGGGTCTGGTGGCCTTCAGCCAGGCCTGTGCAGCGGCCTGATAAAGTGGAGGGGAGATGATTCTGGATTCCATCGTCGCTCACAAACGAAAGGAACTGGCGGGGTGGAAGGCGGCCGTGCCGCAGGCGCGCCTCGAGGAGGCGGCTATCCAACAGGCGCCTCCCCTCGACTTCGCCGCTGCTCTGCGACAGCCGGGGGTCAGCCTCATCGCCGAGATAAAGCGGGCCTCGCCCTCCAGGGGCGTCCTCCGCCCTGAGCTCGATCCCGGCCAGTTGGCCGTGACCTACGTCGAGGGTGGCGCGGCAGCCATCTCCGTCCTCACCGACGAGCGCTTCTTTCAGGGGAGCCTGTCGGACCTGGCGGCAGTCAAGAACGCCCTTCGTCAGGCGGGAAGAGAGGTGCCAGTCCTGCGCAAGGACTTCATCCTCGACGTCTACCAGATCTACCAGGCCCGGGTCTACGGGGCGGATGCGATACTGCTCATCGTCGCCATCTTGGAAACGGAGGACCTGGCCGAGCTGCTGGCCCTGGCCCGTGAGCTCGGCATGGAGGCCCTGATCGAAGTTCACTGTGAAGAGGAGTTGGACCGCGTGCTTCCCCTCGGCCCCTCCATCATCGGCGTCAACAATCGGGATCTGCATGACTTTAGCGTGGATTTGGCCACCACCCTTCGCCTGCAGCCGTACATCCCCCGCTCCGCAATCCTCGTCAGCGAGAGCGGCATCCATTGCCGCGCCGACGTGGAGCGACTGGCGAGGGCCGGTGTGGACGCCATTCTGGTGGGGGAGGCTCTGGTGACGGCGGAGGATGTAGCTGGCAAGATCAGGGAGTTGAGCGGAGCCGGGGCGACATGACCAAGGTGAAAATCTGTGGCATAACCAACCTGGAAGATGCTCTGTTCGCCGCTGAGGCCGGGGCCGATGCTTTGGGTTTCATCTTCTATGCCAAAAGCCCTCGCTGCATTGTGCCAGACCGAGCGCGGGAGATCATCCTTCGCTTGCCACCCTTCGTGGCTAAAGTGGGTGTCTTTGTCAACAAAGAGCTGGATCGAGTGAGGGAGCTCATGGCTCATTGTGGCCTGGATTACGCCCAACTGCACGGGGATGAGCCGCCGGAGCAGGTAGCCGCCCTCGCCCCCCGGGTCATCAAAGCAGTGCGGGTGCGCTCGGCGGCGGATGTAGAGCGGCTGGCCGAATACCAGGCCGTCGCCTACCTGCTGGACACCTATCACCCAACCAAGCACGGTGGTACCGGGGAAGCTTTCGACTGGGAGTTGGCTGTGGAGGCTAAAAGCCATGGCCCGGTCATCCTGGCCGGGGGGTTGACGCCTCAAAACGTGGCCGCGGCCATCGAGCGGGTCCATCCCTACGCCGTGGACGTCTCCAGCGGCGTCGAAGCGGCGCCTGGGATCAAGGATCGCCATAAGGTGCGGCGCTTCATCATGGCGGCGAAAGGAGCTTAGACTGTGTCAAACGAGAGGAATGGCCACGAATTTCACGAATTAACACGAAGAAAAGAAGATAAATTAGTGAAATTCGTGTCAATTCGTGGCAAAAGTGAGGCCGTTCCCGATGAAGGCGGTCATTTCGGTCCCTACGGGGGGAAGTTCGTACCCGAGACATTGATGTCCGCGCTGGATGAACTGGAGGCCGCCTATCGGGAGGCGCAGGCTGATGCTGCCTTTCAGGAGAAGCTAGAGGGGCTGCTCAGGGACTACGCCGGCCGCCCCACACCCCTGTACCTCGCCGAGCGGCTCGCGGCCCACTGCGGTGGAGCCAGGATCTATCTCAAGCGGGAGGACCTGGCCCACACCGGGGCGCACAAGATCAACAATACCCTGG
>CAYWWC010000037.1:12351-21098 GCA_964461615.1 uncultured Anaerolineae bacterium
CTCAAGCGGGAGGACCTGGCCCACACCGGGGCGCACAAGATCAACAATACCCTGGGCCAGGGATTGCTGGCCCGGCGTATGGGCAAGCGCCGTCTCATCGCCGAGACGGGGGCTGGACAGCACGGGGTGGCCACCGCCACCGTGGCGGCGCTGCTAGGTATGGAGTGCGTGATCTACATGGGCACCGAGGACATGCGCCGCCAGGCGTCTAACGTGGACCGTATGCGTTTGCTGGGGGCCGAGGTACATCCTGTGGACACCGGCAGCTGCACCCTGAAGGACGCCATCAACGAGGCCATCCGCGACTGGGTGACCAACGTGCGAGATACCCACTACCTGCTTGGCTCAGTGCTGGGGCCGCATCCTTACCCTCTGATGGTCCGTGACTTCCAGGCGGTCATTGGGCAGGAGGCGCGCCAGCAGATATTGGAAGCTGAGGGGCGACTGCCCGATCTGCTCATCGCCTGTGTAGGTGGGGGCTCCAACGCCCTGGGCCTCTTCCACGCCTTCCGCGATGACGCCGCTTCGCTTAATGACGCCGCTTCGCTTACGGTGCAGTTTATCGGTGTAGAGGCAGGGGGATTGGGCATCGGGACGGGTAAACACGCTGCTCGCTTCGCCGACCCCCGTCTGGGACGCATCGGTGTGCTGCACGGCACTAAATCCTATGTGCTGCAGGACGATGACGGCCAGATCCTGGCCACCCACTCCATCTCCGCCGGCCTCGACTACCCCGCTGTGGGGCCGGAGCATAGTTGGCTGCGAGACCTGGGCCGGGCCGAGTATACCTATGCTACCGATGAGGAAGCGCTGGAGGCCTTCCGGCTGCTGTGCCGACTGGAGGGAATCATCCCCGCCCTGGAGTCGGCCCATGCCGTGGCTGAGGCGATTAAGCGCGCGCCTGAGATGGATGCGGACCGGGTGATCATCGTCAACCTATCGGGGCGGGGAGACAAGGACTTGGAAAATGTCAAAAACGCAGAGTAAAACCGGCACAACCCACATCGCGGAAGCCTTTGCCAGGGCCAAGGCTGAAGGGCGATCGGCACTGATGCCCTACCTGACGTTGGGGTACCCCACACCGCATCTGAGCATAGAGCTGGTGGAGGCCGCCGTGGCTGGCGGGGCTGACCTGGTGGAGCTGGGCATCCCCTTCTCCGACCCCCTGGCCGACGGACCCACCATCCAGCGGGCCACCCACCTGGCGCTCCAGCAGGGCATCACGGTAGCTCTCTGTCTGGAGATGGCCGCGGAGTTGAGGGCGCGCGGTGTGGAGGTTCCGCTGCTGTTCATGGGTTACCTCAACCCCATCCTGGCCTACGGAGTCGAGGCTTTCGTCCGAGCCTCTGCCCAGGCGGGCATCGTCGGCCTCATCATCCCCGATCTCCCCCCCGAGGAGGGAAATGAAGTTGAGGAGGCATGTCGCAATAGTGGGCTGGCGTTGGTCCATCTTCTGGCGCCTACCTCCACTGATGAGCGGATCGCGCTGGTCTCCCGGCAGGCCACGGGCTTCATCTACCTGGTATCGGTCACCGGTGTGACGGGGGCGCGGAATCGGCTGCCGCCAGGGCTGGCCGGCTTCGTGAGCCGGGTGCGAGCAGTGACGAAGATGCCCCTGGCCGTAGGCTTCGGCATCGCCACACCCCACCAGGCGCGGCGGGTGGGCGAGCTGGCCGATGGGGTAGTGGTGGGCAGCGCCATCCTTCGTCTGGTGGAGGATGAGGCGGCGGTGAAACAGCCGGTGCGAAAAGTGGAGGACTTTGTACGCAGTCTGCGGCGTGGCCTGGAGGGGAGAGATGAGTGAAATGGGGGATGGGGGATGTGGGATGTGCGATGTGCGATGTGGGACGAGCTTCTCACGCGCTACGCTCTGAAAAGAAGGGAGGGAGATTATGACTGAAACCGGCCTCTTGAGGCGTCGAAGGCGAGCTGCAAGAGCCATTCATGTCAAACATAAGACGTCAAACGTAAAACGTAAATCAAAAAATCAAAACACAAGAAGGAGGAAACTCAAAATGAAAGAGACCAAGATTCTTCTCAGCGAGAAGGAGATACCTACTCAGTGGTACAACATCCAGGCGGATCTGGGATTCGATCTGCCGCCGCTTCTGCATCCCGCCACGTTGGAGCCCACCATCCTGCCACCTCCTCTCTTCCCCCGCGCCATGAACGATAACGAGTTCAGCAAGGAGCGGTACATTGAAATACCCGAACCGGTGCGGGATGTCTACAAGCTCTGGCGTCCGACGCCGATGTATCGGGCCCGGCGCTGGGAGAAGGCGCTGGACACTCCGGCCAAGATCTACTACAAGAATGAGGGGGTGAGCCCCCCAGGCAGCCACAAGCCCAACACTGCCGTGGCGCAGGCCTTCTACAGCAAGGGAGAGGGCATCAAGCGTCTTGCCACAGAGACGGGAGCCGGGCAGTGGGGCAGCGCCCTGGCTTTCGCCTGCCAACTCTTCGACCTGGAGCTAAAGGTCTACATGGTCAAGATCAGCTACAACCAGAAGCCCTACCGGCGGATACTGATGGAGACCTGGGGAGCGGAGGTGGTGCCTAGCCCCAGCCCAGATACCCCAGTGGGACAGCATATCCTGGCAAATGATCCCGACAATCTAGGCTCCCTGGGTATCGCCATCAGCGAGGCCGTGGCCGACGCTGGCCCTCGCGATGACACCCACTACTCCATTGGGAGTGTGATCAATTCCGTGCTGTTGCACCAGACGGTGATCGGGCAGGAGGCCAAGAAGCAACTGGAGATGGCGGGGGACTATCCGGACGTCCTCGTCGGTTGCATCGGCGGGGGCAGCAATTTCGCCGGTTTCTTCCTGCCATTCCTCAAGGATAAGCTGGACGGTAGTAAGCCGGACATGCGGGTCGTCTGCGCCGAGTCCACGGCTTGCCCCAGCCTCAGTAAGGGCCCCTACGCTTTCGATTGGGGCGACACAGCCAAGGTGGCCCCTATAGCCATGATGTACACCCTGGGCCACACTTTCATTCCCGCCCCCATCCACGCCGGTGGGCTGCGCTACCATGGCATGGCCCCCATCATCTCTGCCCTTTACAACAAGGGGATCATCGAAGCCGAGGCCGTCTATCAGAACCCTGTCTTCGAGGCGGCAGTGAGCTTTGCCCGCACTGAGGGCTTTATCCCCGCGCCGGAGACAGCTCACGCCATCAAGGTAGCTATGGATGAGGCCCTCAAGTGCAAGGAGTCGGGGGAATCGAAGGTGATCGCCTTCAGCTTCAGCGGACACGGCCACTTCGA
Source organism: uncultured Anaerolineae bacterium (assembly GCA_964461615.1). GTDB lineage: Bacteria > Chloroflexota > Anaerolineae > VGOG01 > VGOG01 > CAZVCJ01. The sequence continues at coordinate 15,620 of CAYWWC010000037.1, forward strand.
CCTGGCGGCCTACGATGAGTACTTCGCGGGCAGACTTCCGAATTACGAGTACCCGGACGAGAAGGTCCAGGAGGCGCTGAAGGAGTTGCCACAAGTAGGCGGCTAGTAGTTTGGAGTTTCGAGTTGAATGATACCAATTGCCCATTCAAGCACCGTGAAGCATGAGTCAAGCGCCGGTTGAGTAGCTGCGAGCCATAGCGAGCATCGTATCGGAACCAAGCGTCGCTGCACGCTTTGTGTCCTTGGTTTCGATACGGCCTTCGGCCTACTCAACCGGCGGGCACTCGCTTCTTCTATGATGCTTCATACGGCAACTGGTATGAACTCGAAACCCGAAGCTGATTCCTGCTGGTTCCGCCACAGCCGGTGCTCCTCAGCAGTTCTGACCCAGGAGGAGCACCGGCCTTAGTTTGACATTCTGCCCCAGTTGTGGTATCATCTCCCCTAACAATTGAATATCACTTAGACGAGACTTTTCTTATCCAGAGAGGTGGAGGGACCGGCCCTGTGAAGCCTCGGCAACCAAGGTAGTCCGGTGGTCCTTGGTCGGATAGTCCTTGGTCAATTGGTTTGGATAATACCAGACCACTAGACCAAGGACCAACTGACCATCTGACTAACTATGGTGCCAATTCCGGCAGACCCTTAGGGGGTTCTGGAAGATGAGAGCGTTGCAATGACGCGAATGCCTCTTCAACCGGTACATCCCGCTGAAGAGGCGTTTTTAGTTCCCCTCTCCTCTCTGATAAGACAATCCCGATCACACTTGGATCGGAGAAACGATCGGAGAGGAGACTGTTTATGACGAACCATTTCTCAACCCAAGCCGTACACGCCGGTGAGGAGAAGCGCAAGCCCTACGGCGCAATAACCACCCCCATCATCCAGGCCTCGACCTACACCTTTGAGAATACCGCTGAAGTTCTAGACTATATGCAACGCCTGGCAGCCAACGATCCGGACGTACGGGACGAGTATGGACGATACGGCAATCCGACGCAGAAAGTGGTGGAGCGAAAGATCGCTGCGCTAGAAGGGGGGGAACGGGCCCTGCTCTTCGCCAGTGGGATGTGCGCCATCACCACGGCGCTATGCACCTTGCTATCCAGCGGCGACCATCTGGTGATGGTCAGTGGCGTCTACCGCCGCACGCATGAATTCGCTTTCAGCTACTTGAGCCGCTGGGGAATCGAGACTACCACAGTGCCGATTGACGATCCCGCCGCGCTGGCCGCAGCCATCCGCCCCACCACCCGGGTGATCTTCTCTGAGTCGCCAACCAATCCCTATCTGCGCGTCATAGACCTGGCGCCAATGGTCGAGATTGCCAAGCAGCACGGCATCACCACCATGCTCGACAGCACCTTTGCCACGCCCATCAACCTGCGCCCGCTGGACTACGGCGTTGATGTGGTGATGCACAGCGCGACCAAGTACCTGGGAGGCCACAACGACCTGCTGGCCGGAGCGCTCATCGGCTCTGGCGAGACCCTGGCCCCAATCCAGTCGGCGCGGGGGGTGCTGGGCGGCATCAGCAACCCTCATGACGCATACCTGTTGCTGCGCGGCCTGAAGACGCTAGACCTGCGCGTCCGTCGCCACAACGAGAACGGGCTGCGCGTCGCTCAATTCCTGGCGGATCACCCTGCCGTCCATTGCGTCCATTACCCCGGCCTGCCCAGCCATCCCGATTACGAGATCGCCCGGCGACAGATGAGCGGATTCGGAGGCGTGGTCAGCTTTGAGATCGAGGGCGATATGGACAAAACGTCCCGTTTCGTTGACCTCCTGCGGCTGCCTTACATCGGCCCTACGCTGGGCGGCGTGGAGAGCATCGTGGAGCAACCGGCCACGCTGTTCTCCTTGGATCGCGAGGAGCGTTATGAAGCGGGCATCAAGGACAATCTGGTGCGTTATGCCCTGGGCATTGAGGACGCCGATGACGTGATCGCCGACCTGGGTCAGGCGCTGGCCCAGATTTAGCCTTGTTACGCGGAGGAGATGATGATCGTACACAAATTTGGCGGCACCTCGGTAGGAGACGCGCAACGCTTTGCCAGCGTAGCAGACATCTTGATTGAACGCCATAACCAGACAAACGGCGCGGCGACGGGAGAGATAGTGGTCGTCGTCTCGGCGATGAGCGGCGTGACCAGCCAGTTGATCGCCGGAGCGCGGGCTGCAGCCGACGGCAAGGACACCGTGTACCGCGAGATCAAGGCCGGGCTGTTGAGCAGACACCTTGACGTCGTCGAGACCCTGCTGAACCACAGCTCGGAACGGCTCGAGGTGGGCGGGCTGGTCGAGGACCGGCTGCACGAACTGGAGCGGCTCTACCGTAGCATCGCCATGCTGGGAGAGTTGACCGTCCGTGGCCGCGACGTGGTGGCGTCCTTTGGTGAACAGCTCTCAGTCAGCATCCTGGCCGCTGTGTTACGCGAGCGGGGTGTGCGCGCCCAGGCGATCAGCGCGACCGACTTGATCGTCACCGACGATAACTTTGGCGCGGCGATGCCGTTGATGGATCAGACGCGCCAGCGGTTGCAGCAGTGTATCAGGCCGCTGGTCGAGCGGGGCGTGATCCCGGTTATCACCGGCTACATCGCTGCCACCGAGGAGGGCATAACCACCACTCTGGGGCGTGGAGGCGGCGATTACACAGCCGCCATCGTCGGCGCAGGACTGGACGCCGATGAGGTGTGGATCTGGAGCGACGTGGACGGCATCCTCACCGCCGATCCCAACATCGTTCCCCAGGCGCGCACCCTGACCGAACTCTCTTATACCGAAGCGGCTGACCTGGCCCATTTCGGCGCGGACGTACTTCACCCCAAGACGATCCGTCCGGTCACTGAGAGCGGCATCCCCTTGCGCATCGTCAACAGCTTTAACCCCACGCACCCCGGCACGCTCATCGTCGAGACCCCCAGTCTCGATCGCAAACTGTTGCCAGCGATCATCTCTACCACTGGCCTGAGCATGATCGCCGTAGGCAGCCAGGACAACGCCGCTTCGCTTACGGGAGACGCCGCTTCGCTTACGCCGCTTAAGATGGCCGCTCGCGCGCTGCAGCGCCTCAGCGAAGTGGGCGTTGAGGTGCCTATGTTCTCGCGATCTCTCTCCGAACATAGCCTGAACCTGGTAGTGCGCGAACAGGATCAGGCACATTGTCTAAAAGCCCTCCGCCTCGAGTTCGAGAATGGCAATCAGGGCAATGTTTGCAGCCTGGGAGTCAAAGAAAAGGTGGCGACCATTTCTGTCGTCGGCGTGCCGGGTTGGAATGGGACCCCGACCGGAACGGTCGGCAGCATCGTCTCTCATGCTTTCTCAGCGCTAGGCAAGCATGGCACGCGGGTCATCGCCGTGGCCCAGGCAGCGACTGAACACAGCGTTTCTTTCTGCATCCCTGAGGACCAGGTGGCAGATACGGTGCGTTTTCTGCACCGCGAGTTGGGGTTGGAGGACAAAGATGCGCTATCCTCTGGGCATTGAGGACGCCGATGATGTGATCGCCGACCTGGGCCAGGCGCTGGCATAGATTTAGCTTTCAGGATTTGCGTCATTCATAATTGTGTGCTATAATGACTGCCCCGGAAGGAGGGCAGTCGAGATGCGGTTGGGCTGCCCCTCTCATAATTCACAACTTCAGAGTTGAAGACTAATCTTGCAAAGGAGCCGGCAGTGCTCTACCAGTCTGCCAGTCTACCAGTCTACCAGTCTACCAGTCTACCAGTCTACCAGTCTACCAGACCTATGCCCTGAAAAGCGGCGGCGGTTACGTACGCCTGGCCGATGACTATACGCAACGCCAGCCTTGGGTGCTCCACGAGCGCCTGAGACTGGCGTTTTTGTTTTCGCCACCGCAAACCCAGGGTAATCTACCTCTTGAGCGTTGCTGGCTCTGAAGTTGCTCGACCATCTCGAAATATAGCAGCGAATCAGGGGGATTTACCGAATGGGTAACGATGAATTCGGTAAATCCTTGAAACTTGTCCTGAGCCTGTCGAAGGGTTCGATGTTATATCCGATGGGCAACCACGCAGCAACACCTGACAGGGAGGCCACCAAACCTGGAAAGGAGGAGGAGAATCGCAGAATAGAGAAACCGAACGGAACTCACAACATTCACGATCACACAAATCAAAAAGGAGGTTCGAAATGCGAAACAAGTTCATGCTAATCGGAGTAGTAGTCGGAATTGTGGCGGGAGTATTGTGCACATCGGCGGTATTCGTGTGGGCCGGGAATACGGATTCGCCCAGTGCACCTGGGGCCACGAACTCGTTCACCGTGGAGGACATCTACAACCGGCTGGACAGCGGCGCGGACGGGGCGCAGAGTACGTTTACGGAACCGGGCGTGGCGCCAGGGACGGGGACGATGCACACCCTGAACGAGACCATGGCTGAGGCCCCGGCAAGGGACGACACCAATGGGGCAGTCACAGGGGACGTGGCCACTGGTAAGACCTTTTGGGGGTTAAACGTGACTGGGGGAGAATGGGGATTGCGGACCGGTACTGCCAACGTGTGCGCAAGTCCCGCAGGTGTTCCCAAGACCGGGCAGACGACGTGCTATGACGTAGATGGAAATGTACGGGACTGTGCCGGCACCGGAGAGGACGGCGACCTCCTGAAAGGCGTGGCCTGGCCGAACCCGCGTTTTACAAAGCACGGCGACGGCACGGTGACGGACAATCTGACGGGGTTGATTTGGCTGCAGAATGCCAACTGTGCAGCCACTTCGAGAGAGTGGCAAACTGCTCTGGATGACGTGGCGCAGCTCAATTCTGACGGGACGATGAATACCAACGACTGCGGGGATACGAGCAACGGGGGAGCGCATCAAACGGACTGGCGGATGCCGAACATGAGGGAGCAGTACAGTCTGGTCCATTTAGGTTTCACCGGCCGCGCTGTGCCGAACACAGCTGGAACGGGTAAGTGGACGACGGGAGACCCATTCGACAACGTCGATTCGGGCTACTACTGGTCGAGTACTACCCGCGTGGACGACACGGACAACGCCTGGTGCGTGCGCCTGAACCATGGCTCCTTGGGCGACTTCAGCAAGGACGGCACAAACTACTTATGGCCCGTCCGTGACGGACAATGAGAATCTTTGACGCTTTGATTCCCTTCGACGGGCTCAGGACAGGCTTTGGGCGCTTTGATAGGGGGGGGGCACTACAACGAATTTGGAAAAAAGCGAATTGAAGGTTAAGAATTCGTTCCTTTCCCCATTCGATGTAGTGTTGTTTGGCGATCCCATCCGTCCTTGGGTTCTCTTAGCGGGAACCTACAGTATCGAGATAAGGAGAAATTGATATGGTAAGGAAAACTATCACACACATTCGATATCCCGTATTGATCGCCGTGGTCGTGTTGTGTCTGGTCACGGCGGCTCAGGCGGCCACGGGCAACATTGACCCGAACAACAAATGGGCCTGGGGCACGAACGTGGGCTGGATCAACTTCAA
>CAYWWC010000038.1:0-20893 GCA_964461615.1 uncultured Anaerolineae bacterium
TTAGACGATGAAATCACGGGTTGGGGTGTATGTTTGCCATTGCGGCATTAATATTGCGGCCACGGTAGATGTGGGGGCGGTGGCTGATTTTGCCCGAACGTTGCCCAGCGTGGTGGTGGGCAAAGAATACACCTACATGTGTTCCGATCCTGGACAGGAGCTCATCAAGGAAGACATCAGGGAGCACAGGCTGACTCACGTGGTGGTGGCCTCTTGCTCTCCCAGGATGCACGAACCGACCTTCCGTGGCGTGGTGGAAGCAGAGGGGATCAATCCCTATTGCTTCGAGATGGCCAACATCAGGGAGCAGTGTTCGTGGGTGCATGGGGAGAGGGCGCTGGGCACCGAGAAAGCCAAGCAACTCGTAGCCTCCGCGGTGGCAAAGGCCGCTCTGCTGCAGCCGCTGGAGGAGCGAGAGGTGGGCGTCACCCCGTCGGCGTTGGTCATCGGCGGGGGGATAGCGGGCATCGAAGCCTCCCTCGACATCGCCAACGCAGGCTTCAAGGTCTACCTGGTGGAGAAGGAGCCGACCATCGGCGGACGGATGGCCCAGCTCAACAAGACCTATCCAACTCTGGAGGACTGCGTGGAGCTGCTGGTCCCCAGGATGAAAGCTGTGACGGAGCACCCCAACATTGAGCTTCTGACCTCTTCGGAGGTAGTGGACATCGAGGGCTACATCGGCAACTTCCAGGTCGAGGTCAGGCAAAGGCCCAGGGAGGAACTCGTCAAGTTTGATGTAGGCTCGATTGTGGTAGCCATCGGCTACGATCATTTCGATGCCCGCATCAAGCCTGAGCTGGGCTACGGGCAATATCCCAACGTCATCACCGCCCCCGAATTCGAGCGGCTGTCCTCAGCCTCCGGCCCCACAGCGGGGAAGATCACCCTCAACGGCAAGGAGCCGAAGAACGTGGTGTTCATCCAGTGTGTTGGTTCGCGGGATGAAACCGTGGGCAACGAGTACTGTTCGCGAGTGTGCTGCATGTACACCGCCAAGCAGGCTCATCTGGTCAAGGAGAAGCTGCCCAAGGCCAACGTGACCATCTTCTACATGGATGTGCGGGCCTTTGGCAAGGGGTTCGAGGAATTCTACGACCAGGTGAGAGGCGAGGGCGTGATGTACCGCCGGGGCAGCGTGTCGGAGATCTACAAGCGTGGGGACAAAGTGGCAGTGCGGGCGGAGGACACCTTGCTGGGCGAGCCGATGGAGATGGAGGCCGACCTGGTGGTTCTGGCCACTGGGATAGTTCCCAGCACCAGTGCCCAGGGCATCGCCGAACTGTTGAAGCTGCCCCGTTCCCCCGATGGTTTCTTTGCCGAGGCTCATCCCAAGATGAGGCCGGTGGACACTGTCAGCGATGGTATCTATCTGGCGGGCTGCTGCCAGGGGCCCAAGGACATTCCCGACACCATCTCGCAGGCCAAGGCCGCTGCCTCGTCGGCCATGATTCCTCTGTCGCGGGGCAAGGTAACGGTCGAGTCCATGTCCAGCGTTGTCGAACTAGAGACTTGCGCCGGGTGCGGCATCTGTGAGAGCTTTTGCGCTTATGGGGCGCTGGCCCTTGATGTCAGGAAAGGGATCATGGGCGTGAACGAGGTGCTGTGCAAAGGGTGTGCAGCCTGTGCGGCGGCCTGTCCCTCCGGCACCATGACCCTCAGTCATTTCACCCACAACCAGATCATGGCCCAGATCGAAGCTATGTTGGACTGATTCCCAATCTTCAATATTCAAAGCAATCATCAATCATAGAGGAGGCAACGCATGGCTCGTTTGCACGAACATCAGGGAAAAGCGCTCCTCAAGGCGCATAAAATCCCCTTGCCCCGTGGCGGGGTAGCCTCGTCCCCCGATGAAGCGCGGCGCATCGCGGCGGAGATCGGCGGGGAGGTGATGGTCAAGGCTCAGGCCTGGACCACTGGCCGGGCAGGGATGGGCGGCATCAAACGGGCGGCCACCCCCGACGAGGCCGCCGCCGCAGCCAGTGGGATGCTGGGCATGCGGGTCAAGGGCTTCACCGTGGACCAGGTGCTGGTCGAGGAGCGGTTGGACATCGCCCGCGAGTTCTACGTCGGGGTCATCGTGGACGACCGCGCTCAGGCCCCGCTGGTGCTGTTCTCCAGTGTGGGAGGCACCGGCATCGAGGAGATCGCCGTCGATCATCCGGAGGCGGTGGCCCAGACCCACGTGGATATCGAGTCCGGGCTGATGGCCTACCAGGCCCGCAACTTGGTTCGCCGAGCAGGGCTGTCGGGCAGGCTGCAACGCGACATCGGCGGAATCATCGCCCGACTGTACGCCGTGGCTCGCAAGTGCGAGGCCCGTGCCGCTGAGATCAATCCGCTGGTGCAGACCACTGACGGCAAGCTGTACGCCGCCGACTGCCGCATCACCGTGGACGACTATGCTGTCTTCCGCCACCCGGACCTGGGCATCACCTTCGCCCGCGAGCTGGACCGTCCAAACACCGCGTTGGAGCGTATTGCCTACGACGTCGAGGCCAACGACTATCGGGGCACGTTCTACTTCATTCAGATGGCGGAGGGCTTCGAGAAGGGCCAGGGATACGTCGGCTTCCACGGGGCGGGGGGCGGCGGTTCGATGATGAGCATGGACGCTGTGCTCAACCAGGGCTTCAAGCTGGCGACCTACGTGGACACCAGCGGCAACCCTCCGGCCAGCAAGGTCTATCGCGCGGCGCGCATCATTCTCTCGTCCGGCCCGATTGATGGCTACTTCGGCTCCGGATCGGGGGTGGCCAGTCAGGAGCAGTTCCACTCAGCGCGCGGACTGGTCAAGGCCTTCCTGGAGGAGCAGATCGACGTCCCGGTCGTCATCCGCCTGGGCGGCAACGCCGAGGACAAGGCGGTCGAGATCCTGGAGCGACTCAACGGGCGCGTGTCCGCGCCGGTTGAGGGCTACAAGAAAGAAGATTCGCCCGACTTCTGCGCCGGGCGACTGCGGGCGCTCATTCTTGAAAGGGAGGAAGGGAAGCTGACCGAGGTAGCTCCGCCAGTACCGCGTTCCGAGCCCAAAGAGCCGTACACTTTTGAGACCGTCACCGATGGTGTGGTCACTTTCGATCATGCCGTGTGCCGCACCTGCGAGAGCAAAGTCTGCATCGAGGACTGTGCGCGACACATCCTCAAGTTGGAGGACGGCGTGCCGGTGCTCAACATCACCCGCGAGGAGGCCAAGCGGGGCCGCTGTGTGGAGTGCCTGGCCTGCGAGGTCGAGTGCTTCTTCCAAGGGGCGGGTGGCGGGCACGTGGATTTGCCGATGCCGGGGTTGGATGAGTATCGGATCCAGTAGATGGTTGTGGCGTGGTGAGTCATGGCTGAACACATCTACATTGATGAAAGCGGATCTCTGGCAGACCCACGTTGTCCGATAGTGACGCTGGCAGCAGTCAAGACGCAATCGCCAAAGATGCTGCGCTGGATCGTCAAACGGGCAATGCGGGGAGTGCAACGGAAAAAGTCCAAGCGTGGAGGGCCATCGGAACTAAAATTCCACAATGCGTCGGAGAACGCTCGTGTTGTGGTGTTGGAGGCATTGGTGCAGGAGCAGGTCGAAGTCTCTGCGCTGAGCATCTTCAAGGGCGCACAAATCATCCCCCACACTCCTGAAAACTACAGCATTCTGCTGTGCGTATTGTTGAGGATGTGTGGGGCAGAGCACGAGCAAGTTGATGAGTTATCAGTGGATGTGCCCTTCAACGTACCTCAGCAACGGGCGCAATTGACTGCCGTTGTGCGTAGGTCGCTCAATATAGATGTGGAACCCTGCTACGTGGATAGCGTCAGGAACCCTTACGTTCAATTGGCGGATTTCGTGGCCGGTGCTGTCCACGCGAAGCACTCTGGGCAGAATCCGATCTTCTACCAATTCATCCGGCCACGAATCATCAGCGATCGATTTGTTACGTGGGGGACGCTACGGCGGGAATGGATGGAGTCTAGCCGATGAGGACACAAAAAGAGCGACAACAGCCGGGGGCGCCTGTTTCGAGGCCTCTGGGCCCTTGGCCTCGGGTGGCCAGCCGCTAGGGCTGGCCAGCACTCCCCCGGAGTTACACTGTCACTCTTCAACCATATTGTACCACTGTTGGGACTGTATGTCAAGACGTAATCTTTTCTCTTTTCCAACCAGGAGGAATCCATGTCTATTCTAATTGATCAAACCAAGCGTGTGCTCGTGCAGGGCATCACTGGGCGGGAGGGGATGGCCCGCGCCAAGCTAATGAAGGAATACGGCACCAACGTCGTGGCTGGGGTGACACCGGGCAAGGGCGGCCAGGAGGTGTTGGACGTGCCAGTGTTCGACACCATCGAGGGAGCCTGGGAAGAGGTCGGCCCCTTTGACATAAGCGTGTTGTTCATCCCCGCGCCGCTGGTCAAGGGTGCCGCGCTGGAGGCCATTGATGCTGGGGTTAAGCTGCTGGTCATCATCCCAGACCGCGTGCCCATTTACGACGTGCTGACCATCTCCAAGCGCGCCAAGCAGAAGGGCGCTAAGTTCGTTGGCCCCAACACCTTGGGTGTGCTCAGCCCCGACAAGGGCGTGCTGGGCATGATGGGTGGCCGGGCGGTGTCGGCTCGCGAGTGGTTCTTCCAGGGGCCGGTGGGCATCACCTCCCGCAGTGGCGGCATCACTTCCTCAATGGCCTACTATCTGGCCAGGGAGGGCATCGGGGCGACGACGCTGGTGCACGTCGGCGGAGATGCAGTGGTGGGTTTGCCCCATCCTGAGGTGGTCAAGCTGTTCGAGCATGACCCCGACACCAAGGCTGTGGTCATGTTCGGCGAGATCGGTACCTCGCAGGAGGAGCAGGTGGCCGATCTGATCGAGGCTGGCGAGTTCACCAAGCCGCTCATTGCCTTCATCGGTGGGAAGGCGGCCAAGTCCGGAACGCGCTTCTCCCACGCCGGGGCCATCGTCGAGGGCGGACGCGGCACCCACGAGGGCAAGGTCAGTCGGCTGCGCCAGGTGGGGGCTACGGTGGTGGATTCCTTCGGTGATCTGCCCCAGGCTACGAAGCGGGTTCTCAAAGAGATCGGTGTGCTGTAAGCGGGTTTCGAGTTTCGGGTTCGTAGTTTCGAGTTCATTCAACTCGAAATCCGAAACTCAAAACTCGAAACTCATATGGAGGGGGAAATGTCTGAGAAAACCTGGAAAACTGCCATTACTAAGATCGAACCGAACAAGGTGGCCGTGCGTGGCCGCCGTATTGACGAGCTGATGGGGCAAGTGCCTTTCAGCCACGTGGTCTACCTGGTGCTGCGGGGCGAACTGCCATCGGAGTTCCACGGAAAGATGATGGATGCCATTTTGGTGTCCAGCGTAGATCACGGGGCGGGGCCGCCCTCCGCGCTGGCGGCCCGCACGGTGGCCTCCGGCGGCGCGCCGCTGACCACGGCGGTGGCAGCCGGCATCATGACCGTAAACCGGCATCACGGTGGGGCCATCGAGGGCTGCATGCGCGTGCTACTGGACTTGGTGGCCCACAAGAACGACCAGGGGCTGGACGCGACTACGGCCGCCCGTCAGAAGATGGCCGAGTTCCGCGCCCAGAAGATCCGCGTGCCCGGCTACGGCCACCGTGTTCACAGCGACGATCCGCGCACTAAGAAGTTGTTCGCCATCGCCGAGGAGGCGGGGCTGGCAGGCGAGTACGTGGAGATGGGCCACGCACTGCGGGCGGCGATCAAGGATAGCCTGGGCAGAGACCTGCCCATGAACGTGGACGGAGCCATCGCCGCTGTGCTGTGCGAGATGGGCTTCCCGCCGGAGATGGGCAACGGCCTGTTCGTCATCTCACGGATGGCTGGCTTGGTGGCCCAAGTCACCGAAGAGCAGACCCGTCAGCGCCCCATGCGCCGCATCCACCCCACGGCGCATGAGTACGATGGGCCGGAGGAATCGTAAACTAGAGTGTAGAGGAGGCGAATTAATGAGAGAGAGATTGCTGGAACTGATCCCTGAGTTCGATTTGATCCAGGACGCAGACTTGCGTGAGAAGTGCCTCAAGACCTGGGAAGCGGCCATGGAAGAAGGCGGCTGGACGCCGGATGGTCTGGCTCAGATGCCCTTCACCTTGCTCATCAACCCCTGCCCTGCTTCCTACATCGACCACATCCGTGCGGTGACGCTGACCGCGGTCCGGGCCGCCGAGGTCTTCGCGCAAATCTATGGCGACCGGGTGCCGGTGGACATGGACCTGCTCGTCGCGGGCGGATTGCTGCACGACATCGGCAAGTTGCTGGAGTACGAGAACCGCGACGATGGGATGACGGTGCAAACCTACGCCGGGAAGCTCCTGCGCCATCCCTTCACCGGCATGGAGCTGGCAGCCCGCTTTGGCCTGCCAGTCGAGGTGCAGCACATGATCGCCGCCCACGCCGGCGAGGGGGACAAAGTGAAGCGCACCACCGAGGCGACGCTGGTCAATCACGCCGACTTCATGAGTTTCCACAGCATCCAGCGCATGATGCTGAAGAAGGAACTAGCAGCGAGAATGGAGTGAGCTATGGCAGGTAAAACCATCATTGAGAAGATCATCCAGGCCCACAGCCAGGAGCCGGTCGAGCCGGGCAAGATCGTTTGGATGGGCTTGGACGTGCGCACCGCCCGCGACTTTGCCGGGGCCAACGTGGTGCAGAACTTCCGCAACCACTACGGCGATGCGCCAGTGGACGACGTGAGCAAGACGTTCTTCACCTTCGACTGCGTTGTGCCGGCCAACAACATTCCCTATGCCAACAACCAGCACATCTGTCGGCTTTGGGCCCGCGAGAAAGGGATCAAGGTCTACGACGTGAACGCCGGCATCGGGTCGCATGTGGCCATTGAGGAGGGGCTGGTCGTGCCGGGTTGCACCTTCGTGGGCACTGACAGTCACCTCAATATCCTGGGAGCGGTCGGCGCCTTCGGCCAGGGGATGGGTGACCAAGACATCGCCTTCGCCTTCAAGACGGGCAAAACCTGGTTCGAGGTGCCACCAACGATGAGGGTCATCATTGAAGGCGAGATCGAACATCCGTGCACGGCGCGGGATCTGACCCTGGCCGTGCTGGGACAATTGGGCTCCAGCGGCGCGCTGGGTCGGGCGGTGGAGTTCTACGGCCCGGCCATTGACGCCCTGGATCTGTCCGAGCGGATCACCCTGGCCAGCCAGTTGACTGAGATGGGAGGCATCATCGGTTTCATTCCGCCTTCCGAGGAAGTGCTGGCCTATCTCAGCGCGCGAACAACAGGCGAGGTTTCTGGAGTTTATGCCGATCCCGACGCTGAGTACGTCGAGACCGTTGTGGTGGACATCACCGATCTAGAACCACTCATCGCCTGCCCGCCCAACCCGGCCAACGTCAAGCCGGTGCGTGAGGTGGCTGGGACTCGAGTGGACTCGGTGTTCCTGGGCTCGTGCACCAACGGTCGTTTCGAGGACTTCGCTGCTGTGGCTGAGATAGTGAAGGGCAAGCGGATTCAGCCGTGGATGATGGCTTCAGTCGTGCCCGCCACCCGCGAGGTTTACCAGCTCATGCTCCAGGAGGGGCTGATCGAGACCCTGTTCGATGCCGGGTTCATCATCAGCAACCCCGGCTGCGGTGGCTGCGCCTCGGGCCAGATCGGGATGACCGGCCGGGGGCAGGTGCAGGTCAGCACCAGCAACCGCAACTTTACCGGCAAGCAGGGCGCAGGCGATACCTACCTGGCCAGCCCGATCACGGCGGCGTGGTCTGCGCTCAAGGGCGAGATCACCGTGCCGGAGGTGCAAAGAAGATGAAAGATACAGGCATGCTTCGCATGCACATCAAAAGCCGCATCTGGGTACTCACCGACCCTGACGGAAAACTGTACGACGACATTGACACCGATATGATCTTTCACAACCGCCATCTGCACATCACCGTTGTGGAGGAGATGGGCCAGTTCGCGCTGGGCAACCTGGGGGGCTGGGAGGATTTCGCTGAGAAGGCGCAGCCGGGTGATATTATCCTGGTGGGGAAAAACTTCGGCGCCGGGTCGTCCCGGCAGCAGGCGGTGGATTGCTTCCGGGCGCTGGGCATCGGCGCCATCGTGGCCGAGAGCTTTGGCGCGATCTACAAGCGAAACGCCATCAACAGCGGGTTCCCCATCCTCTCGCTGCCTGGGCTCACCGAGCGGGCTGGCGAGTTCAAGTCCGGCGCTGAGTTGGGGGTGGACTTCGAGACCGGCCAGTTGTCGCTCGACGGCGCGAAGACCTTCCAGGCGCAGCCCTTCTCGCAGGTGCAGATGGACATTTTCCAGGCGGGCAACCTGTTCGCCTACGGTAAGTCGCTGAAGGAGTGAGAAGCAAATGTACGAGAGTCCGATTGATCCTGCTTTTTTCGATCTGGAGATCTACGCCATCTACCGGGCCATCTGGGAGAACTGGGGCGATGAGGCGTGGAAGGTGGTCTGGCGGGCGGGGGAGGTGCTCTTCGATGACGTGCACGAGCGGCTAGAGCTGGATACCACCACACCGCTGACGGCCATGGAGGGATTGGCAGAGTACCTGGTGGGCGTGGGCTACTTCGCCGATCTGAAAGTCCGGCAGACCGCAGAGGATGAGTTGGAGTACGAGATGTTTGAACCCGTCATCATGCCCGGCGCTGAGCGGATCATCGCCGAGGGGGGCGTACCAGCGCATATCTCCACCGCGCTGATGTTTGCCGGCCTGCGCAAGCTCTTCGGCCTGCGGGCTGAGATGATGGGCGATCCGGTATTCACCCCCGACGGGCGGGCCCTCGAACGCTGGAGATTGTTCAAGATCACGGAAGAAGCCGCTGGCGGATGAGGGTGTGATATGCCTCCTGATCAAGCGGGCACTCAACGGCGTCGAGGAACTCTTGACGCGATAGGCGCATCTGCTTGGTCATCTGGCCGATATGATAGCTCGTCAATTCGCGCTGGCCGTGTGAGATAAAGGTGCGAGCCACCAACTGGTCATCCAGGTAGATGCGGTAGATGCGGTGGTGGGAATCGCGCCGCTCGAAGCCTAGCTTGTTCACGAGGGCTTTCTCCACCTGGCGGACTTTCAGTGTGCTCATACCGGGTTGTCCTTCTCGTCAGTCGCCTCAACGGTCAGAAGCGCGCGCAGTTGGGTCAGTTGGTCAGCCAGGTAGGGGGCTAATCGGTCGGCGTCCGCTTCCAGATCGGCCAGGTAGTCTTGCACGGCCAGCCAGTAGTCCCGGCGGGCAGCTTCCAGAGTAGGACCTTCGCCGTAGAGGTCGAACTGTTCGTCAGAGATGAAGTAGCGATCGCCATTGAAGCGAATCTGCACCGCGATGCCGTGGATTTCGCCTCTGACGCCAGCATCGATCAGCATCTCTAGCAAAGCCTCGTACTCTCCCGCCGGTATGATGGCGGCCAGTGGCTTGCCCCGTCGCTCGACGATGTAACGTTGGCTGCCATAGGCCACTTCGTTTAGCACGTGGGCCAGCCTTTCGCGAACCTCGCTGGTGCCAATAGTGATAGGCCAACTTCGTTGGCGCGACATAGGAACCTCCTAGCGGGATAATGTACTAACTGTACAATTCGTACGCCATTGTAGCATCTTAGCACCCCTTTGTCAAGTTTCAGGAGGAGCATTATGGGACATACTTTCGTGGAAAAAGTGCTGGCCCGCAAGGCGGGTCTGGACAGCGTTGTGCCGGGACAGATCGTCACAGTTCGGCCTGATAAGCTCTTGACGCACGACAACACGTCGGCCATCGCGGGGCAGTTCCGTAAGATCGGTGTGAGCAAAATGGCCGATCCTGACATGAGTGTCATTGTGCTGGATCACGTTGCCCCGGCCGCCAGCGAGACCTACGCGGCCAGCCACAAGGCCACTCGCGAGTTCGTGGCCGAGCAGGGCATTTCGTCATTCTATGACATCGGCGAGGGCATTTGCCACCAGGTGTTACCGGAAAAGGGATACGCTTGGCCTGGCGCGGTCATCGTCGGCAGCGATTCGCACACGCCGACCCACGGGGCGTTCGGGGCCTTCGCCGCCGGCATTGGGCGTACGGAGGCCGCCGCGGTGATGGCCACCGGCCAGATCTGGCTGCGCGTGCCAGAGAGCTTGCAGATCGTCATCAACGGTACTCTGCCGGAGCGAGTGTCGGCCAAGGACGTGATTCTCCATATCATCGGCGATCTGCGATCTGACGGAGCCAACTACTGCTCTGTGGAGTTTGCCGGCGAGACCGTCCAAAACATGAGCATCGCCAGCCGCATGGTGTTGACCAACATGGCTGCTGAGATGGGGGCCAAGAACGGAGTCGTCGAACCAGATGAGAAAACGCGCACCTGGCTACAGGGACGAGTCGAACACAACTACGAGGAGGTTCACGCCGACCCAGACGCGACCTACGAGCGGGTCGTTGAATACGACGTGAGCGGGCTGGCCCCGCAGGTAGCCAAGCCGCACACGGTGGACAACGTGGTCCCGGTCACCGAGATGGCTGGCACGCTGATCAATCAGGCCCTGGTGGGTACCTGCACCAACGGTCGCTTGGAAGACCTGGCGGCAGCCGCCGAGATCTTGCGCGGCAAGCACATCGCCTCGAGTGTGCGGTTGCTGGTGTTGCCTGCCTCGCGGGAGATTTTGCTGGCCGCCATTGAGCAGGGCATCATCAGTGATCTAGTAGCAGCCGGGGCGACGCTGCTCAACCCGGGTTGCGGGCCTTGCCTGGGGGCGCACGAGGGCTGCATGGCTCCCGGCGAGATGACCATCTCGACAGCCAACCGCAACTTCAAAGGGCGGATGGGATCCAAGGAGGCGTTCATATACCTGGGCAGCCCGGCCGCGGTGGCCGCTTCGGCGCTCACCGGCGTCATCACTGATCCGAGGGAGGTGTAGCGATGCAGACGAAGATCACTGGCCGTGTGTGGAAGTACGGCGATGACGTGAACACAGATGTCATCTTTCCTGGCAAGTATACCTACAGCATCTCCGATCCCAAAGAGATGGCCCAGCACGCGCTGGAAGACCTAGATCCGACTTTTGTGGCTAACGTGCAGCCCGGCGACATCATCGTCGCTGGCAAGAATTGGGGCTGCGGCAGTTCCCGCGAGCAGGCGGTGACCTGCCTCAAGGAAGCCGGTGTGGGAGCGATTGTGGCTCGCAGCTTCGCCCGCATCTACTTCCGCAACTGCATCAACGCCGGGCTGCCCATTGTCACTTGCGACGCGGTGGAGGCGGTGGAGGCGGGCGACGAGGTCACGATTGACTTCGCCGCCGGCATCGTCACCACCCCACGGGGCGAGTATGCCTTCCCGCCGCTGTCGCCTTCGGTGATGGAAATTTTGGAGGAGGGCGGATTGATTCCCCACGTGCGCAAGCAGTTGGGGTTGGAGATTAGAAATTAGAAATTGGAGGAGTGAAATGGCAAAGTACAGAATAGCCTGGATGCCGGGCGACGGCATCGGAGTGGACGTGATGGATGCAGCCAAGATCGTGCTGGATAAGATCGCGCTGGACGCGGAGTACATCCCCGCCGATATCGGGTGGGAGTTCTGGTGCGCCGAGGGCGAGCCTCTGCCGCAGCGCACGGTTGATACCCTCAAGACCTGTGATTGCGCGTTGTTTGCCGCTATCACATCCAAGCCCAAAGAGGAATCACAGAAAGAACTGGTTCCTGAGCTTCAGGGCAAGGGGTTGATCTACCGTAGCCCCATTGTGCGCATGCGCCAACTGTTCAACCTGTACGTCAACCTGAGGCCCTGCAAGGCCTTCAAGGGGAACCATTTGAACTACCGCGACGATCTGAACCTGGTGGTCTTTCGTGAGAACACCCAGGGGCTCTACGCTGGCGTGGAATTTCACCCTCTGCCGGACGGGGTGCGGACGACGCTAGAGGCGCACAGTCCCGGGATGGCCGCCTTCGAGGGCGTATCTTCGGACGACATTGCCCTATCGACCCGCATCTTCACCCGCCAGGGTTGCCAGCGTATCGTCCGCCAGGCCTTCGAGTACGCCAAGCTGCACGGCTATCCCACCGTCACCCTGGTGGAGAAACCGAACGTAATCCGCGAGACCAGTGGGCTGATGGTGCGCGAGGCGCGCAAGATCGCTGCGGAGTATCCTGGCATTGAGCTGTGGGAGACCAACGTGGACGCCATGGCTATGTGGCTGGTCAAGAATCCGCAGGACTATGGGGTGATCGTGTCCAGCAACATGTTTGGCGACATAGTATCCGACCTAGCGGCGCAGTTGGTGGGCGGGCTGGGCTTCGCCGCCAGCGGCAACATCGGCGACGACTTTGCCATCTTCGAGCCGACCCACGGCTCAGCGCCCAAATACGCCGGGCAGTACAAGGTCAACCCCACGGCTATGCTCCTGGCGGTCAAGCTGATGCTGGACTGGCTGGGGGAGGCCGAGACGGCGCAGGCCCTGGAGCAGGCCATCGCCGACACAATCGCCGAGGGGAAAGTGCGCACCTACGACCTGGGCGGCAGCAACACCACCCTGGAGGTCGCCGAGGCCGTGGCCGCCAGGCTGTAGAAGCGCATCAATTGCTCACCGCCAGCAAAGCAATGCCTCTCACCACGGAGACACCGAGAACACTGAGAACGCTTTCTGACAATCTCCGTGCTCTCTGTGTCTCCGTGGTTCATTCTTGTCGGTTTGAGGCGAAGCTTGGCTAGCAGTCTGTCGGAGAGGGAGTGGCCTAACCTTCCTGGAAGCTAAAGTGGTACTCCGGCTTGACATTTGGGCCCCTTTTAGGCGGATTTTCGCTCATATTGTATCGCCCGGAGCTTCCAGGAAGGTCTCTCCGACAGATTGCTAGGCCGGCGGTCATTCTAGAGCAGGCCCTGGCCCAGGTGCTCCTGGTGTCCATCTTCTCCCGCGTGCATTTGTGGCATCCTGAGGAACTGAAGCCCGGTTACCATCGCCTGGCACCCTTGCCGGATACCGACTCGGATCAGACGGCGATTTTTCCGGCAGGATCAGGGGACTTGGAGGGGCTGAACGCCCATGTGGAGGAGTTCGCAAGGGCGTTGGACGACCTGGCCCACAACACGGACTATGATGACTACGGACCCCGCGCCAACCGGCTGCCCGACGGCAACGTGCTGCTCACCTGGGAGGGCGACCACGCCGTCGGCTACGAGATCTACTACGCGGTGCTGGATAGCGCCGGAAACGTCGCCCATCCGGTCACCCGCCTGACCGATGTGCCCTATGGCGCCTACGACCCTGACGCCGTTGGCTTGCGCAATGGCAAGGCCATCGTCGCCTGGGAGCAGGATGGCTACTATCCCAACTGGAGCCGGCAGATGGCCTATGCTGTGCTGGACGACGTCTACTATACCCCCACCGCGCCCATCACGACGCCCACGATCATCACTAACACGCTGTCGAACGATAACCGCTACGTCTCCCTGGCCCGCGACGAGGACGATAACACCGTGCTCACTTGGCGTGATAGTAATGTGGAGTGAGGATTCTCAAAATTGCCGATTTGACAGAAGCAGGGAAAGTGGGTATAATACACAGTTGTGTCTATCCAAGCCTTCAACTCAATTTGCGAAGGCGCAGATGTCCCAGCGGATTGGGTTTTGTCTTTTCTATGATATGACAAGAGGGGAAGTCAGAGGTAACCTATGACTAATAATCTTGGTTGCAAATCGTATGCTAGAATTCCAGAGGTGCTGCACCTACACGACCTGATCGAGGTGCAGTTGAAGTCCTTTAAGTGGTTTCAAGAAGTGGCTCTGCGGGAGCTATTCGATGAGATTTCGCCCATCGTCAGCTACAGCGGGAACCTGGAGCTTCACTTTCCTGGCCTGGACCGGCACGTAAATGAGGAGTTTGGCCTGGAATATCGCTTCGATGAACCCAAGTACACCGAGAATGAGTGCCTGGATAGAGATATGACCTACGCCGCTCCTCTGTACTTGAAGGTCATGCTCTACAACCGGGAGATTGACCAGCCTATGGTGCAGGAGATCTTCATGGGTGATTTCCCCGTTATGACCGAAAGCGGCACTTTCATCGTCAACGGCACCGAGCGGGTGGTGGTCAGCCAGTTGATCCGCTCTCCCGGCGCTTACTTCGACGCCGAGGAGGAGCGGACCACGGGACGCCTGCTCAGCCAGGCCAAGCTCATTCCCGACCGGGGAGCCTGGATGGAGTTCGAGACTCGCAAGAGCGACTACATCATCATCAAGTTTAATCGTAAGCGCACGTTCCCCGTGACCGTCCTCCTGCGAGCCCTGGCAGCAGTGGACGATGGTACTGGCAGCGAGATCCTCACAGAGGGCAGCGATAAGGAACTGCTGGAGCTCTTCGCGGAAGTTGATAACATGCCCGATCACCAGTACATTGCCACCACCATCCAGCAGGAGCCGGCATGGGAACCAAAGGGTGACCGCACTGTGGCTGACGAGGCCCTGCTTGAGTTTTTCAAAAAGATGCGCCCCGGTGACCCGGCAACTCTTGACAACGCCAAGGACTATCTGAAGGCCCAACTCTTTGACCCGCACCGTTACAATTTGGAAAAGGTGGGGCGCTATAAACTTAATCAGCGGCTTGGACTCAACATTCCGCTTGAGCGGCGCGCCATCACAAGGGAAGACCTGGTCAGGCTGGTGGCGCGCATGATCCGCATCAACAACGGGGTGGAAGAGCCCGATGACATAGACCACTTGGGCAACCGACGGATCAAGACCGTGGGCGAGCTTATCGGGAATAAGTTGCGCGTCGGGCTTAGGCGCATGGAGCGGGCGGTGAAAGAACGCATGAGCATCCGCGACCCAGAGCAGGTCACCCCCGTGGCCTTGATCAATATTCGACCTGTGGTGGCGATTATCCGGGAGTTCTTCGGCGGTAGCCAGTTGTCCCAGTTCATGGAGCAGACCAACCCCCTGGCCGAGCTTACCCATAAGCGGACCCTGTCGGCCCTGGGCCCAGGAGGGCTGAGGCGCGAGCGGGCAGGCTTCGACGTGCGCGACGTTCACCACAGTCACTATGGCCGCATCTGTCCCATCGAGACCCCCGAAGGGCCCAACATTGGCCTCATCGGCCGCTTGGCCACCTACGGTAAAGTTAACGCCTTTGGCTTCATTGAAACCCCGTATCGCAAGGTGATCAAGCTTGTCCCCAACGACTACGAGCAGTTGGTGGATAAGACCTTGCGGGCACAGGTTCTAGATCCTGAGAGTGGGGAGGTGGTGGCTGAGGCGGGAACTCTCATTACCCCGGATCTGGCCAGGCACATCGCCGCATTGCCCTTGGATGACGATGTCAGAATCAAGCCCATTGTTACCAACGAGATCACCTATCTCACGGCCGACAAGGAGGACAAATACACCATCGCCCAGGCCAACGCTCGCCTGGATGACAAGGGTCAGTTCCTTGAGCCTCGCATCTCGGTGCGGCGCAGCCAGAAGTTCCTCTTCGCGGCGGCAGAGATGGTTGACTACATAGACGTCTCGCCCAAGCAGATTGTGGGCATCTCGGCGGCTCTTATCCCCTTCCTGGAGCATAACGACGCCAACCGCGCTCTGATGGGCTCCAATATGCAACGCCAGGCAGTGCCCTTGGTTGCCCCTGAGGTGCCTCTGGTGGGCACCGGTATGGAATGGGACGCGGCCATTGATTCCGGCCAGGTGATTGTAGCCAGAGAGGATGGAGAGGTGGTTAGCGCCACCAGTCACCAGATCGTGGTGGCTGGCGATGATGGCCCTCACGTCTACCCCTTACGCAGATACAATCGTTCCAACCAATCAACTTGTATTGATCAGCGCCCCATCGTTAGCAGGGGTGAGCGTATTAAGAGAGGCAATGTGCTGGCCGATTCTTCCTCTACTGATGGCGGCGAGTTAGCCCTGGGACAGAACGTGTTAGTGGCCTTCATGTCTTGGGAGGGCGGCAACTATGAGGACGCCGTCCTGATCAGCGAGAGCTTGGTGCGGGAAGACAAATTCACCTCCATTCACATCGAGAAACACGAGATCCAAGCCCGCGACACCAGGCTTGGTTCTGAGGAGGTTACGCGCGACATCCCCAATGTGGGAGAAGAGGCTCTGAAGGACCTTGATGAAGAGGGCATCGTGCACATCGGGGCAAAGGTGGGTCCCAACGACATTCTGGTGGGCAAGATCACCCCCAAGGGCGAGAAGGAACTGACTCCTGAGGAGAAACTCCTGAGAGCTATCTTTGGCGAGAAAGCCAGGGATGTCAGGGATTCGAGCTTGCGCCTGGCCCACGGCGAGCGGGGCAAGGTAGTGGATGTGAGTGTCTTTACCCGCGATGAGCACCGGGACCTCCCGACTGGCGTTGATAAAATGGTGCGGGTCGGTGTGGCTCAGCGACGTAAAATCACCGAAGGTGACAAGATGGCCGGCCGACACGGCAATAAGGGAGTTATCTCCAGGATGCTTTCCATTGAGGACATGCCCTTCCTCTCCGATGGCACTCCGGTGGAGTTCATTCTCAACCCCCTGGGCGTGCCGGGTCGCATGAACATCGGACAGATCCTAGAGACCCACCTGGGCTGGGCCGCCAGCCGGTTGGGATTCAGGGCTGTTTCGCCCGTTTTCGATGGGGCTGATGAGGATGAGATCGCCTCAGAGCTGGCGCGGGCCTGGCTCATTGACCAGGCCTGGACTGAAATCACGCAGCGAGCCTGGCAGTGGCTGGAGGAGATGGAGTACGACCCTGAGTACCTGGAGGACGACGAGGAAGCTCGCTTTCTTTACATCGGCCAATGGTTGGAGGGGAAGGGATACAATGAGGAAGCATTGGCGACAGACCAGGTCTATGCGCGTCGCTGTGTTCTTAGAGAGTGGCTGAAGGAGCAAGGTTACGATCCTGAGACCATCCTGGTCTTTGAGAATGATCCGCGTTCCCTGGCCGAGAAGGAGGAGGCGGACCGTCGGGCGCACACGGTTTGCCTGCGCCTCTGGCTGGCGGAAGCGTCTCAGCGAGACGACGCTACGCCGCTGAGTGATGAGGAAGTGGAGCTGGAGGCCGTGCGCGTGAGCCAGGAGGACGGCATCCCTTTGCCCACTCTGGGTAAGGCTATTCTCTATGACGGCAAAACCGGCAAGCCCTTTGATCAGCCGGTCACGGTTGGCGTTATCCACATGATGAAGTTGAATCACCTGGTGGAGGACAAGGTGCACGCTCGTTCCACGGGTCCCTATTCTCTGGTCACCCAGCAGCCCTTGGGTGGCAAGGCCCAATTTGGCGGCCAGCGCTTCGGCGAGATGGAGGTCTGGGCTTTGGAGGCCTATGGCGCCGCTCATACCCTGCAGGAGATGCTCACCATCAAGTCTGACGACGTTATCGGGCGGGTAAAGACCTACGAGGCTATTGTCAAAGGGGAGGAGATCCAAGAACCTGGGGTGCCAGCCTCTTTCAAGGTGCTGGTCAAGGAACTACAGAGCCTGGGCCTCTCCGTGGAGGCCATTGACGATAACGGAGAGATCATCAAGTTAGGGAAGGACGACGAGAGGGAGAGGCTTCCCCGGTTTGGTCTGGGCTTAGGTTTGTCGAAATACGGCAGAGGAGATTGAAATGGTTTTTTTGAGATTTGCTCTTTTTAATCGTTTGTGCTATAATGTGTCGAAATCGTGGGCCAAACGTTCCCTGGTTCACTTCATGATGAGCGCGTTAGGTTACACCGAGGCCGTCGCGACTCTCTAACGATGGCCTCTTTCGGTGAATTTATACCTTGAGGATGCCAGGCAGTCGATTAGGCTTGGAGGGAGAGTGCAACTTGCCGACTATTAACCAACTGGTCAGAAAAGGACGGAAGAAACAGAAGAAGAAGAGCAAAGCCCCGGCTTTGCACTACACCTTCAACGCCCTGAAGCAGAAGAGGGAACGGCGTCCCCAAGGGGCGCCCCAGAAACAGGGTGTCTGCACTCAGGTCAAAACGATGACTCCCAAGAAGCCCAACTCCGCTCTGCGCAAGATCGCCAGGGTGCGGCTCACCAATGGCATTGAGGTCACGGCCTACATCCCCGGTGAGGGGCATAGCTTGCAGGAGCACTCCGTGGTCTTGATCCGGGGTGGCCGGGTCAAAGACCTGCCAGGCGTTCGCTACCACGTGATCCGTGGACCCTTGGACGCCACTGGGGTCGAGGGTCGCCACAGGGGACGTTCAAAGTATGGTACAAAGATGCCCAAGAAGTCAAGGGAAGAGTAGGAGTTTAGCATGCCCAGACGCTATCGCCCTCCCAAGCGGGAGATTAGGCCCGACGCAAAGTACAACAATGTGGTGGTGGCCAAGTTCATCAACAAACTGATGAGTGGGGGTAAGAAGAGCCTGTCGACCAGGATCCTCTACAATTCATTTGACATCATCGAAGAGAGGATGAAAAAACCCCCCCTAGAAGTGTTTGAGCAGGCCATTGATAACGCAGCCCCAGTCCTGGAGGTCAAGCCCAGGCGGGTTGGCGGGGCGACCTACCAGATACCGATGGAGGTTGCGCCTGACCGACGATTCTCGTTAGCCGTGCGTTGGCTGCTGCAGTCGGCTCGTAATCGCCCCGGCAAGTCAATGGCCGAGAAGTTGGCCAGCGAGTTGATGGATGCGGCTCAGGGCACTGGGGCCGCTATCAAAAAGAAGGACGATACCCACAGGATGGCTGAAGCCAACAAGGCTTTCGCTCACTACCGGTGGTAAGTGAGCTATAGCTATGCCTAGAGAATACCCTTTAGACAGGATGCGCAACATAGGTATAATTGCCCACATAGATGCGGGCAAAACTACTGCTACTGAGCGAGTGCTCTTTCACACAGGCCGTACTCATCGCATAGGGGACGTGGACGATGGCACGACCGTCACCGACTGGATGGATCAGGAGCGGGAGAGAGGTATAACCATCACTTCTGCGGCCATAACTTGCCATTGGCGCGATCATCAGATTAACATCATTGATACTCCAGGCCACATAGACTTCACTGTTGAGGTTCAGCGCTGCCTGCGAGTTTTGGACGGAGGCGTCGTCATCTTCGATGCCGTAGCCGGTGTGGAGCCTCAGTCTGAGACCGTCTGGCGGCAGGCCAATGCCTACCAGGTGCCGCGCATTTGCTACGTGAACAAGATGGACCGTGTGGGGGCCGACTTCTGGCGTACCATCGAGATGATCGAGGAGAGGCTTCAAGCTAATCCTGTGGCCCTGCAGGTTCCGATTGGGATGGAGAGCTCTTTTAGCGGCGTTGTTGATCTCATTAACATGCAAGTCATCTCATACGGAGACGATCTGGGCACGGAACCTGAGGTCGGTCCGATACCGACCGAGTTGCAGGATGAGGCAGCCCAGAAGCGAGATCTCCTGGTGGAAAAAGTGGCCGAAACTGATGAGGCCCTGACCATCAAGTATCTGGAGGGCGAGGAGATCACAGTCGAGGAGTTGCGACGCGCTTTGCGTAAGGCTACCCTGGACAGTGAATTGGTACCGGTGCTTTGCGGGTCGGCTCTGCGGAACAAGGGTGTGCAGCCCATGTTGAATGCGGTGGTGGACTACCTGCCTTCGCCGCTAGACATTCCGCCCATCGTAGGGATGAATCCCAAGACCGAGGCCCAAGAGAGTCGTCCTGTTGATGAAGCTGCACCTTTAGCTGCTCTGGTCTTTAAAATTGTAACTGACCCCTACGTGGGCCGTCTGGCCTATTTCAGAGTGTACTCAGGCAAGATCAAGGCCAGGGGGGCGGTGCGTAACACCAATAAGAACACAAAGGAACGCATCGGTCGTCTGCTTCGCATGTACGCTAACCGCCGCGAGGAGATGGACGAGGTGCTGGCCGGTGACATCGGGGCCACTTTGGGTCTCAAGAACACTCTCACTGGTGAGACTTTGAGCGATTTCAACCACCCCATTATCCTGGAAAGCATTGATTTTCCAGAACCGGTCATATCGGTGGCTATTGAGCCCCGCACCGACGCCGATCAGGATAAGATGAGCGGGGCCTTGACGCGGTTATCCGAAGAGGACCCGACTTTTAAGGTAAGGGTTGATGAGGAAACGGGTCAGACCGTCATATCTGGAATGGGCGAGTTGCATCTGGAAGTCCTGGTTGAACGTATGTTCCGGGAGTTCAAGGTCAGAGCCGGCGTGGGGCGCCCTAAGGTGGCATACAAAGAAACCATAACCAAGGCGGTACGGGCCGAGGGGCGGTTTGTTCGTCAGACGGGAGGGCGGGGTCAATATGGCCACGTCTGGCTGGAGCTGGAACCTCTGGAGAAGGGCGAGGGGTTTGAGTTTGAGAACAAGCTTGTGGGGGGGGCTATCCCCAGGGGTTTTGTCCCCTCCATAGAGCGGGGTGTTCGTGAGGCTCTGGATAGTGGTGTCTTGGCCGGTTATACGTTGGTTGATCTAAAGGTTACCCTCGTGGACGGTTCTTACCACGACGTAGATTCCTCGGACATGGCCTTCAAGATCGCCGGCTCTATGGCTTTGCGAAACGGAGTGCAGCGAGCTGCTCCTGTCCTTTTGCAGCCTGTGATGAAGCTGGAGGTGGTAGCGCCCGAAGAGTTTGCGGGCGAGATCATCGGAGATTTGAGCGCGCGAGGCGCCCAGATCGAGGGCATGAGACCTCTGAGCGGAGGATTGCAGGCAGTGCAGGCTCACGTGCCTTTATCGGAAATGTTTGGCTACGCAACCAACCTCCGATCGAGGACTCAAGGGCGCGGCGTTTTCACAATGGAGTTCGATTACTATGACCAAGTGTCGCCCGAAGTGGCGGCGCGGGCTGCTTGAGGGTATCACACCCATATACCACTTTTCAAAGGGAAAGGAGAAGTCTGATGGCTAAGGAGCATTTTGAGAGGACGAAGCCGCATGTGAATGTTGGCACCATCGGGCATGTTGATCACGGCAAGACGAGTCTGACCTCGGCGATAACCAAGACCTTGAACCTGAAGGGTC
>CAYWWC010000039.1:0-20149 GCA_964461615.1 uncultured Anaerolineae bacterium
GGACGGCTGCGCTACAGCAACCTGATCATGTACGACCGGCAGACGGAGACCTGGTGGCAGCAGGCCACCGGCGAGGCCATCGCCGGCGAGTTCACCGGCCGCCAGTTGACCTTCGTGCCTGCTTCCCTCATCTCCTGGACCGACTTCAAGGCGGCTTATCCAGAAGGAAAGGTGCTCTCACGGGAAACTGGCTACCGTCGCAGCTACGGTCAGAACCCCTACACTGGCTATGACGACGTGAACAACTCGCCCTTCCTCTACCTCGGCCCGGAGACGCCGGGAGTGCTGCCCCCGATGGCGCGGGTGGTGACCGTTGATCTGAATGGCGAGGCTGCCGGCTACCCCTACGATGTTCTACAAGAAGTGCACGTGGCGAACGACACCGTGGGCGGCACTCCCATCGTCGTGCTGTGGGTTCCTGGCACCGCTTCGGCTCTGGACGCGCTCAGCGTCGCCGGGGGGGATGACGTCGGCGCGGCCACCACCTTCTCCCGCCAGTTGGACGAGCAGACGCTGACCTTCGTCCTCGACGGCGACCGCATCGTGGACGAACAGACAGGCAGCGAGTGGGACGTGCTGGGCAAGGCCATGAGTGGCCCAAAGGCAGGCAGCCAGCTGGAGCCTGTGGTAAGCGTCAATCACTTCTGGTTTTCCTGGATTGCCTTCAGGCCAGAAACGCGCATCTATAGCGCCGATCAGCCCACCTCTGACGCGCCTCCTGCGGTTCCAGAGGGGGTGGGCGTGGAACTAGATTCCGACTTCGAAATCATCGCCTACCAGGGCCAGGATGTACTTGGAGGACCGTCGGTCATGTTCTCAGAAGTGCTGGCCCAGGGTAGGCCGGTCGTTCTCAATCTGTGGGCGGGGCTCTGTCCCGTCTGTCGAGCCGAGATGCCGGAACTGCAAGCAGCGTACGACGAGTACGGGGACAGAGTGCTCGTCGTTGGCGTAGACATCGGGCCGTTCATCGGATTGGGCTCCGAGAAGGACGCCCGTGCTCTCCTCGATGAACTGGAAATCACCTTCCCTGCCGGGACCACGTCCGACGCCGGGGTAGTGCGAGACTACAGGGTTCTGGGGACGCCGACCACGCTGTTCGTCAAGCCCAACGGGGAGACCGTCGAGCAGTGGACCGGAAGGCTGACCCCAGGTCAGTTGAATGAATACATAGAGGCGTTGCTTGACGCTTCGAGTGGTTTGTAGATGAGAACATTTGTCATTGCGAGCGTAGCGAAGCAATCCCCCGCCTCCAATTGCAAGCAACGGTGGGGATTGCTTCGGCGCAAACAGCGCGCCTCGCAATGACACTTGGCGTGAAATTCAATCTATAGAGGGTGTGATTCCCCGCGGCTTGCCGCGTTTTGGGCTTTGGACAAATCATGTTTGACCCAATTCCGGTCAAACATGGCGCCGATTGACCACTATATGCAGCTGCAAAGATGCGTGCAGGACCGCCTCAACCACCTAAAAGCCACTTTGTCCAAAGTCCAACGCGTTCTGAAAGGCAGGTCTGCCTGTTAATACCCCGCAGCTTGCTGCGGGGCAGTTTATTGTCGAGCTAAAGACCCACCTGGTTTCTCCTAACTCTGCCTAAACCCGAGAAAGGCGGATGCAATGAAAGATTCAACCTCCACCAAGACCACGGGCCGTAGGCTGGTGCTGGCGGCCACGTTCATCATCCCAGCGGTGCTCGTCGTCGGCCTTCTCTTCCTGCTGGTCAGCTTTCAGGGCGGCATCGAGACAACCGTAGCCAATCTGGCTCTGCTGCTCCCGGTGGGCTACGCCTTTGCCGCGGGAATGGTGGCCAGCGTGAACCCGTGCGGGGTACTGCTACTGCCTTCCTACGCCCTGTATCAGCTCGGCGCTGAGGAGGCGGACTCCG
This sequence comes from uncultured Anaerolineae bacterium, assembly GCA_964461615.1. GTDB lineage: Bacteria > Chloroflexota > Anaerolineae > VGOG01 > VGOG01 > CAZVCJ01. The sequence continues at coordinate 1,883 of CAYWWC010000039.1, forward strand.
ACCAGGCGTCGGCGGCGAAGCGGGCCCTCAAGGCCCTCCTCATCGGTGGAACGGCGACGGCCGGGTTCATCGCTATCTTTGCTGTCGCGGGGAGCATTCTCGCGGCCGGCGGCCAGTGGCTGATCAGCGTTTTCCCTTTTACAGGACTGGCCATTGGCGGGGTGATGATCGTTCTGGGGGCGTGGCTCCTGGTGACGCACAGGACCATTGGCATCATGGCGGCGAGCCGAGTGGCCATCAGCCCGCAGCGCAACCTGAGCAATGTCTTTTTGTTCGGCATCGTCTACGCCATCGGCTCGCTGAGCTGCACGCTGCCCATCTTTCTAGTGGTTGTCGGCAGCAGCCTGGCGAATCAGGGCTTGCTGGCTGCCCTGGGCCAGTTCATCGGCTACGCCCTCGGCATGGGAACAGTCCTCATCGCTGTGACGGTGGGCACTGCGCTGTTTCGAGAGACGGTCTCCAGGCTGCTGCGACGGATCGTGCCCCACGTCCATCGGGTGAGTGCTCTGTTCCTGATGGGAGCGGGCGCGTACTTGATCTACTACTGGGTATTTCAGGCGGATCTGTTCTAGCGTATGATGTGCAATTCAAAGACTTGACAAAACAGCCATTTGTGACTACATTCCCTGTTGGGTTCCGATTGCAATCACTACCCGACATGTGGAGAGAAACCAGGTTTTTGGTCATCTGAACCAAGCCAGTGACTGCATTCTGGGCGTACTGGAGCATCCCAAAATGCCTTGTCAAGCGAAAAACCCTGGTTTCTGATGGCCGTGTCGGGTAATGAAATGAGATGAATGAATCCCGAACAGAGAATCGCTATCATGATAGGAGGAACAGCAAATGGGTTTTCACGGTGCTCGCGGGGGTAATTGGTTTGCCTTTATCCGCCACGATGAGGAGCGGGACCGCCCGCGGGTCAGTAGGGCGCTGCTGCGACGGGTGGCCGACTACGCCCGCCCCTATTGGGGCCAGGCAGGCCTGATGGCGGGGCTAATCGTCCTGACCTCCCTGCTCAACCTGGTGCTTCCCCTGCTCTACCGCGACCTGCTGGATAACGCGCTGCCCAACCGGGACGCGGCGCGGCTGAACCTGCTGGCTCTGGGTGTCGTCGGCATCCCGGTTTTGGTCGGGCTGATCGGCGTGGGTCAGCGCTATTTGGGCGCTCGCATCGGCGAGGGCATCATCTTTGATCTGCGCCAGGCGCTCTATGCCCACATGCAGCGGATGAGCATGCGCTTCTTCACCCACACCAGAACCGGCGAGATGATGTCGCGGTTGAACAACGACGTCATCGGCGCGCAGCGGGCGGTGACCAGCACCATGGTCAGCATCGTCACCAACCTCATCTCCCTTGTCAGCACGCTCGTCATCATGCTCTCGCTGGAGTGGCGGCTGACGCTTCTGGGAATCACTATCCTGCCCCTGTTCATCCTGCCTGCGCGGCGAGTGGGTCGCGTGTTGCGGCGTCTCGCCCGCCAGGGTATGGAGTACAACGCCGAGATGAACGCGCTGATGAACGAGACCCTCAACGTCAGCGGCGCGCTGTTAGTCAAACTTTTTGGGCGCGGAGCCGACGAGGTGAGCAAGTTCAGCGACCGGGCGGCCCAGGTGCGCGACACTGGCGTGCGCCAAGCGACTGTCGGGCGCTGGTTCTTCATGGGGCTGGGCCTGGCCGGGGCGGTGGGGACGGCGCTGGTCTTTTGGGTCGGCGGTCACCTGGTGCTGCAGGATGTTTTCACTGTAGGCACCATCATTGCCTTCGGCACCTACCTGGGCCAGCTCTATGGTCCGCTGGCGTCGCTGACCAACGTCCGGGTTGACTTTGCCACCAGTATGGTCAGCTTCGAGCGGGTCTTTGAGGTGCTGGACCTGCCGGTGGAGATCGCAGACCGGCCAGACGCGATCCCGCTGGGGCAGGCACAGGGACACGTGCGCTTTGAGAACGTTTCGTTCAGCTATCTCGGCGATGGAGGCGACGAAGGCACGGTAGCGGCTGGGCTGGAAGATGTCCCTCGCTTTGGCCGGGGGCCGGGTGTCCGGCCCGTACCGCCCAAGAGCGGCGACGGGAGAAAAGCTCCTCAGGCCGGCAAAGCGGAACCGCGGTGGGCACTGCGCGATGTGAGTTTCGAGATCCAGCCCGGCCAACTGGTGGCTTTGGTCGGGCCTAGCGGAGCAGGCAAGACCACCATCACCTACTTGCTCCCCCGCCTCTACGAGCCCACCGCAGGGCACATCACGCTGGACGGCCACGACCTGCGCGACGTCACACTGGCCTCCCTGGCGGCCAACATGGGTACGGTCACGCAGGAGACGTACCTGTTCCACGAGACCGTCCGCGCCAACCTGCTCTACGCCAAACCCGACGCGACCCAGGTGGAACTGGAGGCCGCCTGCCGCGCCGCCAACATCCACGACTTCATCGCCGGCCTGCCCGAGGGATACGACACCGTCGTCGGCGAGCGGGGCTACCGGCTCTCGGGCGGCGAGAAGCAGCGGGTGGCAATCGCCCGTGTCATCCTCAAAGACCCCCGCGTGCTCATCCTGGACGAGGCGACCAGCCACCTCGATTCCGAGAGCGAGGCGCTGATTCAACAGGCGTTGGAGCGGGTAATGAAGGGGCACACTAGCCCTTCGACCGTAAGCGGGGGGCAACCAGGGTTGCACACGCTCAGGACAAGCCTGGTCATCGCTCACCGATTGAGCACTATCCTCTCGGCGGACCTGATCCTGGTGATGGACGAGGGCCGGCTGGTGGAGCAGGGTACCCACGCCGAGTTGCTGGCAAAGGATGGGGTGTACGCCAAGCTCTACCACACGCAGTTTCGGGAAGGAGAAGCATTGAGGTGATTTCGTATGGAGCACGTAGATCACGTCAGTCTGCTGCGGGGTGGCATATCTGAGCCGGGCGGCGTGTGGGCCGACCTCGGATCGGGAACAGGCGCGTTCACGCTGGCGCTGGCCGACCTGGTCGGCTCTGATGGACAGATCTACTCGGTGGACAAAAACCGAAATGCACTGCGAACGCAGGAACAACGGATGCGCGCCCGCTTCCCGGCGGTGACTGTCCACTACCACGTCGCCGACTATACAAAGCGGCTAGACCTACCACCGCTGGACGGGGTATTGATGGCGAATTCACTCCACTTCCAGCGCGACAAAGACCCAGTTGTACAGTTGGTCCGCAGCTACCTGGGTCCCGTTGGACGGTTGATCTTGGTCGAGTACGACACCGACCGGGGCAACCCATGGGTGCCGCACCCTCTGTCATGCCAAACCTGGGAAGCGTTAGCGAGCCGTAACGGGTTTGTCAGCACGACGCTTCTAATGACGGTGCCCAGCCGGTTTCTGGGACAGATCTACTCAGCGGTAAGCCGCGTTAAGCAAGAAAGAGTTCGCTAGAGCAGTGCGTCGATAGAGGGAGATCGGTCCACAGCATCTGTGGGCCAGGAATAGCGACGCGCTGATGGGAGGTGTATGATGCTGAGAGAGGGAGATGTCGCCCCCGATTTTTCGCTACCTACGGCGGACGGTCAAACCATCTCTTTGAATGAAACGCTGCGCGACGGCCATAACGTGCTGTTGGTCTTCTTGCGCCACCTGGGCTGACTGACCTGCCGCGAGCACGTGGCACAGTTGTGCCAGCATCAGGATGAGTTCAAGCAACTGAACACTGAGGTGTTGATCGTGGCCTTCGGCGCCCTGCCGTTGGCCCAGGCCTGGCTGGAAGAGACCTGCACGCCGTTCCGCCTGCTGCTCGATCCGGAGCGAACGGTCTACCAGGTCTACGGGCTGGAACGCTCCCTCTTGCGGTCGTGGAACCTGAAGACGGTGCGGCGCTATGTCCAGTTGATGCGCGCCGGTCGTCAATGGCGCGGCATCCAGGGCGATTCGACGCAATTGGGCGGCGACTTCATCGTGGACACGGATGGCATCTTGCGCTTGGCTTACCGCAGCAGCGAAGCTACCGACCGACCGCCGGTGGAGCGGCTCTTCGCTGTGCTCAGGCAGCTCACAGGAAAGGATGAAACGTGAACACGACTTATGATCTAGTCATCATCGGCGGCGGGTCGGCCGGGCTGACGGCGGCCGGCTTTGCCGTCCAACTGGGGGCGCGGGTGGCCCTGGTGGAAAAGCACCGCATCGGCGGCGATTGCACCTGGACCGGCTGCGTGCCCAGCAAGACGCTGCTCAAGGCGGCCAAAGTGGCCCACCAGATGCGCACCGCCGACCGCCACGGCCTGACCCCCGTCGAGCCGGAAGTAGATCTAGCGTCGGTGATGGCCCACGTGCGGGCTGTCATCGCCGGAGTGTATGAGCACGAATCACCCGAATTGTTGCGCGCCGACGGCATTGACGTCTTCCTGGGCGCTGCTCGATTCCTCGATCCTCACACCCTGGCTGTGGATGAGGCCAGGCTGACCGCGCGTCACGTCCTGATCGCCACCGGCACCCATCCCTTCATCCCGCCCGTCGCTGGCCTGGATGGCGTAGACTACCTGACTTACGAAAGCGTCTGGTCCCTGGAGGTTCTGCCACTACATCTGCTGGTGGTCGGCGCGGGGCCGATTGGTTGCGAGATGGCCCAGGCCTTCCGACGGTTGGGGTCGCAGGTGACACTGGTCGTCAGCCGCGATCGGGTGTTGCCCCGCGATGACCCGGCCGCATCGCGGGTTCTGAGCGAGGTGTTTGAAGCGGAAGGGATTGACCTGCGCTACAACGCCCGGGCCGAACGCGCTTGGCGGAATAATGATGAGGACGGCATCCACCTGGTCGCTGGCGGCGATGAACTGTTGGGCGACGTACTCCTGATCGCCGCTGGACGTCGTCCCAACGTGGATGGTCTCGACCTTGAGAAAGCGGGCGTGGCCTACAGCGCGCAAGGCATCCAGGTGGACGAGCACCTGCGCACCAGCCAGCGCCACATCTACGCCGCCGGCGACTGCACCGGCGGCTACCAGTTCACCCACTACGCCGGCTGGCAGGCTTTCATGGCCGTGCGCAACGCCCTGCTGCCCGGCGCGTCCAAAGGCGTCACTGACCTGGTGCCCTGGACCACCTTCACCGACCCGGAAGTGGCCCACATCGGGCTGACCGAGGATCAGGCTCGGGAGAAGTTCGGCGACGCGGTGATGACCTGCCAGTGGCCCATGGAGAAAGTGGATCGGGCGCGGGCTGAGGGAAACATCGCTGGCTTTCTGAAACTAGTTCACAAGAAGGACGGCACGTTGCTGGGCGCGACGATAGTCGCGGCGCGCGCCGTGGAGATGATCCACGAGTGGATCGTGGCCCTGGATCGCGGTCTGAAGGTGGGCGACCTGGCAGGCGCTATCCACGTCTACTCCACCTACTCCACGGCCAGTATGCAAGCCGCCGCCGCCATCCGCGTGGAGCAATTGTTGAGCGGCGCGTCTGGTCGAGTCGTTCGCAGCCTGGCCCGTCTGATGCGGTGAATTGAGTTGCTATCGCATCTGGCGTAGGATATGTGGGGCCGAGCGTATGGGGAAAAGTGACTTTTGTCATAGACAGACGACTGTCCTAATGATATAATAAACAGTGAGGGCCAGGAGGGCAAGTTCTTCTCTGGCGAATTTTGAGGTTTGAGTGTATAATAACTAGTGAAGGAGTTGAACTATGAGCGAATTGCTCGGTGAAGAGAGAAAAGAGATCCTGAAAGAGTTGATAGAGAGCCTGCACGAAGGCGCGGACCCGAAGGCGGTGAAGGAAGAGTTCAAGGAGGCGCTAAGGGGCGCCACTCCGGTCGAGATAGCTCAGGCAGAGGAAGAGCTTATTCGGGAGGGGATGCCGAGGGAAGAGATACACCGGCTTTGCGAAGTTCACCTGGCTGTCTTCAAAGAATCCCTGGAGAGCCAGAAGTCTTTGGCCCCCGCAGGGCATCCCATCTACATCCTCATGGAGGAGCACAAAATCTTCCTCGAATTTGCCGGCGAACTGAAAAGCATCGCTCAGAGGCTGAGTAGGGCGGACGGCGTGGATTCTGTTAGCCTGGAGCGAGTGAGAGACCTCGCAGATCGTTTCAAGGAGGCGGAAAGCCACTACGTGCGGGAGGAGAACGTCCTGTTCCCCTATCTCGAAAAACACGGCATCACGCAGCCCCCGGCGATCATGTGGATGGATCACAACCAGATCAGGGAAGTGAAGAAGAGCCTGTACGGTCTCGTTGACGGGCGCGAAAGCATGGACTTTCCGGTCTTTGCCGAGCAACTGGACGAAGTGACGTCCGCTCTGGCTGAGTTGCTCACCAGTCACTTCCCCAAGGAGAACAACATCCTCTTTCCCACCTCCTTGAGGATTCTGGCCGAGGATGAGTGGAAGGACATAAGGCAGCAGTTCGATGAGCTGGGCTATTGCAGCTTCACCCCAACAGGGGCGGAGGCGCTTCCCGAAGAGAAGGCGGCGCCGGCGCCTAAGCCCGACGTGGAAGGCAGGGTGACATTCGAGGCCGGATCGTTGTCGCGGGAAGAGCTTGAAAGCATACTCAACACCCTGCCGGTGGACATCACCTTCGTGGACAAGGAAGACAAAGTAAGATACTTCAACCAGGCCGAGGAGAGGATCTTCCCGCGGACGAGAGCCGTCATCGGGAGAGGAGTTCAGCAGTGCCATCCCCAGAAGAGCCTCCACATCGTCAACCGCATCGTCGAGGATTTCCGAAGCGGCCGCCGGGACGTGGCCGAGTTCTGGATCAAGCAACAGGGCAAGTTCGTCCACATCCGCTATTTCCCTGTCCACGATCAAGACGGAGAGTACCTGGGAACCCTGGAGGTGACTCAGGACATCGCGGGCATAAAGAGGCTTGAGGGGGAGAAGAGGCTGCTGGATGACACGGCTGCCTGAGGACCTGATCACCCTCAACCAAATCGTTGAAACGCTGAATCGGGCTGTGGACGTGCGTGGCGCGCTCGACTCCGCTCTGGCACGGCTGGTTGAACTGATGGGGCTGGAGGCCGGATGGATCTTCGAGAAGGCCCCGACAGCCCAGGATCGCAGGGAGAATGGAGGCTACGTGCTGGCGGCCCACCACAACCTGCCACCCGCACTGGCTGACGCTGGCGTATGGGCGAGTGGCTGCAAGTGCCAGAGTCTCTGCGACCAGGGGCGTCTGACTGAGGCGTATAACGAGGTGCGCTGTAGCCGCCTGGGTGGGGTGAGCGGCGACCGGCGCGGACTGACGGTGCATGCTTCGGTGCCCTTGCGTTCCGGCGACCGTATACTGGGCATCCTCAACCTGTTCGGGCCAGACTGGGCGTCTTTCAGCCCCCGGGCACTGGCCTTGCTGACCAACGTCGGCAATCAGATGGGCATCGCTCTGGAGCGGGCGCGCCTCTTCGACCTGCTGAAGGAGCAGCGCATTCATGAGCAGGCAGCGCTGCTCGACCTGTCCAACCAGTTGTTGAGACGGTTGGACTTGGATGACGTGACGGGCTACCTGGTCGAGGAGGCGCGCCGCTTGCTGCAAGCCGACGCTTGTGCGCTGCTGCTCCCCGGTGAGGGCCAGGGCCAACTGGTGTTTCGCGCCGCTAGCGGTTGGCGCTCCGACCCTGTGGGCAGACGGTGCCAGATGTCCACCGATGAGCACAGCGGCCCCGGGTTGGTGATGCGCACGCGGCAACCGCTGCTGGTGGAGGACATCGAGGCCAGCGATCCGGGCGCCTGGGGCGCGGATTGGGTTCTAGCGGAGGGCTTCCGGGGGCACGCGGTGGTCCCTCTGGTTGTTGATGGCCGCTCCATCGGCGTGCTGATGATTGATACACGGCGGCCACGGCTGCTGAATGAGGACGAGGTGCGCTTCCTGCGCCTGATGGCCAACCAGGCCGCTATCGCTATTGAGAAGGCACGGCTGCATCGTGAGGAGATCGAGCGCCAGCGGCTGGAGCAGGAGCTGGCCATCGGTCGGCAGATTCAGCTTGGCCTGTTGCCGAAGGAGTCCCCGGTCGTACCAGGCTGGGAGTTCGCTGCGGTCTACCAGGCAGCCCGTCAGGTGGGGGGTGACTTCTACGACTTTCTCGAATTGCCCGGCAAGCCTGGGCAACTGGGCCTGGTCATCGCAGACGTGGCCGACAAGGGGGTGCCTGCGGCCCTGATGATGGCCCTCAGCCGCACGATGGTTCGTACCGCCGCAGCCGACGGCCGCAGCCCATCGGCCGCGCTGGGCCTGGCCAACGAGTTGATACTGAAACACAGCCAGACGGATCTCTTCGTGACCGCCTTCTATGCTACACTGGACACCGACACTGGTCGGCTGACCTATGCCAATGCTGGTCATAACCGACCACTGTGGCTGCAGAGCAGCTCAGGTGAGATCCAGGAACTGGCTGCGCGGGGCATTGTCTTGGGCATTCTTGAGAACATTGAGCTGGAGGAGCAGGAGATTGATGTGGCTCCAGGCGACGTTTTGGTCTTCTATACCGACGGCGTGACCGAGGCGATGGACAACGATGGCCAGCAGTTCGGCAAGGAGCGGCTGCAGGCAGTTGTGGCGGTCACCCCGGACGCCAGCGCGCAGCAGATACTTTCGGGAGTGGTGGATGCTGTAAAGGCCTTCACCGACGATGCCCCGCAGTCAGATGACCTCACCCTCTTAGTGGTCAAGCGACACCCCCCAGTAGGGAAGGAGTTGGTGTAATGGGAGAGAAGACGCGGCGCAATCTTTACGAAGCCTTCGTGGGAGAGGCCAAGGCCCACTTCCGTCTGCTGGCCTACGCCGAGAAGGCGGAGGAAGAGAAATTGCCCCAGATAGCGGTCCTCTTCAGAGCGGTGGCCGAGGCCGAGCGGGTGCACACCATCCGCAACCTCAAGCTCCTGGGAGAGGTGGTAGTCAAAGACACCGAGACCAACCTGCAAGCCTCTTTTCAGAGGGAGGAGAAAGCCAGCGGGGTGTTCTATCCCCAGTTCATCCGGGAAGCGGAGGAGGAGGGGGATCGGCGGACTGCCATCTCCTTCAGCCAGGCCCGCGACGTGGAAGAGGGGCACGCGACCCTCTACAAGCACGCCCTTCGACACTTGATGGCCGACACTACCCCGGTCTACTACGTCTGTGAGGTGTGCGGCTACGTCGCCGAGGGGGAGGCTCCTGAGCGATGCCCCATCTGCAATGCCCCCCGGAGGCAGTTCAAGCAGGTCGCCTGACACGGGCCTTGCTCAGTTGACCAGATGGGGGTTCATGCCATAATCTGTGTGATGGCAGATGACTTCTGTCATAGACAGACGGCTGCTCCGATGGCAAAACCAGATGTGCCCTGCGTTGAAGGCGTCTGACTCAATGATCGAACGCAGAACGTGGAGAGGAGGTGAGGGCCGAGTATCAATAGGAACGAGCGTATGGAGCATCTTGTACAAGCCGTGGGGGGACTGATTCCACCCAGTATTTCAGCAATGGGAGGCAAATACCATGACAGAGTTGAGCGAACGTATTCAGAAAGCTGACTGGAAAAAAGAAAAGCATGTACCGGTCATAGAGTGCCCGGCCCAGGTGAAGGCGGGCGAGGTCTTCGAGGTGAAGGTCAGCCTGGGGAAAGAGGTTGCCCATCCCAACACCACCGAGCATCACATCAGTTGGATCACCCTCTACTTCCACCCGGAGGGGGAGAAGTTCACCCACCAGGTAGGCCACTTCGAGTTCTCTGCCCACGGCGAATCCACTGCTGGCCCGAACCAGGGGCCTGTATACACTCACCACGGGGTGGCCACGTTTCTGAAGATCAACAAGCCTGGCTCGCTGCACGCTCTGGCCCTGTGCAACATCCATGGGCTGTGGGAGAGCAGCAAAGATGTTGGCGTAAGCTGATAAGGAGAAAAACAATGCATGACATGACAGCAAACAATCTGAGGAGCGCTTTCGCTGGCGAGAGCCAGGCGCACATGCGCTATCTCATCTTCGCCGATAAGGCGGAGCAGGAAGGGTTCCCCAACGTGGCGCGACTTTTCAAGGCCATCGCCTACGCCGAGCGAGTGCACGCCACCAGTCACTTCAAGGTGTTGAAGGATCTGGGCCAGACAGCGGACAACCTGGGAGCCGCCATCGGTGGCGAGACCTACGAGGTCGAGGAGATGTACCCGGCCTTCGTGGCCGTGGCCGAGCTGCAGGAGGAGAAAGCCGCCGTCCGTTCCAACAGTTGGGCGTTGGAAGCGGAGAAGATCCACGCCGCGCTGTACGGCTTGGCCAAGGCTGCCGTGGAAGATGGAAACGACGTCGAGGTGGGGTCGGTCTTTGTCTGCTCCGTCTGCGGCCACACCGTGAAGGGCGAGCCCCCCGACCGTTGCCCTATCTGTAATTCCAAGCGGGAGAAGTACTGCGAGTTTAGCTGAAAGTTTCTACTCACCTAATGCTCCCAGCGGACCCCAGTCTGCTGGACTGGTACAGCTCGGCAGAGGGCGCGGAGGAAGTGGACGAGATGGCCGCTGAGCTTGGCGTGACCACTGAGGCTGGCGGATGAGAGGGGGCAACCCCAATCCATCCGCGTTCTGAAAGAGCGATTAGTAATTGGTAGACTGCTAGCTAGTAGATTGGTGTCGTCTGCCGAGTCTACCAGTTTACCACACCCGGAAGGTTGATATGGCACCTGGTGTTGGCTTCGCACTCTTGCTTTCGGTTCTGGCTGGGCTATCCACGACCATCGGCAGCTTGCTGGCGTTGTTCGTTCGCAAGCCCGGCCCACGTTTGATGACGCTGACCCTGGGTTTCTCCGGTGGGGTGATGATCCTGGTCTCGTTTGTCGAGCTGTTGCCCAGCGGGATCGAGGCCATCGGGTTCGGGCCGGCCAACCTTGTCTTCTTCGGCGGCATGGCGGCCATGTTTCTGATTGACGAATTGATTCCGCACGACTACATGGGCGAACATCACCATACCGGGGAAGAGGATGAACAGGACGCGGCCCTGCAGAGCCGTCTGCTCAAAGCTGGGCTGTTTGTGGCCCTGGGTATGGGTATCCATAACTTTCCCGAGGGCATGGCCTCTTTTGCCACTGCGCTGAGCGACCCTCAACTGGGTGTGGCTATCGCCATCGCCATTGCTATTCACAACATCCCAGAGGGGCTGGCCGTTTCAGCGCCCGTCTACGCGGCGACCGGGAGTCGGAGCAAAGCGTTCTGGTGGTCGTTTCTCTCCGGCGTAGCTGAACCGGCAGGGGCATTGCTGGCGGCAGTCGTCCTGATGCCCTTCCTGAGTGATGCCGTATTAGGAGGGCTGCTTTCGGCGGTGGCGGGGATCATGGTCTTCATCTCCATTGACGAGTTACTGCCCATATCTCGCGCCTACGGGGAGGAGCATCTGAGCATCATTGGTATCGTCGCGGGGATGGCGGTGATGTCGGTTAGCTTGTGGATGCTGAAGTAGGAGCGACTGGGGTTGAGTAGCCGCAGGTGTATCGAAACCAAGATTTTAAGGAGGATGCGTTGAGTGTTAAACAGACTATCCAGGCGAGAAGAGCCTACCGCTCCTTGGAGCCGGTAGAAATAACCGAAGAACTGATCAGAGACCTGGCCGAGAGCGCGCGACTGACTCCCTCCTGCTTCAACAATCAGCCCTGGAGGTTCGTCTTTGCCCATGATCCTGAGGTCTTGAAGAAGCTGCACGGTGCTATGTCGAGGGGCAATCAGTGGGTTCAGGCTGCCTCTATGATCATTGCCGTGTTCAGCCGAGGGGATCTGGATTGCCGCATAAAGGGCAGAGACTACTACCTTTTTGACACCGGGGTGGCAACAGCTTTCATCATCTTGAGGGCCACGGAGCTGGGGCTGGTGGCGCATCCGATAGCGGGATATAAAGAAGATCAGGTGAAGGAGATCCTCGGCATCCCTGAGGACATGCAGGTTATCACCCTGTTGAACGTGGGCAAACATTCCGAAACTATAAGCCCTCTTCTTTCCGAGAAGCAGGTGGAGTCAGAGAAAGAGAGGCCGGAGAGGTTGTCTCTGGAAGAGTTCGCTTATGTGAATGGAGTAAAATGACAACTAACAGAATGACGATCAGAATCGGCGGGGAAGCAGGCCATGGGGTGGAATCGACCGGCGCCGGGTTCTGCAAGGCGCTGGCGCGGGGCGGGCTGCACGTCTTCGGGCTGCCCGACTATTACTCGCGTATCCGGGGTGGACATAACTTCTACTCCGTCCGCGTGAGCGATCAGCCGCTCTGTTCCCACGCGGAGCCGGTGCATTTGCTGCTGGCGCTGACCGAGGAGACGATCCCGCGCCATCGGGACAAAATCGTCGAGGGCGGCGCTATCGTCTACGACTCCAACGTGGTACAGCGGACAGGGGAGGGTTCAGCGGGCTTTTTATTCTTGCCGATTCCCCTGAGCGACGTAGCCAAAGAAAAAGCTGGCACCGTGCTGGCTCGCAACACGGTGGCCCTGGGCGTCACGGCGGGGCTGACCGGCCTCGACCCTGAGCCAATGCAGAGCGTCATCCGTCAGAACTTTGCCCGCAAGGGCCAGGCGGTGGTGGACGGCAATCTGGCGGCCATTGATGCGGGCTACCAGGAGGGGCGGAAGTTCGCCGCTGATTATGCCTTCAAGCTGGAGAGGATACCGGACGCGCCGCCGCGCATGGTGCTCAACGGCACGCAGGCGTTCTCCCTGGGCGCGCTGGCAGGCGGGTGCCGCTTCGTGTCGGGCTACCCGATGACGCCGGGCTCGCCGGTGCTGCACTGGATGGCGGCTCATTCGGCTCGCTACGGCGTAGCCATCAAGCACACCGAGGACGAGATCGCGGCCATCAACATGGCCATCGGCGCTGCCCACATGGGCGCGCGGGCCATGGTGCCGACCTCAGGGGGGGGCTTCGCGCTGATGGTGGAGGCGTTGGGGCTGGCTGGCATGACGGAAACGCCGGTCGTCATCTACAACGCCCAGCGACCGGGCCCGTCCACTGGCCTGCCCACCCGCCACGAGCAAGGGGACATGCTCTTTATGCTCTACGCTTCGCAAGGGGAGTTCCCGCGCTTCCTTCTGGCTCCGGGCACTCACGAAGAGTGCTTCGTGGCCGGCTGGAGGGCCTTCAACTTGGCGGAAAAATACCAGACCCCGGCCCTGGTGCTCAGCGACCACTACCTGGCGGTGGCGGTTCGCACCCTGGAGCTCAACGCCTTCGACTTCGATGCGGTGGAGATTGATCGAGGGGATCTGTTGAGCGAAGCGGCGCTGGACGCGCTGGACGAGGAATACCTGCGCTACCGGATCACGGATTCAGGAGTCTCGCCGCGAGCGGTGCCTGGGCATCCCAAGGCGGTCTACGTCGCCGCCAGCAACGAGCACGACGAGAGCGGGGCCATCACCGAGGAGCCGGAGATGCGCACGGCGCAGGTGGGGAAGCGGCAGCGCAAGCTGGTCGGCATGGCCGACGAGATGTCCGCCCCGCAGCGATACGGGCCCGATGATGTGGAAATCACCTTTGTCAGTTGGGGGTCAACCTACGGGCCGCTACGGGAGGCGGTGGATCGGCTGAATGCAGAGCGGCCGGGCCGAGCTAACCTCCTGCATTTCGTGGACTTGTGGCCCTTCCCCGTCGAGGCGGCGACGGCGGCCTTTGAGCAAGCCCGGAAGCTTGTGGCAGTGGAGGTCAACGCCACCGCTCAACTGGCAACGCTGATTCGTAGTCAGACCGGGCGTCAAATGGATGGCACGATCCTGAAATACGATGGCCGGGCTTTTACGCCAGAGTACATCATGAGTTTCGAGTTGTGAGTTTCGAGTTAACCCGAAACTCGAAACCCGAAACTACATATCTGGGACTCGAACGGAGGTAAAACATGGTCACACGCAAAGACTTCGACAGCCCTGTCCCGCCCACCTGGTGCACGGGATGTGGCAACTATGGCATTTTGAACGCGGTCAAGATGGCCCTGGCCGAGCAGGACATCGCGCCGCACCAGGTGGTCATTTTCACCGGCATTGGGTGTGGCAGCAAGCTGCCGCACTACATGAAAGTGAGCGGCTTCCACACCATTCATGGCCGTGCCCTGCCCGTGGCCACTGGCGCCAGGTTGGCCAATCACGGCCTCAAGATCATGACCATCCACGGCGACGGCGATGGGTACGGAATGGGGTTGGGCCATATGATGCACACCGTTCGCCGCAACATTGGCATTGTGGACCTGGTGCAGAATAATCGTATCTACGGCCTGACCAAGGGGCAGTATTCCCCGACCAGCGACCCTGGCATGCGCACACCTACTTCGCCAGAAGGAGCCATTGACCGGCCGGTGCCGCCGCTGGCGCTGGCTATCGCCGCCGGAGCTACCTTTGTCGCCAGGGGTTTCCCTGGTGAGCTGCGCCACCTGGTCTGGCTCATCGGCCAGGCCCTGCAGCATCCGGGCTACGCCCTGGTGGATGTGCTCCAGCCCTGCGTCACCTTCCATCGAACCAGCGCGTATGACTTCTACAATCCGCGTGTGTACAAGCTGGAAGACATCGGCCACGACGCGACGGACAAGACCGGCGCCTGGGAGCGCGCCTATGAGTGGGGGGAGCGCATCCCCATTGGGCTTTTCTATCGCGCGGAACGTGTACCTACCTACGAGGAGCAGGTGCCAGCTCTGAAAGCTGGTCCACTGGTAGAACAGCCGCTGGAGAAGCTGCGGCCAGAGCAGGTAGAAGCGTTGCAGGCAGAGGTCATTTGAGCATGTCCTTGGAGATGCTGAAGTCTATAGTGACCACCGTGATCCTGGCTCTGGCCCTGGTGCAGGCGTTGGGGATGGCGCAGGTGCGCGGCTATGTACGCTTATTGTCCATTGAAAAGAAGCGGTTGCGCATGTTGCATCGCTGGGGTGGTATTGCCGTGCTGGTTTTGACCCTGGCCGTCGCTGTGACTTGTGTTGTGGGCTTTGGCTATGAGCTATACTCGCCTCGCGTGAAGGCCCACGCGGTAATGGGAGTACTGGCGATCCTGGTCTTGCTTCTGAAAGTGGTCATCACCCACCGACTCCGTCGCTACCTGCGTTACAATACGGCTCTAGGAGCAACAGCGGGTTTGTTGATCCTGGGCACTTTCATGGCCAGCGCGCTGTGGTACTTTGCCCAACTCACTTGATTGAGCGCTCTCGAATTGAAAATTGGAGGAGGAATAGGATGAGCAGACGCATACTCTCTGTATTTACGATGATGCTCCTGGTGCTGCTGTTCGGATCGCTTCTTGTAGCTTGTGGCGAGGCCAAGGACGAGATCGCTGTCCCTACCACAGAGCAGGAAAAGGCCACCCCAACGGCTATCGCTGGCAAGACCTTACTTGAAGAGCGATGCACCAGGTGCCATGACCTGGGGCGAGTGGAGCGGGCCAGGAAGACAGAAGAAGAGTGGAAAGCGACAGTGGAGCGCATGGTGGGAAAGGGTGCCCAGCTCAGCCAGGCGGAGCAAGAATTGGTTATCCAATACCTGGCAGAGACGTACGCCCAATAATCCGCCCGCAGGTCGCTTCACAGGATAGTGGAGCGCGTCAAGCGCTCTGGGGCGATCTGCATATCATATAGAGGAGGGAATAGAATGGCTTTTTTAACTGCCGCCGAAGCGCTCAAGTGGGCGCTGGAGATCGAAAAGAACGGGGAGACTTTTTACAACACTGTGGCCGCGAAGAGCGCCGACCCCGAAGTGAAGGCTCTTTTCGAAGACCTGGCTGCCCAGGAGCGGGGACACTACCGGGCGTTCCACAAGATGCTGGAAGATGTGAAGCCAGACCCTGACCTGTCCTCTGTCGGCGTCCAGTATGACGAGTATCAGGCTTATCTCCAGGTCGTCCTGGCCGACGCCCTGTTCGCTGGCCCGGATAAGGGATTGACGCTGGCCGAGCAGGCGCAGGATAGGGAGACAGCCCTGCGGGCGGCGATGGGTTTCGAGAAGGACACCCTGTTGTTCTTCTACGACCTTCGCGAGATGGTGGGCGAGGCGGAGCGGGGGACTATCTCCGACGTTATCCTGGCGGAGAAGGCTCACTTGCGCCGCCTGGCAAAAATGCTATAGCATGAAGGTGGTAGGGATATCTGGGAGCCCTCGCCGAGGAGGCAACACCGAGACCCTCTTGCGGGAGGTGTTGCGAGGGGCGGAGGAAGCCGGGGCCGAGACTCGCCTTTTCATCCTCTCCAGCAAGATGAAGATCTCTCCTTGCCGTCACTGCGATGGATGCCTGGCAGAGGGAGAGTGTGTGGTGAAGGACGACATGGATTTGATCTACCCGGAGATCGAGAGCCTCGATGTCCTCGTCCTGGCCTCTCCGGTCTTCTTCTACGGGGTCACTGCCCAGGCCAAGACGATGATTGACCGCTGTCAGGCTTTCTGGGCTCGCAAATACGTTCTCAAAAGAAGAATCGCCGCCAAGAAGAGAAAAGGGGTGTTCATCTCCGCAGGCGGGACCGAATTCCCTGATACCTTTGAGCACGCCAAGGCTACAGTGATGAATCTCTTCCTGGTAATTGACGTAAAGTACTGGGCCGAACTCCTCTTTCCCGGTGTGGACAAGAAGGGCGAGATTGAGAAGCACCCCACGGCTTTGAAGGACGCCTATCTTCTTGGGAGAAGGATCGTCGAGGAAGAAGTGAAGTAATAAGGAGGTCTTGGCAATGCCCGCCATTGAGATCAAACCCGATGTCTATTGGATAGGCGTAAACGACAGGACGACTGACCTCTTCGAGGGCTTGTGGCCTATCGAGCGGGAGGGTGTCTCGTATAATGCTTATCTCGTAAACGACGAGAAGAAGGCTATCATTGACCTGTCCAAGGCATTCAAGACGGACGAGTTCCTCGATCGCGTCGCCGAGGTCGTGGAGATCTCCGAGATTGACTACATTATCATCAACCACATGGAGCCGGATCACACCGGCGTGCTGCGCACTCTCAGGAAGATAGCGCCCGACGCAGTTGTTCTGGGTTCTGCGAAGACCAAGAGGATGCTGGAATCATTCTACGGCGTTACCGATAACGTCCGGGTGGTCGAGGACGGGGAGGCGCTGTCCCTGGGGAAAAGGACGCTGCAATTCTTCTCCACGCCCTTTGTCCACTGGCCGGAGACGATGATGACCTACGAGACGACGCACCGCATCCTCTTCTCCTGTGACGCCTTCGGTGGTTACGGAGCCCTTGGCGGCTCCATCTTCGACGACGAATGTACGAGCCTGGATTTCTACGAGAAAGAATCGCTCCGCTACTACGTCAACATCGTGGCCAAGTTCAGCAAGCCCGTGCTGAGGGCCATTGATAAGCTGGCCGGCGTGCCGGTGGAGATCATAGCCCCTTCCCATGGGCTCATCTGGCGAGAGCAGCCCCAGCTCATCGTGGAGCTCTATCAGAAATGGGCCGAATACGCCGCCGGCGAAACCGAGGCGGGGGTCACGCTCATTTACGGCTCGATGTACGGCAACACCGAGGCGATGATGAACGCCGTGGCCCAGGGCATCTCCCGCGTGGGGGTTCCAGTGGAGATCTTCGACGCCGCCAGAACCGACGTCAGCTACATCCTCCCCTCTCTGTGGAGCAAGACTGGGGTGATGATTGGCGCTCCCACCTACGAGGGCACGCTGTTCCCGCCGGTGGCCCAGACGCTGGAGATGGCTGTGCTCAAGCGCGTGCTCAACAAGAAGGTCGCGATGTTCGGCAGCTACGGGTGGAGCGGCGGAGCTCTGAAACATCTCAAAAAGATCGTAGAGCCTGTGAAGTGGGAACTGGTTGACTCCTTCGAGTTCATTGGCAAGCCCACCGAGGAGGATCTCAAAAGAGGGGATGAATTTGGGGACAGGTTCGCGGAAGTAATCAAAAACGGCTAGACTTGCGAGGAGGTAAATATGACAACAGAAAAAGGTAGTGTCCCCGGTGACCATAATGAACACAACACTGTTTTCTACGGTATATCCACCTGCGTTTGGTGCAAGCGAACCCGCAGGTTTTTGGAGAACGAGGGAGTGGCGTTTGACTACATCTACGTGGACCTGGTTCCAGCCCAGGAGCGAGAGGAGGTGGTGACCCAGGTTCGCCGATGGAACCCCAGAGCGTCCTACCCCACCATAGTGGTGGACGACTCCAAATGCATAGTCGGGTACCGACCGGAGGAGATCAAGGAGGTGCTGAGGCTGTGAACGAAGAGATCACGATTTTCCCCGAGAAGGTGGAGGCCCTCTACGAGCGACTGGATCGGGAGGCGGAAGCCTCTGGCTACCACCTTAACCCCGACCGGGAGTTCACGTTGGATCTGGTAGAAGGTCTGCTCACCAACGAGCAGCGTTACGGCTACTGGGCCTGCCCCTGTCGGCTGGCGACAGGAGATAAG
>CAYWWC010000040.1:0-20039 GCA_964461615.1 uncultured Anaerolineae bacterium
CCCAAGATGGACTTGCACCATCAAGAAACAGTACGCTTTGCTCGGCGCACTCACGTCGCATCTCCATTTTGCCGAACACCGTCATGTTTCCTGAGTCAACAATCCTTTCACCAGAGCCAGCGCCTCCTCACTCGTCCTTACTTCTCCCTCCACCTGCGCCTCTCGCACCGTCTCCAAAAGCTCGCCAAGCCGCGGTCCCTCCCCCAGGCCAAACCCCTCCATCAGGTCGTAGCCGCTGATCAGCTTGGGCGGGGAGATGACCTTCTGATGACGCTCGTAATAATCGGCCAGCATCGAGGCCACAAACCCCACCCGCCTCCGCCAGCGGGCCACCTTGAGATGGAGCCCCCAGGTCGCCAAGTGATCGGCCAAATAGAGCAACAAGGTATCCACTCCAGCATCGCCCGTGTCACGGAAGAAGCGATAGACGGCGCGCCTGGTGACTACGTCCTGGTTGGCCAAAAGACAGGGGCGCATGTGGTTAGCCACGATGGTTTTGGCGAGGCTCGCTTCCCTCCCACCGAAGCGCAAGCGCCTGAGAATGGTTCCCGCCGCCTCTGCCCCTTCCCTCTCATGGCCGTAGAAGTGTATGCCCCCTTCATCATCAATGCTCTTGGTGACAGGTTTGCCCAAATCGTGCAGCAGAGCCGCCAGCTTCAGCACCGTCAGGCGAGGGCGGTCGTCGGAGATGGGTTGCGACAGATGAGCAATGAGTTGAAGGGAGAAAGGGGACAGGAGAAGAGGGATCAGAGCTAGTGCACTATCCGCCTCTTCTCCCCACAAAACCTCAACCACCTCTTCCAGCCGCTTCACCGCCTCCAGCGAATGGTCGAGCACGTCAAGGTAGTGGGGCTCCGATTGCCCGACGCCTTTCAGTGTCTCCAGCTCAGGTATTATGGCAGTCAGGAGGCCAAGCTCGTCCAGGTAGCGCAGATTCCGCGCTGCTCCCGGCAGAGCCAGGATGTTGGCTAGTTCGTCGCGCACTCTTTCGGCAGAGACGCTGGTGATCAAACGAACGGCCCGGCGAAGCAGTTCTTCGGTCCCCTGCTCAATGCTGGCATCCTTCATTCCCGCGGCTATCCGCACCGCCCGCAAAGTGCGCAAGGGATCATCCTGAAAAGCCGTCTCGGAAACAGCCCGCACCAGGCCAAGCTGCACATCGCGCCGCCCGTCGTAGGGGTCTATGACGTGGGACAGGGACTCCGCGTCTGTCACAGCCACCGCAATCGCATTGACAGTGAAATCCCGCTTGGAGAGGTCTGTGATGATGTCTTCGCCTTGCAGCCGGGCAAAATCTATGAAGAGACGCTGACCGCCATCTTCGCCTCTGGTCACCACTCGCGCCGTGCCGCGTTCTTGGTCCAGAAGCACGAACGCGCCGCCCATTCGATCAGCCACCTGACGGGCCAGCTTCACGGCATCACCTGCCACCGCGAAGTCAATATCGTGGCTGGCGCGCCCCAGTAGCCAATCCCGCACGCAGCCGCCCACCAGATAAACTTCGACGGAGCGAGCCCGTAGGAAGGCACAGACTTGTTCTACGATTGATCCTTTGGGAATGAGTTCGGTCATGTTCATGAGTTGATGAGTCAACGAGTTAGTGAGTAACAGGTGAACAGGTGAACAGGTGGGTTCCTCATTACTCATCACTCGTAACCGTTGCCCCTGCCCCTCCCCTTCGCTGGAGACGAAGACCACCACCGGTTCCTCTCTCGGCCGATTGCGCTTAGCCAGGCGGCGGGCTTCCTCAGGGGAGAGGCCAACCCCCGCCACCTGCCCCCGCACGATGGCTATCCATCGCCCGGCATAGGGAGCTAAATCCAGTTCATCGGTTGAAGCAGCCACCTCAGCCAACCTCTGGGCCCTCCTGCGACCATTGAGATAATTGCCCGTAATGATAAGCTAAAGCGGTCGTTTTGTCAAGATAAACCAGGGCGCGCGAAGTCCCACCCTGAAACCCTCAGTTCCGCGTATGATTTGCATAGAGATGAGATTAGTGTATAATCTAATCCAGCTCAAGTCCAGGTTTTCGGCGTCAATTGGTGAATCAAGGCCCAAATGAAATTGATGGAGTAAACATGACACCAAACATCGAAGCAATCATCTTTGACTTTGGCGGGGTGCTGGTGCCCTTCAACGAGCTAGACTCGTTCCAGGAGCAGGAGTCCCGGCTGGGATTGCAACCAGGAAGCCTGGCCGAGATGCTATGGCGATCGCCTGACTGGCGGCTGGCCGAAGTGGGAGCCATCACCGATGAGGAATACTGGCAGCGGATCGGCGCCCAGTTGGGCTTTCACACGCTGGAAGCGATCCGAGGCTTTGCAGAGAACCTGTTCCGCGACGCCAAGTCCGACCCCAAAATGACCGCCCTGGTCCGGCGACTGCGGGGCCGGTATCGCTTGGGACTGCTGAGCAACGCCAGCGATGTACTGCCCCGGCTGCTACGCGAGCGCTACGACCTTGATGGGTTATTCGACGTGGAGGTGGTCTCAGCGCTGGTGGGCCTGGCCAAGCCCGACCCGGCCATCTACCAGTTGGCGCTGGAACGCCTGGGCACGGCCCCCGATGCGACGGTTTTTGTGGACGATTACGAGCCAAACGTGGCGGCTGCGGCAGCGCTGGGCATCCGGGCCATCCACTTCGTCGGGTACGAGGCCCTGATCCTGGCGCTGGAGAAACAGGGCGTGGTGCTGGCCCCTGACACTACATCGAATTGAGAAAGGAACGAATCTCTCGCTACTAATTCGTTCTATTCTAAATTCGTTATAGTGCTCCACCAGACCCAACAATACTTTTTCATAATGAGGAGGCAAACCATGTCAAACGAAACAACCGAAGCCGTGCGCAGAGCTATCGAGGATCGAGCTACGTACCTCTTTTTCCTACTCAAAGAGATGGAGGAAGCCGTCAGCCCGGAAGAGGCGGAACGCCTGGCCAGCCAGGCTGTCTACCGGTATGGCCAGACCAAGGGGCAGCGAATGGGTCCCCTGGACACCCCCGCCGATTTCATCGCCCACCAGATGCGGCCCGGACGTCAGGAGATATTCGACAAGGAGGCGATTGAAGCGGGAGAAACGCGGGGCGAGATCCGTTTCCACTATTGCGCTCTGGTCGAGGCCTGGAAGTGGCTGGGAGCTACATCCGAGGAACTACCCCGGCTGTGCGACATCGCCATGCAGGGCGATCACGGCATGCTCAGTCACACACCCATGGCCCTGGAGCTACCCCAGTCCATAGCCAAAGGTGACGATTACTGCCAATTGATACTGACGCCAAAATGAAGATCCAGGTATACACCGACGCCGCTGGCTTCGCAGCCCTGCGCGAGGAATGGAATCCCCTCTTGCGCGACAGCGCATCCGACACCCTCTTCCTGACCTGGGAGTGGCAAAGCACCTGGTGGGAGCACCTGGGCAAGGGCGAGCTATATCTGGTCGCCGTGCGCGATGGCGGCCAGATATCAGGCATCGCGCCCCTGTATCTGACCCTGACAGACGATGGTCTCAATGAACTGTCCGTCGTGGGCTGCCGCGACGTGTCCGACTACCTGGATCTAATCGCCGCCAGCGGCCAGGAGGAGAAAGTCTACGATGCACTGCTGGACTGGCTGGGGAGCGATGAAGCGCCCGCCTGGGACTTGGCCGACCTGTGCAACATTCCGGCCGCCTCCCCCACCCACTCGCTCTTGGCCGAGATGGCCGCGGGCCGGGGCTACAAAGTGTACACAGAGGTAGAAGACATTTGCCCCATCATCCCCCTGCCCTCTACCTGGGACGAATACCTGGCCTCATTGAGCAAAAAACAACGCCACGAGATCCGCCGCAAGATCCGCCGGGCCGAGGGCGGTGGGCAGATCAACTGGTACATCGTGAACGAAGAGCGCGACTTGGCGGCGGAAGTGGACGCTTTCATTGAACTGCATCAGAAGAGTCATGTTGACAAGGATGAGTTCATGGACGACCAGGTGAAGGGCTTCTTCCATGCCGCAGCCCAGGTCTTGTACGAGGCTGGCTGGTTGCAGTTGGCTTTCATGGAAATCAACGGGAACAAAGCAGCCACCATGCTGAATTTCGACTACCGCGATTCCATCCTCGTCTACAACTCCGGTTACGATCCCCATAAGTACGCCCGGCTCAGCCCAGGTATCGTCCTGCTGAGCTACTGCATCCAGCGGGCCATCGAGTTGGGCCGCGCAGAATTCGACTTTCTGCGCGGCGACGAGCAATACAAGTTTCGTTTCGGCGCCCAGCCGACGGAGATCTATCGCCTGGTCATCGCGAGGAGTGATGACCAAATCACCTCTCTATTCTGAGCTCGGCAGTCTCCCTCTTCGGTGTTATTGGCTTGATCGTCCCAGAATACAACGCCGAATTTCGAGGATTTGCCGAATTTGGCCTCGCGAATTCGGTGAATCCCTTCAATTCGTTGTCATATCTGCCAAACAGCCATCTAACAAAGCTCAACAGGGAAACCACCCTGAACTGGCTCCATAAGAGAAAAGCCCACGAACGGAGATTCGCAGGCTGAAATCCTGAATCGGCTATGTTGTCCTTATCTCTCTACCGCCTCCCGCGCTGCCCGGATGTTGGCAGTGGGTGAGGTGATCGGGGTGACGCAGCCAGCGCCAACGATCAGCCGCCAACCGCCGGCCTGAGTGATGGCGTCGGCCACCTTTGCGTGGACCTCAGTCGGATTGCCCTGTAGCATGGTCTCCCATTGGCCGATGCCGCCGCAGAGCGCGCCAGGAAAGCGGTTCAGCCCTTCGGCCAACGAGGGGGGTGTCTCCTGGTCGTGCCAGTTGACTGCTTGCACGGGATAGGGTGATGCCCCATCGGCCAGCAGATCGAACATGATATCGTGGCCGTGGATGTGCAGCAGGTTGAACCAGAAGGGCTGCCTCTGGGCCGCCTCCAGCACCCGCAGGTCGTAAGGTCGACCGAACTCCTCGTATTCCGCTTCGCTCAATTGGTGATAGGCAGCATGCTGGGTGGCGAAGAAGATGCCCGCTGCGCCGGTCTCCCGCACCGCCTCGACGAAGCGGATTGTGGTCTGAGCGATAATCTCCAGCCCGGCGTGCACGGCTTCTGGATGCTGCCGCAGATGAACGATGAAGCGCTCGCCGACCAGACGAGCGGCCTGGGCCAAGGGGTTGAAGATCGTCTGGATGAAGGGAACCTGGCCTGCGCCATCAGCGATGAGCCTCAGGCAGCGCAATCCTTCGATCAACTCAGGACACCGCTGCTGCCCCAGCTTTCCCTGCAGCGGATCCAACGCCGGCAGCGACCACCAGTCGTCGGGCGACTGTAGCGGCCGGCGCAGGTACTCCCGCGTACCCTCGTTGTTCCCCCGGTAGCAAGTCTCCACGCCCCAGTCCTCCAGGCAGAATGAACTGGCAGGCGTCACCTTGATGAAATCGAAGTCATACTGCTGTTGAAAAGCCAGATGCGCGGCGGCCAGGTCTTCTGCTCTCTGATCGTCGCCCGGCCAGTGCCGCCAGAGAGCCACTGCCACCCGGTCCACCGCCTCCCCACGAAAGGTCGCCTCCAGTCGTTCCCGTTTGCTCATGGTCATAATGCTTTCTCCTTCTTCTTCAGCGGCCGCCCATGCCCGTGAGGGTAATGCCTCGCACGACCCATTTCTGACCAATAACATAGATGACCAGCACTGGCAGCATAGCAATAACGGAACCAGCCATCAGCAGGTGCCACTGCACATTGTACTGGCCCTGGAACGCGCTGATGCCCACGGGCAGGGTGCGCATCTCCAGCGAGGTGGTGATGACCAATGGCCACAGGAAATCATTCCAAGATGCGAGGAAGGTGAAAATGGACAGGGCGGCAAGGGCCGGGCCGCTGAGGGGCATGATGATCTGCCACCAAATGCGCCAAGAGGACGCGCCATCCATGCGGGCCGCCTCGTCCAGGTCCATGGGGATACCCAGGAAATACTGGCGCAGCAGAAAAGTGCTAAGAGCCGAAAAGGCCGTGGGCAGGATAAGAGCCTGGTAGGAGTCGTACCACCCCAGGAAACGAACGAGGATAAAATTGGGGATCATCGTCACCTGGAACGGGATCATCAACGTGGCCAGATAGATCAAAAAAAGCGCATTGCGTCCCCGAAAGCGCAATCGGGCGAAGGCGAAAGCTGCCAGGGAGGAGGTGAGGATCTGCAAGATGGTAACGCTGGTGGCGACCACAAAGCTGTTGAAGTAGAAGCGGCCAAAAGGCATGGCCGAGACAGTGGCAGGGTAGTTTTCCCAGGCTATGGGGCTGGGAATCCAGACAGGGGGATAAGTGAAGATCTGTCGCGGTTCCTTCAATGAGGTGCTGAGCATCCATATAAAGGGCAGCAGCATCACCACACTGCCAGCGATCAGGACGGCATGTAGCGCCAGATGGCGTGCCAACGAAGTTGGCCTTCGCAGCTTAGGTATTCGGGAAGAAAACGCGCTGTTCGCCATGATCCGTCATCCTCCCGCTTCGTAGTGTACCCAGCGCCGTTGCAGGCGGGTTTGGATAAAGGTGAAAGCGAAAACAAGGGTAAACAACACCCAGGCCATAGCCGATGCTTTGCCCATGCGACCGAATTGAAAGGCGTTTTGATAGATGTAGTAGACGATGGTCAGAGTGGCCTGTAGCGGGCCGCCCTGAGAACGGGTCATGACGTAGGGCTCGCTGAACAGTTGGAAAGCGCCGATCATCTGGATAACGAGCAAGAAGAAAGTCGTCGGGCTGATCATCGGCGCCGTGATGTTGCGGAAGCGCTGCCAGGCGCTAGCGCCGTCCACCTTGGCGGCATCGTAGAGCTCTTGCGGGACCGCCTGCAAGCCCGCCAGATAGATCACCATGGTGAAGCCGGTGTTCTTCCATAGGGTGAGGATCACCACCGCCGGCTTTGCCCAAGCGCTGCTGTTCAACCAGTCTGGTGGGCTGACGGAAAAACCCGTCACCTCCGCCAGTCTCCAGATCATGGCGCTGATGAGGCCGAAATCACGGTTGAACATCCATTGGAAGACCAGGGCCGCCGCTACAATGGTGGTGACTACGGGCATGAAGTAGATCAGTCTATAGAGCGTGACACCGCGAATGGCCTGGTTGAGAGCCACTGCCAGCGCCAGGCCGAAAGCCAATTGTAGCGGCACGATGGTGACGGTGAAATAGGCAGTATTCCACAGCGTTCTGCGGAAGATGGGGTCCTGGGTCAACAGTTGCGTGTAGTTGGCCGCACCGACGAAGGTTGGAGGGCTTAAGAGGTTCCAACGAACAAAGCTCAGGGCCAGGGCAGCCACGACGGGGATGGCGACGAAGATCAGAAATCCAGCGAAACTGGGCAGCAGGAAAAGATACGCTTCCCACTGTTGATCGGGTCGCCACCTAATCCACCGACGCAGCCGGTAGACCTCCGAAGTCTTGTTCTCGTCTTTTGAGGATAGCGTCTTCCGTGGTGGAAGGGTCATGATCGGATCCTGGAAGGGGTGGGGTGACGGGCCGTGCAATCGTACGGCCCGTCACCCGTTTTTCATTGGCTTACTTCGGATAGCCGTTCTCTGCCAAGAAAGCGTCTACTTGGGCGCATATCTCCGGCAGTACTTCTTCGGGAGTGGCCTCTCCCGCCCAGATGCTCTGCATGCCTGGGCCGATGATGGAACCGTCCAGCTCTCCCCACTCGGGGAAGTAGCCGAAGCGCCCCACCTTGGCGTTCTCGCCCTCGGTGAGGAAGGCCTGGCGATTAACCGGCGGCTGATCCTGGCCAAGGAAGTCGGCGGAGCGAGCGGTCGACTGCAGGGCCGGGAAGATCTCCCCGGAGGCGGTGTAGAGGTGCTGGCCGCCATCGGTGCTCTGCAGCCAGCTCAGGAAGGTCCAGGCCGCCTCCTTGTTGCCACTGCCGCTGCTCATCACCCAGGCCGCGCCGCCAGCGCTGCCCGACCGCTGGCCGCCTGCGGGAATGGGTACTACAGCCACATCATAGTTCATGTCAGCCGCGTTGAAGCCCGACACACGGCTGGAGTTCTGGATGATCATGGCCACTTGGCCGCTCTGGAAGACGCCGGCGTCGCCGCCCGACTGGCCAAGGTTGGCGTCACGCATGGCGTGGTTGTTGTCCATCATGTCGGCGAAGAACTTGACGCCCTCCATGGCCGCCGGTTCGGTCAAGGTGCACTTGGACGGATTGCGCATGTCGTCCAGAATACTGCCCCCGTTCTGCCCGACCCACAACTGATACTTGCCGCCTTCCATGCCCAGGGCGTAGCGAGCCACCCGGCCGCTGGCCTCCACCACGGTCAACTGCTCGGCGGCCGCCAGCAGGTCGTCCCAGGTCCACGCATCGGTGGGATACTCCACCCCAACCTCGTCGAACAAGTCCTTGTTATAGTAGAGCGCCTCCACGCCAATGTCGCGGGGGAAGCCGTAGACGTCACCCTCGTACATGGCCGATTCCAGCAGAGCTGGCCAGTAGTCGTCCAGGTCGTAGCCGCTCTTCTCGATCCAGGGCTGGAGGTTCTCCAGCACGCCATCGGCGGCGTAGCGAGGCGTGGGCCACAGGAAGAGCACGTCGGGAATCACCGACGGGTCGCCGCTGGCCCAGAGGGTCTGCGCTTTGGTGAAGTAGTCGCCCCACGGCTCGGCCATGGTCTCGAAGGTGATATGGGGATACTCGGCCGTGAAAACATCTGCCACCGCCATATGGGTTTCCACCTCCGCCGGGCCGCCCCAGAAAGCCCAGAGCAAAGTGGCGGGCGCAGGCTTGGCAAGAGCGACGTAGGCATCCGCTTCCTCAGCGCTGGGGATGAGGAGCTTCCAGCCGGGTTGGATCAGGTTGGCGTTCGCGATGAAGGCGAAGCTGGCATCGTCCTCATACTTGGCATTGCTGGCGCCGACGATGGCCCAATAGGCCGGGCCGCTGCCCAGGTACTTCTCCGCCAGGGTCCAGAGGTTGTCGCCTAGCTTGACGGTGTAGGTCTGCTCATCCTGAACCGGCGGGGCCCCGCTGGCTGCGCTCACGCCCAGGATCAATGCCAGCAACAGTGTCGCAATGAAGAATATTCGATTCTTGTGCATTTTTGGTTCCTCCTTAAGGTTGGATGTTGGATGTTAGACGTTGGATATTGGATATTGACTATATATCTCCTCCTTTCTTTCTACGTCGTGAATTGCGGCAGGTATTTGGCGTGGACTTTGAGCAGCTCGTCCAGCATCTTCTCGGCGGCATCCCAGGATTGGATGACCGGATCAACCAGCAGGGCCCGCAAAGCCAGCTCCCGCGAGCCTTTCACTGCCGCGTCAACGGCCAGGCTCTGCACGTGTACCTGGGTGAGCAGGGGAGCGACACACGCATCGGGCAGCGCACCCATGTGCAGCCCGCGCAGTCCATCGGCCGAAGCAATGCCCGGCGCCTCGACCACAGCCCAGTCCGGCAGGTTCTCGATGCAGCCGTCGTTGCGGATGTTGAGAGCCGGGATGTAGTTGTCGCGGTTGTCGGCCATCCCCGTGATGATGGGCACGGTATACTCTCCGGAGTTGAAGAGGCCCAGGTTGTCAATGTTTTCAGGGATGTAGTCCTCAGGGGTCGGAGCGTGATTCCACACTTCTGGCACCGGGCGCGTACCATCGGCGATCTCCCGTATCCGTCTGGCGAAGCCGCTGCAGTTAATCTCCCAGAGCTCCCACGGAGGGCCATCAGTGCCACAGAATTCGTGGGCGTAGGGCAGGTACTCTCCCGTGTGATCGTCGCCAGCGTAGGGGAAAAGGCCAAAGGTGCGGAACAGGCGGCGACAGAGCATGTGAGATTCCTGATGCGTACCCGACGGCTCATAGTGCAGCTCACGCTCGCGCAGCAGCGGGTAGAGGTCCTCACCCGTGCTTTGGCGGCGGATGTCCAGGAACCAGCAGAAGTGGTTCAGTCCAGCGGCCTTGCCCTGCAAGTCGGCAAGCTCAATGCCGGTGATATCGCTGATCATCTCCAGCCCCATCCCCAGGCCGTGGCACAGTCCAGCGTAGGCGATGTTGGTGTAGCGGTCGAGCGCCAGGCAGATGCGGCTTTCGGGATTGGTGAAATTGAGAAGCAGGGCCGTGGGGCAGAGCGCTTCCATGTCGCGGGCGATGCTAAGAAGTAGGGGGACGTTGCGCAGTGTGTGCAGTAGCCCACCGGGGCCGCCGTTCTCGCCCAGGACGTGTTGGACACCGTGCTTGAGCGGGATCTCGAAGTCCTTTTTCCACGTCGCCATGCGGTCAACCGCCACCGAGGTGATGACGAAGTCGGCCTCAGGAAGGGCTTGTCGGCGGTCGGTGGTGGCTTCGATGGTCAGGCCGGCATCCAGGGCCTGGTTGAGGCGCTGGGCGAAGCGCGTCATCAGGTCGAGGGCTTTGGCGTCGGTGTCCACCAGCACCACCGTACTACCTCTGAGGGCCGGCTCCAGCACGAAGTCCTGGATCTGGGACGACCCGAACGAGATACTGCCAGCACCGATGAAGACGATTTTCACAGATCTCATGGATTACCCCTCTATCTCACCTCAAGATGATGCGCCTGAAAACCTCGGCGTGAGTCATATCCTGCCCCTCCGCCGTCTGCTGGGCCCAGGCTCGGACTCTCTCCTCCAAGCCCTGACTGCGGCCCAACTGGCTTTCGTGCTCCCTGAGTGCCGCGATCTTTAGCTCAATGGTGTCGCTGATGTCCACCCAGAGGTTCGGCGAGGGAGCTCCTCGGATATAGACCTCTCGCACTTTGTGGGGCTCTAATCCTTCATCCAAGAGCTCCGGGAAGATGTAGCGGGTGCGGGCCGAGGGGAAGACGGCATCCAGGGCAGCACCGCCAGCGGCGCGGTGGTCGGGGTGATTTAGATACCTGTCGCTATAGCGCACGGTGGGGTCTGGGCAAACGACGATGTCTGGCCGGTAGCGGCGAATGGCTCGGGTGAGGTCTCGCCGTAGGGCCAGGGTGGGTTCAAGCGAGCCATCTTCGTAGTCCAGAAAGACAACTTCCTCCACTCCCAGAATCCTGGCAGCCGCTTTCTGCTCAGCCCTTCGAATGACAACCAATTCTTCCGGTTTCATTTTGGGGTCATTACTGCCCCGGCTGCCGTCAGTGCAGATCACGTAGATGACGGTTACACCTTCTCGAGTCCACTTGGCCACCGTGCCGGCCGCAGTGAACTCTGGGTCGTCGGGATGAGCCGTGATGACCATGACCCGTTCTGTCTCTTCAGTCAATCCAATACCTCTCACAAGTGATAAGCCAACTCCGTTTCATCACCTGAATGACGTCACGGCGTTGGCACGTCAGGACGCAGATGCCGCTTCGCTTACGCGCAGATTCACAGCGTCCCATTTGAAGCGAGCAGTGCTTGCGCCAGCGCCAGTCTCGCCTTCTCTCCATCCAGCCAG
Source organism: uncultured Anaerolineae bacterium (assembly GCA_964461615.1). GTDB lineage: Bacteria > Chloroflexota > Anaerolineae > VGOG01 > VGOG01 > CAZVCJ01. The sequence continues at coordinate 11,385 of CAYWWC010000040.1, forward strand.
CTTCGGTCGCGTACCAGACCTTCTTCCTGCCCGGACAACACCGCTGCCGTCGCCTCAGGGGCGGGGCCACCTATGACACGCCGCACCAGCACAAACTGAACGGGGTTCAAAGCCCGGCGCAGGCTCTCCTCTGTCAGGCCCAAGGGGCGCGCCATGACCGCCTGAGCGGCCTCATCCAACATGGCCACACCAATCTGGTCAGAGCTCAAACCCTGGGCCATGGCCATCTCCACCATGCGGCTGACAATGGCATGGGCCGTGCGAAAGGGCAGTTTCTTCTCTCGCACCAGGGTGTCGGCCAGCTCGGTCGCAGTGGTAAAGCCAGATGCCGCGCGGGCGGCCAGGTGCTCGCGGTTGACCTCCAGGGTCTCAAAAACAGCCGTGTAAAGTGCCAGAATCTCACTCGCCGTCTCGCAGGCGCCGAGCAGCGGGGGGTGAATCTCGTCCTCGATGTCTTGTGTGTCGCCATAAGGCACATTATGGGACATGATCAGTACCGAGTTGGCCAAGCCGATGAGACGCCCCAGGCGCGCCCGCAGGTGCTCCAGCACCACCGGGTTCCGTTTCTGGGGCATGATGGAACTGACCTGGATGAAAGCGTCGTGGATGCGGATGGCGGCTGCTTCCTGCGTGCCCCAGAAGAGCAGGTCATAGGTTACGCGGGAGAGGTTCAAGGCCAGGGTAGTGAGGGCTGCCATCGCCTCGGCCATATAGTCGCTGGCCCCGATGGCATCGTGGCTGTTCTCCATCAATCCGTCGAACCCGAGCAGTTCAGCCAGGCGGTCGCGGCTGATAGGAAATCCAGTAGTGGTAAAAGCGGCCGCGCCCAGCGGGCTACGGTTGGTCGTCGCATAGGCAGCTTGCAGCCGTTTTGCGTCCCGCGCCAGAAAGCTGAGAATGGCCGCTGTGTAGTGAGCCAGGGTCGTCGGCTGCGCTGGCTGGGTGTGGGTGTAGCCAGGCATGATCGTCTCAACGTGCTGACGGGCAAAGTCGAGCAACGCAGCCCGCAGGCCGTGCAGTCGCTCCATCACACTGCACAACTGTTCGCGGAGAGCCATCCGCGCCAGGGCCGCGCCCAAGTCGTTGCGACTGCGGGCAATCTGCAAGTTGCCGCCCACCTCCGGCCCAGCAAGGGCCACGAGCCGCCCCTCCACGGAGAAAAAGAGGTCTTCAACGCCGGGCTCGTACTGGCGGGCCTCGACTCCTTCGGCCTCGACTTGCTTCAACGCGCGGAGCAGCGCACCGCCGTCCGCCGCGCTCAAGACGCCCTGCTCGATGAGCATGACAACGTGCGCTTTGTTGGCCGCCATCATCAGGTCAAAGAGATACACCTGCGCGTCGGCAAACGATGGCTTTAGCACGTACTCAGCATAGAGAGGATGAGGAAAATTGAGGCTGGAGGTGGACATAGAGTTGAACCTATCCTTTGAGGCCCGTCAGGGCAATACCCTCGATGATCTGTCGTTGGAAGACCACAAAGACAGCCAGCAGGGGCACTACCGACAGTGTATTGGCCGTCATGATCAGATGCCAATCGGCGCCTGCCTCGCCGGAGAAAAAGCCCAAGCCCACGGGCAGAGTGAGCATCTCCCGCGCGCTGGAAACGATGAGCGGCCAGATGTAGGCATTCCAGTTGCCCAGAAAGTTGAAGATAGCGAGGGCTGCCAGGGCTGGTTTGACCAGGGGCAACGCCACCCGCCAGAAGAGCCCGAACTCGGAAACGCCGTCTATACGCGCAGCGTCAATCAGGTCGTTGGGCACACCGGACATAAACTGCCGCATCAAGAAAATGCCGCCGGCGGTGATGACACCGGGGAAGATGATGCCCCAATATGTATCGGCCCAGTGAAGCCTGACCGACATGATATACCAGGGGATAATCAGCATCTCGGTGGGCACCATCAGCGTGCTCAGGATGAGCACAAAGAGGATTTTTTTTCCGGGGAAGTCGTACTTGGCGAGGGTGTAGCCGGCCAGCGAATCGAAGAAGACTACGCTCAAAGTGCTCAGAGTCGCGCTGACAAAGCTGTTCAGGTACCATCGTGGAAAGAGCGTTTTGAGAATGACCTCTCTGTAATTGTCAAAGGTTGCTGCCTGGGGAAAGAAATTGCCCATGTAGATTTCGGACGCTGGCTTGAAAGAGGTGGCGATCATCCAGATGAAAGGCACGACCATTGTGAGGCCGCCCAGGATCAGAAACAAGTAACAGATCGCCTTGACAATGGCTTCTGATCGTCGTTGGCTTGTCTGAAATCCCTTCCCAAGAGTCTTTTGGTCCACACTGACTGCCATTTGTCGCCTCCTAGTATTCAACCCGTCGCGTCAGTAGACGCATCTGCACCAGGGTAATCACCATAATGATCAGGAACAGCACCACCATGAGGGCAGCGGCGGAACCCATCTTGTACCGGCCAAAGCCCTCCCGGTACATGTGCAGCACCACTGTCACCGTGCTGTTGAGCGGGCCGCCGTCTCCCTGGCGCGTCATGCTGATCACCTGAGTGAACATGCGCAGGAACCTGATACTTTGCAGCACCACCACGTAGACAATGGTGGGATTCAACAAAGGCAGGGTGACGTGGCGGAAAAGCCGCCAGCGGCTCGCGCCATCAATCCTGGCAGCTTCGTAGTACATCTGCGGAATCTGCTTCAGGCCGGCCAGGAAGATGATAATGGCAAAGCCCAGTCCCTGCCAAACCGCCACGGCAGCGATGGAAATCAGTGCCTGATCGGGGTTGCGGAGAAAGTTCTGCTCAGGCAGGCCGAGAAAACTGATAAAGATGTTAATCGGCCCAAAGCGCGGCTGATACATCCAGCGCCAAACCCAGGAGATGGCGACCGTGGAGGTGACAAAGGGGATAAAATAGATGGCCCGGAAGAAACCGACCAGCTTGGTGATGCGATCCAGCATCAGCGCGATGGCCAGGGCCAGCACCAGTTGTACGGGCACACCGATGATGACGTAGGCAAACGTATTCTGAAAGGCGTGGCGCACCACAGACTTGGGGTTCTGAAAGTCCTGCCAAATCCTTTCGAAGTTGGCCAGGCCTACAAACGGCTTTTCCGGAGAGAGGATGTTCCACTCTCGCACACTGACGTTAAGGGCAAACAATGTCGGGCCGATGCGAATTGACAGAAAGAAGAATAGCGGGATGAGGATGAAAACATAGGCCCAAAGTTGTCTACGGCGACGGAGACTCAATTTGTTGAACATGTCTGATGCTCCTTACCGCCCACCGCGGCATTCTGTAGAAAGCGCTCTTGACGTTTGAGAGACGCTACATGGGAGGCAGGAAAACACACTCCCTGCCTCCCATGTTGGGTTGCTAATGCGTGGCCCAGAACTCGTCGAAGATTACCTGAACTTTCTCAACGGCTTCGTCCAGCGCAGCGCGCGGGTCTTCGCCGGTGAGTCGCACGGCGTCATAGGCATCAATGAGCGCCTGGCGGTCGTCACTCTCGTTGACGAAGAAGGTCGCGTAGGCGTAGGGGAGTTGTTGGGCGAAGGCGCCGAGGTATGGGTCAGCCAGCAAATCGGGATCGCTGGCGGCTTCTAGCCGCGCCGGCAACTCGCCAACCTTGCGCACCCAAAGCGCCATGGCCTCGTCGGTGGTGATGAACTTGAGGAACTTGACCGCCGCGTCCAGCCGCTTCGGGTCAGAGGCGGCCTTGTTGGTCAGGCCGTGGGTCCAGAAAGAACCGAAGGTCGTCATTTCACCGCTAGGCCCAATCGGCATAGGCGCCACGCCAAAGTTCAGGTCTGGCGCATTCTTGGCAAGGGAGCCCAGGCGGAAGGAACCGTCAATGTGCAAGGCCAATCTACCCTGGTAGAAGGCCTCTGTCGCGCCGTCGAACAGGTCGTTGGTGCCAGTCTTGTACTCGTTCTCGAACTTGCACAGCCACTCCCAGGCTTCGTAGCCGCCTTCGGAGGCGTTCCACTGGATCTTGCGTCCGTCCTCGCCCTGCGGCACCTGGCCAAACTGGCGAGTGAGGATCTCGCGATACCAGTGGTGGGCCTGCCCATCCATCTGCGCTGCGTAGCCCATGATGTCATAGTCGCCGTTGGCGTCCAGCTTGGTGAGCTTCTGGGCGTAGTCCACAAACTCGTCCAGCGTCGTGGGTGGGACTTCCGGATCCAGACCGGCGGCGGCAAAGAGGTCCTTGTTCCAGAACAGGGACAGGGTGCGGACGGCGGTGGGGATGGCCCAGTACTTGCCCCCAAACTTGCCAGCCTGCACCAGTGGCGAGAACTCGCTTTCGATCGTCGAGGGCGGGAACTCGTCCTCGGGCAGGGGAACCAGGTACCCGGAGTCCACCCAAAGCGGCATCCAGCCATAGTAGAGGGTGGCGACGTCCGGGCCAACGCCGGCCGGCACCGAGGCGGCTATCTTGTCTCGGTAGTCCGCGTAGGGGAAGTTAGTGTGGATGACACGGATGTCGGGGTTTTCGCTCTCGAACTGCTGGATGAGCTGGTTCATGGTGTCCACGCGGGTCTCGTAGAAGTACTGCCAGTACTCGATAGTGACGCCCCTTTCCACTTCCACTTCCTTCTCGACCACCACTTCCTTCTCCACCTCGACGGTCTGCACCACTTCTTTCTCGACAATCACCTCTTTCTCGACCTCAACGGTCTCTTTGACCACCTTTTCCACTATTACTTCCTTCTCAATCACCTCTGGTGCAGGCGTGGAGCAGGCAGTCACGATGCTGGTCAGTGCAATGACCACGAGCAGTAACGATACGAGCTTTCTCATTTTCTCTTTCTCCTTTTGCATAGTTTTGGTGAAGCGATTAGATACTGGCAAGAGCCAATATCCCCTACAGATCTGTCTTGATCGCCCTATCACCCCCTCTCTCACCACTCAATCTTGAGTAGGCGAGCCGCGTTGCCGGCCAGGATCTTTTGCATGGTCTCGTGGCTCACTCCCAAGTACACCAAATCGCGAATCTGATCTTGCAGGTACCGCACGGCAAAGCCACGCGGGAACCAACTGGAATCGGTGCCAAAGAGAATGCGCTCAGGACCGATGGTCTCCAGGTATTTGCGATAGAGCCGCTTCACCGTCCACTCCTCCGGCATCCAACGGATCCATTGATTGGAACCGGAGGTGTCTACGTAGACGTTTCGGCAAGCCCAACACAGTTGAAGCGTATCAAAGATGTAGGTACAGCCAAAGTGGGGCACAACGAAGTCAACGTCGGGGAAAGCCCTGGCGACGTTGTGCAATTTGAGGGGGCTCATGTTGGGATGATGAGCGATGCCGCCGCCACCGCCCATGATGCCAAAGTGAATCAGCACCGGGATATTGTGACTGGCCGCTGCCTCCCACACGGGAAATGCCGCCTCGTCGTCCAGGTCTCGATCCAGGGCTGGGGCCAGCACTTTGTAACCGCGCATCCCCAGCTCCGTCACCGCACGATCCAGTTCCTCAGCGGCGTTTTCCTCAAAAGGATCGTGATGAGCGAAGCCGATGAACTTGTCCGGGTGACAGTTCACCAGGTAGGCCAGGTGATCGTTATCGCCGCCGGTGACAAAGGCCACTTTGTCCAGTCCATAACGGTCCACCTCGGCGGCCCAGCGGTCAGCCTGCTCCTCATCGGTAGGCGACTCTGCCTCCGGGGCAGGAAAGCCCCAGGCTCGTCGCCACTCCAGATTGTAGGCCCTGGCCTGCTCGCGGATCAGTTTGGCGCGGCGCTCGCCGACCTTTTCCACCACCTGTTTCCATCGGTCCGTCCGTCCAAACCAGCGGCGGTTGGTAGGGAAGTGGGCGTGGAAATCAATTATGCGCAAACCCTGGTAGGCCATGAAATCTTATCCTTCCGGTGCTATCAAGACGATGCCTGTTGAACAGAAAGGCATAGCGATAGCCCCTATGAGAGCAGCGTTCTAGCCCAATTCAGCAGCCTCGATAAGTATATCAAAGTAAAACGCTTTTGTCAATACCCCGCATTCATATCGTATACAACTCAAGCGTCTTCTTGGCCAGCAAGAAGCCGCGCTTGATCAACTCTTCGGTTGCCTCCCAGTTTCGGTCCTCGTGTTCAATGCTGAGTACCAAGTCGTACCCCACATCGTAGAGGGCCGCCACAAGCTCCTGCCAGTCCACCAGGCCTTGCCCCGGCAGGCGCGGTATCTGCCAGCGGAAGCCGCAGCCGAGGATGCCATCCTGATAGAACATCTCCTCGTCTATGGCCATGTCCTTGGCGTGCACATGGAAGATGCGGTCAGCAAAGTCGTAGATGAAACGGACGTAGTCAATCTGCTGCCAGATCAGGTGCGAGGGGTCGAAGTTGAGGCCAAAGTTCTCGTCGGGCACGGCGTCGAACATGCGGCGGATAAGGGCAGGCGAGTGAGGCAGGTTGGACCCGCCCGGCCAAGTGTCGGCCCAGAGCATGGGGCAGTTCTCGATGGCTATCTTCACGCTGTGCTCAGCCGCGAACTCGACCAGCCCCGGCCAGACCTTCATGAACTCTTCAAAGTTATGATCCAGGTCCTTATTCCAATCGCGTCCCGCGAGCGCGGGAAGGCTTCCTCCCGGGTTCCAACTCCGCCCCACGAAAGTGCCCACGATGTCCACGTCCAGCATCTCAGCGCCCACGATGACTTTCTTCAGGTGAGCGATAACGTGTTCGCGGTGTTCAAGGTCGGGATGAAGGGGATTGGGGTAGTAGCCGAGAGAGGAGATATCCAATCCTTTGTCGGCCAGCATGTCGTTGATAACCGCGGCTTTGGCTGGAGTCAACGAATCCACATCAATGTGGACGACTCCGCCGTACTTGCGATCCCTCCCTTCGCCTGCTGGCCAGCAGGCTATTTCCAGCATTTCGAACCCACTATCCGAGGTCCACGTGGCCAGCTCTTCTAGTGATAGGTTTGGAAAGGCTGCGGTCATCACACCGATTTTCATTGTCACATCCTCCTTGCATCACTCGCTCTCCGTGCTCTGTTCGCCGAAGGTCTCTGACCGAGGCAGGGCTTGGTCAGGAGACCTTCGCCCAACTGCGAAACTAGCGTTCAATCTCTACCCACCTTTGTTCCCGCCCACTGCGCTCGATGGCCTCACAGAGAAGAATCTCTTCGTGACCATCGGCGAAGGTCGGGAAATCGGGCGAGGCGGCATAATCGCCTTTCTCAATAAAGCCGTAGACAGCGGCATAAAGCTGCTTGAAAGTGTCGGGGAAGCCCTCGGCGTGGCCACCGGGATAGCCAGCACTCCACTTGGATTCGGACGCCAGGAGGGAAGGGTCCTTGATCAGCACCTCATTGGATCGCTCGCGGTGCCCGATCCATAGCTCGTTGGGGCGTTCCGCATTCCATGCCAGGGATCCTTTAGAACCGTCTATCTCCAGGCTAAGCCGGTTTTTGCGGCCCGCACAAATCTGGGATACAGTCACCACCCCTTTGGCCCCACCCTCAAAGTTCAGCAGGATGCTGGCGTAGTCCTCGGTCTGGATGGGCTTCTCCTCGTAATCCCCCGGCTTCAGCTCCTTGCCAGCGAAGGTATCAATAGGCACCAGGGGCTTGCGCCGCACTGGAATGAAAGTGCCAAAGTCGGCCATTACGGAGCTAACCTTCAGACCGGTGATGAAGGTCACCAGGTCCAGCCAATGGGACCCAATATCGCCCACCGCCCGCAAGCTGCCCCCCAGATCCGGCTCCAGGCGCCAGTTCCAGTCGGTATCGTGAAAAAGCCAGTCCTGGAGATAAGAGCCGTGGATAATGTAGACGTCGCCCAGGTCGCCCCGCCGCACTCTGGCGCTAGCTTCCTGGCAGAGAGGGTAGAAGCGGATGTTGAAGTTGACAGATCCCACCAAACCCTTCTCCCTGACCAGTTCCACCAGTTCGGCCGATTCCGCCGAAGTCATGGTCAACGGCTTTTCGCAGACCACGTGCTTGCCCGCCTCCAGGGCCGCTTTCGCCATGGGAAAGTGGAGGTAATTGGGAGTAGTGATGTGGACTACATTGACCGACGGATCGGCCACCAGCTCACGCCAGTTCTGGTAGACTTTCTTGATATTGAACTCCTGAGCTTTGGGTCTAGCCCGCTCTGGGCTGGAGCCGGCGATGCCCACCACCTCGACGCCCAGGCGGCGCAACGCTTCTACGTGGGCTGGACCAATGAATCCCGTTCCAATGACGGCTGCCTTAAGATCACTCATTTTAACTCCTCTCCTCGCTTTCGCTCATCCTCGCCTGACCACACAAAAGGGAAAGACCGCCCATTGCCCAAAGTGCCAGAATTTACCCGTTCCAGGTGGATGCATTGGCAAGTTGTCACTTTTGGGACCCCTGGCAGGACTCGAGCCTGCAACCTGCTGATTCGAAAGTGCAGCGGAGTCATATTCCACAGTCTGATCAAGATGACTTGCTTTTGTATTTTACCATTGTACCACGAAGTGCGAAGATTGGCAAAATCATCTGGCCCATTCCAAGGGCAAGCACATTCTCTTCCGACATCCCACAGTTGCGAGATTTTTTTGGGGGGTGACTTCTTGCACATAGTCCCCACAAATTGTGCACCTGTCCCTACTTCGTGGGCGACTTCACCGAGAATGCGATTGCCCGATCCCATTGCAGGCTTGACAACAGGAGATACTTGCGCTATACTAATCACGTTTTGATTCTGTGAAAATGACAAGGTTGGCGATTTCTGG
>CAYWWC010000041.1:0-7752 GCA_964461615.1 uncultured Anaerolineae bacterium
TCGTTCTTGAATGACGTGAGTAAGCCACTCGTCAACGCTTTCAGTTCGATGCAATTGAGCCAGGAACGCCGCTCGGGCGACAAGGTCAGCAGGAATGGACAGAGAAGCAAGCTTAGTCATGCGAACACGAATAGGCTTCTCCCAAGCCGAATCGTCGTCAGCTTCTGCCACTACAACCTGGTCAATGCCTTGCTCGGATAGGTTCTTCTTGGTTTTATCTCTCGTGCTCATATATCCCACCCCGTAATGATACGGACAACATTCCCTGGTTTGAGTTGAAAGATGATTTTGAGCCGCCGCCCGCCGATGCTTCTCCCAATCAATTGATACCGGTCACGGTATGATTTGTTGCGTCGCACTTCAAAGTCGGAGAAGAAACACTCCACTGCTTCTTCAAACGTGATGCGGTGAGCGGCAAGTTCGTCTCGTTCAAAGTCGTACTCAAAGTCAGTAGGAGTGAAGCGATGCCAGTTTACCAATGTCTATTGTACTCCCTTACTTCTGGCAGAACTTCGGATTGGCGTTTCTGCCCTCGTCGCTTGATATTATACAGCAGAAGCCCCTGCTAGTCAACCACCAGTACGATACCCAGCCCGAAAAGCAAAAGCGGGAGGCGCTTCAGACTTCCCGCTTCGCTTTTTGCCCCCTCTTCAGCGAGGCCAAGATTGGGCCTGAGAGGGTAATCAGACGTCAGCCGCCATCCGCTTCTCCTTGCCGCTCCAGCTCTCAATGTCAATCCGATACACCGCGGTGATCTTCAAATCGGTATCCGTGGCAGGCTCATAGTCCTCGCCAGGCCGCAGATGGGGGAAGTATTTGTCCAGTATCAATTGCAGTCCATGCTTGGCCTCGACCGTGTCGGTCACGATTGTGGCGCGGCCAAAGACGACCACCCCAGAGTATTCCACGCTGAAATCCATAGCTCTTTGGGCGGGCAGCAGTAGTCCCATTTCGCTGGCGCTAAAGCACACCGGCCCATCGGCCTGCACGTTGTCGTAGGTGCGTCCCTTGACTGCGCCGTGCAGGTAGATGGCGTGCGTGGCCTCATCGTAGGCAAACTTGCGCGTCACGATAAACGGCTGCCCATCGCACACAGTCGCCATCGAGCCAAAAGGTGCGCGGTGCAAAAAAGCCCTGATCCAGACATCGTCCTGGGCCCGGTCCTGGTAACGAATCTTGTTGAAAGGTTGTTGCGTGTTATCCTTCGTCATTTTCATCTCCCGAGTCTACTGAAGAAAGCTCCAGCCACTCAACTGCCACTCGCTGGTCGTAACCGCGCAATTGGGTGAGGTGGCGGACGAAGATCACCCCCACTCCGCCGATGCCCAGCGCCACTGCTTCCGGTGATGTGTAGCCGAAGCTACCCAGCAGACGGAAGACGGGCAGCATCAACACGGCCATAAGCATCACCGCCCGCGGGCTTCGTCGTGAGCGCTCAGCCGAAGGGCGTCTGCGCAGCAGGAGGTAGCCAAGCCCCCACAGAGCCACGGCAATGGGCAACGCCAGCGGCTGCTGCCAGAGGAGCAGTCCAAACAGCGTACTCAACCCCATCCCCCCGGCTAATCCCAAGCGAGTTTTTCCGCCGCGAGCCCTTCCGCCGTAGGCCGACCAGCAGTGACCGGCCACGGCGGCCGTGCCCGCTGCAGGCAGCGCCCATGGAGTCCCCGTTAGCCTCACCGCCAGCCAAGCGGCCAGTACTCCCTTGCTCACGTCCACCAGCGCAGTGACCACGCCCCAGGCGATGCCAGTCAAGCGGTAGACGTTGAGTCCACCGGTGTGGCCACTACCGCTGAGGCGCAGGTCAGGCTTTCCCAGCAGGCGGGCCACCAACACGCCAGTGGGGAAAGAGCCGACGAAGTAGCCGAACACGGCGGAGATGAGCAAACGACCTATCAACATTAGCACACCACCCGTAGATTTTTCGTTCGCCGAAGGTCTCTGACCGAGGCGGGCTCGGTCGGAGACCTTCGCCCAACCTTAGACCTTCGCCCAACCTTAGTTCCTCAACACACCACCCGTAGACGGCGCGGCAGCGCGCTCACCTCCAGCCGATGGGCGTCGGTGCGCATGATCTCCCCATCCACATGCACCGGCAAATCCTGCTCCGATGCGATCACGATGTGCGCCGTCCGATCCACCGTCACCGTCGGCTGCGTGCCGTGGGTGCCTTTGATGAAATAGGGGATCAGGCGGAAGATACCCAGGCGGCTCACCTGACGGGCCAGCGACAGGTCCAGCAGGCCGTCATCCTGCACCGACTGCGGGGCGATCAGGAACATGCCCCCCGTGCGGCGGCCATTGGCCACGGAGACCATCAGCAGCGGCAACTCCATCTCTTGGTCGTCGTAACGCACCGTCACCAGGGGAGCTTTGTAGTACAGGAAGATGGTCTTCAGCACCGCCACCAGGAAGACCAGCGAGCCGGGCAGGTAGCGCAGCTTGTAGCTTTCCACCGTGGTCGCGGCGTCGAAGCCCGCACCGAAGTTGTTGCAGAAGTAGCGTACGTTCCCCAGCCCGTCTTCCACGCGGCCAACGTCCACCACCCGCGTCTTCCCGGCGGCCAGCACGCGGCAGGCGGCTGCCACGTCGCCGATGGGCGCGCCCATGCACCAGGCGAAGTCGTTGCCCGTGCCGATGGGTATCAGGCCCAGCGCCCCGGTGGCCGGCTCTCCAGCCTCCCAGGCCGCTGTGTCCAAGCTGGCCTCCATGATACCGTTGAGCACTTCATTGACTGTGCCATCACCGCCCGCGACGGCGATGGTGTCCCAACCTTCCCGCACCGCTTGCGCGGCCTGGGCCATCGCCGAGCGTGGTGCTGTCGTCTCGACGATGTCGAATGTCGCTTGCGCTTCCGTCAGCGTTTGGCGGATGACTTCCGCTGTTTGCTGGCCGGCTCCCCGCCCTGAGACGGGGTTGAGAAGCACTTTAATCGTGGGCATTGATCCCTCCTGATGTGTGATGTTGCTACAAGTATGACAACACCGCAGAGTGCCTGGAGTTGCTGCGTAGAGCCAAAATACTACAACGGATTCAGAAAGAAGCGGAAGACTTGTACTGTCCTCGCCGAAATAACCGTTCCTTTCTCAATCCGTTGTAGTCTCGCGGCAAATCTGTCTTCAATCACCCCCCACCTCACGCTGCAACTCATACAACTTATTAAGCGCTTCCAGCGGGGTCATGGACTCGATATCCAGCTTCTTCAGGTCTTCAATAATGGGACTGGTCTCGGGGAATAGAGTGAGTTGGCGGATTTCGGCGATGCGCTTGGGTCTGATGGGTGATCTCTGAGAATCGCGCTCCAGCTCCTCCAGTATCTCCTCGGCGCGGTGGATGACGGTCTTGGGCAGGCCCGCCAACTGCGCCACATGGATGCCGTAGCTGCGGTCGGCGCCGCCAGGGACGATCTTGTGCAAGAAGATCACTTTGTCGCCATCCTCAGCTACGCCCACGTTGTAGTTGCACACCCGGGGCAAAATGTCGGCCAGCTCCGTCAGTTCGTGGTAGTGGGTGGCGTAGAGGGTTTTGGCCCTGAGTCGGGGGTGATTGTGGATGTACTCCACCACCGCCCAGGCGATGGACATGCCGTCGTAGGTGCTGGTGCCCCGCCCAATCTCATCCAGGATGAGCAGGCTGCGGTTGGTGGCGTGATGGAGGATGTTGGCCATCTCGACCATCTCCACCATGAAGGTTGACCGACCAGCCCAGATCTCGTCCTGAGCGCCGATGCGGGTGAAGATGCGGTCCACCAGTCCCATGCGAGCCTCGTCGGCGGGGACGAAGGAGCCGATCTGGGCCATGAGGACGATGAGGGCCACCTGGCGAAGAAAAGTTGATTTACCCGACATGTTCGGACCGGTGATGATCAGAATCCCCTCCTCCTGGGAGAAGCGGGCATTGTTGGGCACGAAGGGTTCCTCCCGCCGGGTGAGTTCCACCACCGGGTGGCGGCCAGCTATGATCTCGATCTCGTGGCCATCGGTCAGGACGGGGCGCACGTAGTTGTTGCGGATGGCTACCTCGGCCAGGGCTACGTAGACGTCCAGGTGGGCCAAGGCCCGGGCCGTGGAAAGCAGCCGTTCGGCCGCGGCGGCCACCTGCTCACACACTTGGCGAAAGAGGCGGGCCTCAATGTCAAGGATGCGCTCCTGGGCGTTCAGGATCAGCGATTCGTATTCTTTGAGCTCCGGGGTGATGTAGCGCTCGGCGTTGACCAGGGTCTGCTTGCGGATGTACTCCTCGGGCACAGCCGCCAGGTTGGCTTTGGTCACCTCGATGTAGTAGCCAAAGACCTTGTTATAACCTACTTTGAGGGATTTGATGCCCGTTCGCTTCCGCTCGGTTCGCTCCAGGTTGGCAACCCAATGTTTGGCGTCCCTGGAGGCGGTGGCGACGCTGTCCAACTCTGCTGAGAAACCGGGCTTGATCACCCCACCGCTGGCCAGCGTGGCTGGCGGGTCGTCCACGATAGCCTCTCCGATGAGAGAGGCTATCTCCTCGCAGGGATCCAACTGGGAGAGCAAGGTTTGCAGAGGATGATCACCTTCAGCCCCGTCCTCCTGTCCCCCCCAAGTTTGGGGGGCTAGGGGGGCGAGCTGTGATAGCGCTTCTCGAATCTGTGGCGCCTTCTCCAGGCTCCTACGGATTCCCACCAGATCCCTCGGCATCGCAATGCGCTGAACTACTCGGCTGGTCAGTCTCTCCAAATCAGCCAGTTCCTTGAGAAGGGCCATCACCTGCGTGCGGGTTGGCGTGTCCTGATAGAGAGCCTCCACTGCGTCTAGCCGCTGCTCCAGTTTATCAACATCCAGCAATGGCTGGTTGAGCCACTGGCGGAGCAGGCGTCCGCCCATGGCCGTGACCGTGGCGTCCAGCACGCCCAACAGCGATCCCTCGGCTGAGCCAGTGCGGATGGTGCGGGTCAGTTCCAGGCTTCGGCGGGTGGAGGCGTCGAGGGTCATGAACTCGCTGGTGGAATAGGTCCGCAGATCGCTCAGTTGAGCCAGGGCTGCTTTCTGGGTCTCCCGCAGGTACTGGACGATGGCCCCGGCGGCGCGCACGGCCAGGGGCAGCCCCTCGCAGCCGTAGCCAGCCAGCGAGGCCACCTCGAAATGATCGAGGAGGGCCCGGCGGGCGTTGCCTAGCTCGAAGCGCCAGCTATCGTATTTGGAGGTTTGAAGTTGGAGGTTGGAGGTTGGAGGTTGGAGATTGGAGGTATCTTGGATCAGGCACTCGGCGGGTCTCAGCCTCTCCAGTTCTTCCGCTACTGCCTGCTCGACGTCGTCGCCTGAGAGTTGGGTGGCGGCGAATTCGCCTGTGGTTATGTCGGCGTAAGCAATGCCTGCTCTATCGCGAGCCCTTCCGCCGTCCTCTATTACCAGGGCGGCCAGGTAGTTGTTGCTCTTTTCTTCTAGCAGCGCCGGTTCCACTATGGTGCCCGGTGTAACCACCCGCGTCACTTCGCGGGGCATTATGCCGCGCATGGGCTGCGCGCCCACTTGCTCCACGATGGCCACTTTGTGACCGGCCTTGATGAGCTTGGCGAGGTAGCCATCGACGGCGTGATAGGGCACACCAGCCAACGGCACCCGTTGCCCCTTGCCCACCGGTCGCGATGTGAGGACGATGTCGCAAACCTTGGCAGCGATCTTCGCGTCCTCATCAAAGGCCTCGTAGAAATCCCCCAGGCGGAAGAGGACGATGGCGTCAGGGTACTGCTTCTTGATCTGCAAATATTGATGGCGCATGGGGGTTGATCCCTTGGCCACTGGTTTCCCCCTTTTCGACGCGAGTGTTTAGGTGCCAGGCACTTTCACCGGAGATTTCAAAGCAAAATCACTCTGCAATCGCTTCAGCTTTTGATCAGACGACTTTTGCAGAAGTGCCTGGCACCTCACTCCAACAAACTCGCGACCCATCCGATGCCTAGCTCATACAGTTTGGCCGCGCGGGGCACTCCCGTGATTGGATCCCAGCCCATCATCTCGTAGTAGAGGGGTAGTGCGGCCTCCACAGCAGCCGGGGCTATCGGCTCGCCAGGGCCAAGGGGCTCTGACATACGAGAGGGCAGTTGGTCGTCGGCGGGGGTGAAGTCCTGTCGCACGTTGAAGGCGCGGGCCATCGTCACCAGCCGCTCGGCGGCCTTCCATAGCTCCCAGGCATTGGTGTCCCAGCCTGTCACGGCCCGCACCGCTTCCACTACCTGGTCGTTGCGGTAGGGCAAGAAATTACACAGGCACAGGCAGTTGTCCAGGTGCTGGCGCAGGGTGCCATAAATGACGGCCCGCACTTTCTCTGGCCCCAGCCAGGTGGCTGGCATCGGCTCCAGCACGCCCAGATTGCGGACGCTGCCCAGGCCGGCCTCATGCTCGTAGCTGCTGTCAAAGACATTGTGCATGTGATCGGCGCCGGTGTAGGAGATTGCGTAGCCCAGCCCCAGACCGTGCTGGATGCGGGGGTCGTGGTAAGGCAACTCCTGCCCTTTGATGTGGACGGCGAACCGCTCCGCGCCGCCGCCGATTCGCTCAGCGACCCGCTTGCTCCCCCCCGCCAGCAGGTCGCCGATGCCCTGACGAGCGGCGATCAATTCCAGCAGTTGCAGCATGACCTCCGCGTTGCCAAAGCGCAGATCCAGCCCGCCAGTATCCTCCGCCGTCAGCAGCCCCTCCTCGAAACATTCCATCGCAAAGGCGATCGTCCCTCCGGCTGAGATAGTGTCCAGCCCCAGGGCGTTGCACCGCTCGCTGGCCTTGGTCACGGCGTAGACGTCGGTCACGCCGCAGTTGGAGCCCAGGCCCGTGGCGGTCTCATACTCGGGACCGCCGTAGGCCGGGTCCACCGGGTAGGGCTCGTCCAGAGCAGCGACCTTTTTGCAGCCGACCGCACAGGCATAGCAACTCTCCATGCGGACAACGACGTGCTCGGCCAGCCCCTCGCGTCCCAAGACGTCGGCGCCGTCCAGGCGGCCGTCGCGAAAGTTGTGCACGGGCAACGAGCCCGACCGGTTGTAGGGGACGGTGCTGACGCCGGTGCCCAGGTCGGGAAATTTACCCATCAGGTCTCGGTAGTTGTTTCGCATCCAGCGAGCCAGCGCACCGACTTGAGCGGGATCGGCCAGGGGGAGCTTGCCGGTGCCTCGGACGGCGATGGCTTTCAGCTTCTTGGAGCCCATCACCGCGCCCAGGCCGGTGCGTCCAGCGGCGTGCTTCAGGTCGGCCACGATGGCGGCGTAGCGAACCAGCTTTTCGCCCGCTGGCCCGCAGAGGGCGACACGAGCCCGCTGCTCGCCCAATTCCTCTCGGATGGCGGTATGGGTCGGCTTGTTCTCCAGTCCCCACAAATGCGAGGCATCCCGCAGTTCGGCAGTTGGGCGAGGGTCTCCGACCGAGCCCCCGCCGTGCACCCAGAGGTAGACGGGCGATGCGGCCTGCCCGTAGACGATGATGGCATCAAATCCGGCCGCCTTCAGCTCTGCCCCCCAGAAGCCACCCACCTCAGACTCGCCCATCGCGCCGGTGAGGGGCGACCGCGCGCCGATGGCGTTGCGCCCACTGCCGGCCAGTGGCGCGCCGGTGAGCGGGCCGCAGGCAAAGATAAGCCGGTTCTCCGGGCCCAGGGGATCAGTGTTGGGTGGCACCTCTTTCAACAAATAATAGGCGACGAATCCTGCGCCGCCCAGGTAGCGGCGATAGAAAACGTCGTCGGGCGTCTCGACGGTGATCTTCCCGTCGGTAAGGTTGACGCGCAAGATACGGC
>CAYWWC010000041.1:7852-19979 GCA_964461615.1 uncultured Anaerolineae bacterium
ACAGGGCTTTTCTTTGCAGCTCAACTAGCTCCCGGATGCCTTTCTCCGCCAGATCCAGAACCCCGTGAAAGACCTCGCGGGCGAAAGGCTGGCCCTCAGCGGTGCCTTGCACCTCCACGTATTCCCCTCTGGCCGTCATGACCACGTTGAAGTCCACTTCGGCCACGGAGTCTTCCTCGTAACAGGGATCAAGCACCGCCTGGCCGTTCACCACTCCAACACTGACGGCGGCCACGGGCGTTCTCAGGACATCGGGGGGAAGCAGGCCGCCTCGGATGAGCTTATCCAAGGCTATGGCCAGGGCTACGTAGCCGCCAGTCACCGAAGCCGCGCGGGTGCCTCCATCGGCCTGGATGACGTCGCAATCCACGGTCAGGGTGCGCCAACCCAGCTTCTCCAGATTGACAGCGGCCCGCAAGCTCCGGCCAATGAAGCGGCGAATCTCCTGGGTGCGCCCCCTGAGCCCCCTGGTCTCGCGGGGCGTGCGCGTGTGGGTGGAGCGGGGCAGCAGGGCATATTCAGCCGTGACCCAACCCTGGTCGCGACTCTGGAGCCAGTGCGGCACCCTTTCCTCCACTGTTACGTTGCATAAGACCCGCGTAGCGCCCATCTCGATCAGGACTGAGCCTTCGGGGTACTGCACGTAGTCCGGTGTGATGATCACCGGCCTGAGTTCGTCGTTTTTCCGTCCGTCAACCCTCATAGTTACTCCTCAATTCGTATAACTGTTTGGACAGTGCGGATCGCTGTCGGCGAAGTCGCCGCCGAAGGCCATGACCACCGCTCGACACCCCTTGCACAGCTCCAGGTAAGAACAGGCGCGGCAGGGACCCCGCATCTCCTCCTGAGCACGGAAGCGGGCGAAGACCTCCGACTCCCGCCAGGCGTGCATGAAGTCCCCCTCCCCCACGTCGGACCAGCGCACGTGGCTGCACGGGAGCACCGCGCCGTCCTGGGTGATGGTGACGAACCTGCGCGCCGCCGAGCAGCCCCAGGCGCCAGCCCGGTAGAGTTGCTCAGGGGAACGGTCGGTGAGCAAAAAGGTCAGGGAGGCATCCACGGTGATGCGAGTATCTCCGGCCTTTCCCCCCAGACGACGCAGCACCCCGGCCATCGTTCGATAATCGCCCGCCACCGGCGACTCCCGCTCCAGCCAGTCGCTTTCGGTGGTGGGCGGCTTGGGGCGCAGGATGTTAACCGAGGCGGCTCCCAGGCGTCGCCCCAATTCTATCACCGGCTCCAGCTCGGCCAGGTTGCTACGGGTCACCAAGAAGTTGGGGCCCCATGGCAAGTCGGCTTGGCGACAGGCTTCGATGGCGGCCATCGTGGCCTGGAAGTTGGGCCGGGTCTGGCGGTTGGTGTCCTCAGTGGCCCCGTTGAGGGATATCTGCACCTGGCCCAGGCCCGCTTCTTTGAGGGCGGCGGCCACGTCACGGGTAAGGCGATTGCCGTTGGTGGTCAGGTTGGGGACGATGCCGTGCTGGCGGGCCAGGCGGACCATCTCCACGATGCGGGGATGCAGCAGGGGCTCGCCGCCGCCCAGGGCCATCTGAAAAACCCCGACCCTCCCCGCCTCGGCCACGACCTTCTCGAAGAGGGAAAACGGGGCATCGGCCGCCTCGACATCGGAGCCGGGCCGGGCGGAGTAGAAGCAGCCGGCGCAGGCCTGGTCGCAGCGGC
This sequence comes from uncultured Anaerolineae bacterium, assembly GCA_964461615.1. Classification (GTDB taxonomy): domain Bacteria; phylum Chloroflexota; class Anaerolineae; order VGOG01; family VGOG01; genus CAZVCJ01. The sequence continues at coordinate 9,533 of CAYWWC010000041.1, forward strand.
CGGTGACCGAGAAGTGGATGGTCTCCGGCGCGGCCAGGGAACGAGGCGGGGCAGTGGTAGCCGGGGTAGCGTCGCGCACCGCTTCTACCCTTCCCAACGCATCATCATCGGACGGGCCGCGAACGACGAACCCCTTCTCCAGCAGGTAGCCGACGAAGAAGACGGGATAGTCGCGCAGTTCGCCCTTCAGCAAAAAGTAGAGGGCGTCCAGGCCCTTCATATCCAGCAGGGCCGTCTCCGCCGTATCCTGCTGGAACATCAGCGCGCCCTGGGGTTCGGGCCGCAGCACGGTGGCGGGTGAAAGGGTGAACATGGCCTAGTAGACCATGTTCAGGTCAACCTTGGCCCCCGCCTTCTTGGCCGCCTGTTCCAGGAGGAAGGTGTAGTAGTCGCACAGGAACTGGCCATCCTCCATCCAGCGGCCGGTGACGGAGAAAGTGGCGTCGGGGTTGAGGCGCACCCGCAGGGAGACGTTCATGGGGCGCTCCAGGTCTTGCTGCAGCATGTCGCCCCAGCTTTCTCCCTCGAAAGAGTAACCGCCGAAGTCGTCCACCTGCTCCCCGGCCCCACGGGCGATGCGCCGGGCCTGTTTCTGCTCCTGGGATGAGAGCTTGCTGGCCTTCTCGAAGTTACAGCCCAGGAAGAGGACCACGCTGTCCAGGGGAATCTCGCTTTCGGAGTAGAAAACGGACTCGTCCACCTTCTCCCCTGGGATGAACTCGTAGTCATAGTCGGCGTACATTGCTTTTTGCTCTTCGGGGAGTTCGAAGTGGAAAGTGTTAGCATCGGAGAGGGCTTGGCGATGCGCGCCCACATAGTTGAGAAGGGCTTGGATGGCCCGCACGCCGATGCGCGGGGCGCGGTAGCTCTCAGGGTCGAACTTGGCGATCTGCTTGTCCAGGTACTCCAGGGCCTTGGCCCCCAGCTTGTCCTCCTCGTGGCCCTGCTCGACGATGAACTGGCGCAAGCGCTCCAGCGGCTCCTTGAACAGCAGGTAGTAGGAGCGGACGAAGTAGCCTGAGGTCAGGAACTCCCTGAGTAAAGTTCCCAGCTCCTCCGGCTGCTTCACCTTCACTTCGTAGGCGGCCTCCGAGGAATCAATCTCGTAACCGCTCCATCGTGCTTTCAACATCTGTTGGCCTCCTTTTTTGGTCTGGTGGTCTTTGGTCTGATGGTCAGGTGGTCGGATCTACTCCCTTGCTCTTCTGCTCCTTGATCACCTCTGCCAAAACCCTCACGCCTTTGGCCATCTGGGCTTCGGAGAGGAAGCTGAAGGGCAGGCGGAGGTTGCGCCGGCCGCCTCCCTCTGACGCCTGGGCGAAGAAGCGCGCACCTGGCGTGAAGATTACTCCCCGCTCCGTGACCGTGGCCAGCACCGCCTCGGCCTCCAGCGGCTCGGGCAGGGTCAGCCAGACGAAGAAGCCGCCGGCCGGGTGAGTCCAGCGTACGCCGTCGGGCATCTCCCGCTCCAGGGCCGCCAGTAACGCGTCCCGCCGGGTGCGGTAGCGAGCCACCAACTGGGCGATGTGCGGCTCCAGCCACCCTTCCTGGCAGAAGGCCGCCGCCACGTGGGCCACGAAGGGGTTGGCTCCCCCCTCATTCCCCTTCAGCCCACAGCCGACGATCCGCTGGATCACCTTCGGCTCGGCCATGATCCAGCCCAGCCGCAGCCCGGCGGCCAGGATCTTGGAGAAGCTCCCCAGCCGGATCACCCCTCGCCCTCCGGCCAGTTCAAATAGAGAGGGAGGTACTCGCCCCTCGAAGCAGAGGTCCCGATAGACGTCGTCCTCTACCAGGAGCAGCCCCTGCTCATCGGCCAGTTCCACCAGCGCCTCCCTGCGTGCCGCCGCCAGAGTGACCCCGGCTGGGTTCTGGAAAGTGGGAATGATGTAGAGGAAGGCCACCCGCTGCCCGATCAGGCTCAACGCCTCCAGTCGCTTGGCCAGGGCCTCGACCACCAGCCCCTGGTCGTCAATCGGCGTCTGTCTCAACTCCACGGGATGGTCTCGCAGGGTAGCGATGGCCTCGTGGTAGCTGGGGGCCTCCAGCAGCACCACGTCGTCGGGGCGGGTGAAGAGGCGGGCCACGGTGTCCAGCCCCTGGGCTGCGCCAGCGCAGAGCAGGATATTGGCCCGGGTGATGCGCAGCCCCTCGTCCCGCTCGACCTTGCCGATCAGGTAGTCGAGCAGGGGGCCGTACCCCTGTTCGGAGCCGTATTGCAGGGCCAGCCGCCCCCGCGCCTGCAACGCTCGCTCGGCGGCAGCGATGATCTTATCCACCGGCAGGAGGTTGGGATCAGGATGGCCGTAGACGAAAGGGATCGCCCCCGCTGGCCCGCCAGCCTGTACTCCTTCTAGCGGGTCGAACGGGGGAGACGGTTGGAAAGCAGGGGTGTTGTTCAAAGCTTCACCCACTTGTCCCGCATCCCCAGGGAATAGCGGATTGCTGCCTCCACCTGAGCCATCTTCTCGTCGCTCAATGTGGTGATGCGCTCGATGAGGAGAGCTTTAGGCACCGTATTGATGACGTCCAGGTTGACCACGCAGGCTGTTGGCATCCCGTCGCCCTCGTCCAGACGTACCTCCACAGGAATGCCTCGGATCGTGCGCGTGATCTCAGCTACAGTGACAGCGTTACGCACCGGGATAGCTCGGTTTCTGGTGAGGAGTAAGACCGGTCGGTGGCCACGCGGTTCCGGCAGGTCAGCCCACCAAGCTTCTCTCCGTCTCATCTACCACTCCTCCTCAGAGAAGACCATAGCCGCCAGCTTGGCACCGGTTTCTCCCACGCTGACCTCCTCTGGTATCCGCTGATACCCCCGGATGTAGGCTTCGTCCATCTCCTGCTCGCGGAGCTCTGCCAGATAGTGTTCCAGGGCGCGGCGGATGAAGGCCGCGCGGCTCTCCTTCTGCGCCTTGGCGTAGTGCATCACCGCCTCCAGCAGGGGTTGGGGCATGGGTACCTGAACAACCTTGACCATTCTAGTTTCTGTAGACACGTTAACTACCTCCGCCACACAATTCAGTGTGTAATGGATTATACATCACTATCCACAGGAAGGCAATAACTCACTGATGTGCTTATCCGCAGCGAACTATTATGGTTTCCTGACGCCCTGGCCCAACGGAAACAAAGGTCGCGGGTGCGCCGGCCAGCTCTTCGATCCGCCGCACGTAATCTAGGGCTGTCTTGGGGAGATCGGAGAGAGCTCTGGCGCCCATGATGTCCTGGCTCCAGCCGGGCCATTCCTCGTAGATGGGCTTGCATTCAGCCAATACCTCTGCGCTGGCCGGGAAGCTCCCCAGACGCTGCCCTTCGACAAGCTCAGGACGCTGTCCGCGATAATCATAGGCCACGCAGATCTTGATCGTCTCCAGGCCAGTCAAAATATCCAGCTTGGTGATGGCGATTTCCGTCAGGCCGTTGATCTGGGCCGCGTAGCGCAAGGCTACCCCGTCCAGCCAGCCGCAGCGCCGTGGCCGGCCGGTGGTGGTGCCGTACTCGTCCCAGGGATGCTCCCCCGTTCCCCGCAGCCGGTCGCCCACCTCGTCGAGCAATTCGGTGGGCATGGGGCCGGCGCCCACCCGCGTCTGGAAAGCCTTGACCACTCCGACGACGCGCTCAATGTGCTGGGGGCCGAAGCCTAGTCCGGTGAGCGCGCCCCCGGCGATGGGCGAGGAGCTGGTCACGAAAGGATAGGTCCCGTGGTCAAGATCAAGCAGGGTACCTTGCGCTCCCTCGCAGAGCACCCTCTTTCCTGCCCTCAAAGCCTGGTGGAGGATAGACGGGGTGTCGGCCACGTAGGGAGCCAACTGCACGGCGTAGTCGGCGTACTCCTCCGCCATCTCGTGAGGATTGAGCGGCGGCTGATGGTAGATTCGCTCTAGAATGGTGTTCTTGACCTCCACCGCGGCGCGCAGCTTGTCCACGAAGCCGGCCTCATTGAGCATGTCCCAGGAGCGCAGGCCCGCCCTGGCCGCCTTGTCGCCATAGGTTGGCCCAATGCCCCGCCTGGTGGTGCCGATTTTCCCTTTGCCCAGCGACTTCTCAGCCGCGCCGTCCAGGGCGACATCGTAGGGCATAATCAAATGGGACCTGGCGCTCAGCTTGAGTCGCTCAGGCGAGACATCAACGCCCCGCTCGGCCAGTTCCTCGATTTCCCGGCTCAACGTCCTGGGATTAACGACTACCCCGTTGCCTATGATGCAGGTGGTGTGGGGATGTAGAATCCCTGAAGGCACGAGATGCAAGGCGAATCTGTCATCACCGACGGTCAGCGTATGGCCGGCGTTGTCGCCCCCGTTGTAGCGGGCCACGATGTCAACTTCGGCGGCCAGCAGATCGGTTATCTTTCCCTTTCCCTCGTCACCCCATTGGGCGCCGACGATCACCGTAGCAGACATTCTTCCTCCTCCTCTTTTCGCCACGAATTTACACGAATTTCACTAATTTGTCCTCTCACAAGTCAGCAGATCAAGCCCTCGGCTAATCGCGGACGCCCAGCACCTCGACAGCCAGACGAGCGTAAACCCGCGCGGCGGCTGCGACGTCGTCCAGGCGGATCTGGTCGTCCACGGTGTGGGCGAAGCGCTCCTCGCCGGGGCCGAAGCCCACGGTGGGGATGTTGGCCTTCCCCATGGTGTACACCCCGTCGGTGGAGAAGGCCCACTGGCCGATCTTGGGCCGGTAGCCTAGCGTCTCCCGGATGGCCTTGCTCGTAGCTTTCACCAGCGGGTGATCCTGGTCCAGAGCCCAGGGGGAATAAAACTCCTTGGCCTTGCACTCATAGCCAGTGTAGCTGGTTGCCTGATACTCGGTGACTTTCACCCTGGCCTGAATCCTCTCCCGGACGATTATCCCCTGGATCTCTGCCAGGGCCTTGGCCTCGGTCTCACCCAGCGTGAGGCGGCGATCAATGTAGAAGGTGCAGGTGTCGGGGATGGCGTTGCGGCTGGCGGCGGAGCTCTCAATCTGAGTGACGGCGATGCTCCCCGGCCCCAGAAAAGCATCGTCAGCCAGCCGAGAGGCCAAAAGCTCGACGCCGAAGATCAGTCGAGCAGCATCGTAGATGGCGTTCCTTCCTCGGCTGGGAGTGGCGGCGTGACATGACCTGCCTCGCACAGTGACTTTCATTTCCAAGCGACCCCGGTGGCCTCGCTTGATTTGCAGATTCGATGGTTCCCCCAGGACGACGAAATCGGGCCTGATTCCCTCTTGCTCGATCAGCGCTTGCATCGCCAGACCCTCGCAGGGCTCCTCCTGGACAATGCCCACCACACAGAGCTCGCCAGCTAGTTGGACGCCCGTGTCAATGAGGGCCTTGGCTCCGTAGACCATAGCCGCCAGCGCGCCCTTCATGTCACAGGCGCCCAGGCCGTACAGCACCCCACCCTCGATTTGGGCTCCATAGGGATCGCGGGCCCACAAAGCAGGGTCGCTGACGCCCACGGTGTCCATGTGGCCATCGTAAATGAGCCTGGGACCAGCGCCAGCGCCCAGGCATCCGATCACGTTTCCGATGCGGTCGCGCCTCACATTGGGGAAACCCACCCGCCGCATCTCCTTCGCCAGACGCTCGGCCACCGCCTTCTCCTGGGTTGAGAGACTGGGGATGCTGACCAAATCCTGCAGAAAACCAATTAAGTCACTGCGGTCTTGAGAAGAGAGATTGTACATGGCCTCATCCTCTTGAGTTGGTAGATTGGTAGATTCGGGATTCGTAATTGCGTTGCCCGAATCCCAAAGCACGAATTTACGAATCTACGAGTTTACGAATCTACTAATACGCTCCTCTACCGGCGAGGACAGCGGGGAAGGTCTTCAGGGCAATTTTGAGATCCAGTAGCGGCGACCAATTTTCCAGGTAGTAGATATCCAGCAGGCACATCTCATCGAAGGTGAGTCGGCTACGGCCGCTTACCTGCCAGAGGCCGGTGATGCCCGGAGGGATCTCCAGCCGCCTGCGGTGCCACTCCTGGTACTGCTCCACCTCTGAAGGGAGGGCTGGGCGGGGGCCGACCAGGCTCATCTCCCCCCGCAAGACGTTATAAAACTGAGGAAGCTCGTCCATGCTGGTGCGGCGCAGCAACCTGCCCACTCGAGTACAGCGTGGATCGTGGCGGATCTTGAAGGTGGGGCCCATGACTTCATCCCGGTCTGCCAATTGACGGCGTTCCTCCTCTGCCCCCTGGCGCATGGAGCGAAACTTGTAGAACACAAACCTGCGCCCCCCTTTGCCCACCCGAACCTGTCTGAAAAGGATGGGGCCGGGGGAATCCAGTTTAATGGCCGCGGAGATGAGAAGCATCAGGGGGGAGAGCAAAATCAATGCTGCCAGAGAGAGGATGATGTCGCTGGCCCGCTTGAAGGCCAGGTTCCACCCGGTGATGGATATCTCTTTGACCCCGATGATGGGAATCCCGCCCAGGTCCTCGATGTCCACTCGGCTGAGGGCCAACTGAAACAGGTCGGGCACGATGCGAGCCCGAACCCGCTCCCGCTCGCACTGACGCATGATGCCTAGAATCTTGCGATGATGCATCCAGGGAAGAGTGATGACGACCTCATCAATGGACTCCTCCTGCACGACGCGAGGTAGGTTATCAATCCCCCCCAGGGCCTTGAAGCGACCGATGTCTTTCTTATTCTTGTCAGGGTCGTCGTCAACGAAGCCGATGACCTGGTAGCCCAGTTCGGGCTGGGCCACGATGTTGCGCATCAGCTTACGGCCCACCTCGCCGGCCCCGACTATGAGCACCCGATCCACACCCATGCCTCGCCGCATCAGGCTTTCCCAGACCCAGCGCTTTACCAGGCGGCTGAGCGAGAGCAAAGCGACGATTATCCCCCCTGCCCATAAGAACATCAAACGAGAATAGACCAGGGGCTGAAACCAGAAGGTGATGGCCATTATGATGAGGATGCCTGTGGTGGTGCCGCCGAAAAGAGCGTAGACCTCATCGAGCCAGGATGCACTGCGAGGCTGATCGTAGACTCCCCCCAGCTTGTAGGCCATCATCAACAGAACCGTCAACACCAAAGCGAAAGGTATGTACATCTGGAAGGGAGCATAGTTGGCAGGATCCACAGTGCGAAACCACTGCAGGTCATAGCGCACCCAGTAAGCAGCGGCGAAGGCCAGGTTAACGAGCGCCACATCCGTCAAGGCCATTATCAGGGAAACCCATCGCCGATATCGCTCAAACATCTCCGCTCTCCATCGCTCGCTGGTAGACCTGCACTGTCTCCTGAGCCGTTTTCATCCAAGAGAAACCTTTGGCCCTTTGCAGGCCCCGCTCCCTCATCTCTTGCCGAAGAGCCCCGTCGTCCAAAACCCGCCTCATGGTCTCCGCCAGCCCCTCGACGTCCAACGGATCAACGGTCAGCCCCGCCTCGCCCACCACCTCCGGCAGCGACGACGTGTTGGCCGTGATCACCGGCGTCCCACAGGCCATAGCCTCCAGGGGCGGCAGCCCGAAACCCTCGTAGAGAGAGGGATAGACGAAGAGCTCCGCCGCGTTGTACCACAGAGGCAACTCGCTGACGGGGATGTAGCCGGGAAACATCACCTGGCCCTCCAAGCCCAACTCCTCCACGCGGGCGAAAACGTCCTGGTAAAACCAACCCTTGGCTCCACCGATGACGAGCTTCAAGGGCGCAGGGTCGCAAGGTCGCAAGGTTGCAAAGGCTTCGATAAGCCTGGTTACGTTTTTTCGCGGCTCGATGGTGCCTACGAAGAGAACGAAACGCTCCGGCAGGCCGCGCTTCGACTGAAAAGCAGCCACCTCCCCCCGTTCCCCCCAACTTTGGGGGGGCAGGGGGGCCAGGGGGCGGAAGGCCTCGTCTATTCCGCAGTAGACCACCTCTACTTTCTCAGGCGAAACCCCCAGCAGGCGGACCACGTCGCGTTTGGTGCTCTCCGAGATGGCGATGATGCGCCTGGCCCTCCTGGCTGAGAGGCGGGTGAAGAGGCCAAGATAGAAGCGTTTAGAACGTTTGAAACTCTCAGGATAGAGAAGAAAAGTGAGATCATAAATGGTAACCACCGCTGGACAAGGCGAGAGCAAGGGCGTGACAAAAGCCAGGGCGTGAAGCAAGTCCACCCCCTCTTTTCGCAAAGCGAAAGGTTGAACCACCTGCTCCCAGAGAATCCTGACCACGGGCCTGGAGGTAGGCAGCCGCGAAAGCTTCAGTGCCAGCTCCGGACTGGTGAACCGCCCATCGCCAATGAAAGCCGTATAGCGGTTATTGCGGTCAACGCCAGGCAGATGGGTGAGCAAGTTGTGGATGTACCAATTGATGCCCGCGCCCCGATAGGTCTCTGCCAGGGACAGCAGGTGGGCGTTTAAGCCGATGTGCATTTTTTCTCTCGGTAGTAGCGTCGTCGTTGCTCATCCAAGCCCTCCAGTAAATCTTCTATGCTCAGCCCGGCCTCTTGGCGCAGACGCTCAATCTCCGCCGCCAACTTGGGCACCAGGGACACCTTGGGGGCCACGAAAAAGGCCCCATCCAGGTCAATGAGAGTCAGGGTATCCCCAGTCTCCAGGCTATGCCGCTGGCGTAGTTTGGCGGGCAGGGTGATCACCCCCCGTTGCCGGATTTGGATGGTGTTAACTTCCATAGGACACTCCTGAGCAAGAGTTAGAATCAGTGGATTCAAGATTGTTGCTCCAAGGGGATTGCCAAATCCCCGCTTTGGGCCTGGATCTGGCGCCTGCCCTGAGCCTGGCCGAAGGGATCCAGGCCGAGCAAAATTGGATTTACTGAGAATTGCAGAATATCAGTGTTTCAGCTATATTGTAGCACCATTAATCAGCGGGGGCAAGTATGCATTTTGAGAGCGTCGGTAATTACCTCACTCGCCCAGAGATGAATCTCCGGGCTAAGTTTACGAAGGCCTTCGGCCTGACATGATGCGGCCCAAGAATTTGGATCACGGAATCACGGAAGGTGCGGAGTCACGGAACTTCCGTGCTTCCGTGATTCCATGCTCTCCGTGCTTCCGTGTTCCCGCGCTTTCCGCTCAACAAATCCCGATACACCTGGTACGTCTTCGCCGCCACCTGGGCCTGGGTGTAGTGGGCCAGCACCCGCGCTCGGCCTCGTCGAGCCAGTTCCTCTCGCAAAGCCGGATCAGCCATCAGTTGGGACAGCCTGGCGCGCAGGGCCTGGACATCGCCCTCGGCGAAGATCAGTCCCGCTTCGCCGATGACGTTCGGAATTTCCCCTGAGTCCGAACCCACCACAGGCACCCCGCAGGCCAGGGCCTCGATCAACACTCGCCCGAACTGCTCCTTCCAGTTGGACCTGGTCAGGGAGGGCAGGACCAAGGCGTTCAGTTGGTGGTAATGGCCAGGCATCTGAGTGGAAGGGATGGGTTCCTCAAAACTCACCCGCTCAGTGATGCCCAGCTCCGCTGCCAGCCTCTCCAGATGGCTCCTCTGCGGCCCGCTCCCCAGGATGCGCAACTGCCACTTACCCTTCAGACCAGCTACCGCCCGCAGCAAGATATGGCCCCCCTTCTCCTCGACTAGTCTACCTACGTAGCCGATGGTGAAAAGTTGGAAGTTGGAAGTTGGAAGTTGGAAGTTAGATCCTTTGAACTTTGAGCTTTGAGCTTTGAACTTATCAGGGTCCACCCCAAATTGCGGAATCACCCCGACAGCCCCTCGATACCCTTTCGCTTCCAGCACCCCCACTGCCTCGGAGTTCCCGGCGATAGCATAATCGGCGTTTCGCAAGTTGTAGCTCTCGATGAGGCTGAAGGGAGGCGGATAGCGGCGGTGGATGTTTTGCCAGGTGAAGAAGATGGCTTTGGCTCCGTGAGTTTTGGCCAGGCGCATGGCTTGCCAGGTAGCCACGTTGTAGGGTTCCTCGTCAATGTGGACGATGTGGGGCTTGATTCTCCTGAAGTGCTTGGCTAAGCCGGGGTAGAAGTGCAGATGGAAGTGACCGTTGAGGGCCATCCTCTCCACAACCAGATCATATCCCTGGGTGTGCTCCCGCTCCAGGCGCATTACTCCCCGCTCGTCGCGCCAGTAGTGCGGCACGACGACAGTGAGCTCCACGTCGGGGAGCCTGGCGAGTTCCTCTAGTTTTTTCTGATAGGCCCCGACGATACAGGCCTTGGAGATCATCAGGATGCGCAAATCGCAGCCCCTTTCAGTGAAGACAAGCTGAATACATTATATCCCACTGACAGATAAAAAGCAAAAGGGCCAGCCAGCGGAGCCCTCTCGGTTGACATTTCCATACCTTGTGCTATAATCTATGCTCGTGGGCGAATCGGGGGAAGGGTTGCCAGAGCTTGGAGAGACCAGTTGGAAGCCTGCCCTGAGCCTAGCCGAAGGGTTGGAAGCCTGCCCTGAGCCTAGTCGAAGGGTTAGAAGTTGGAAATGGGTGCCTTTGCTATTGGTGGTAGCCATAGCAGCGGCGCTGCGTTTCTGGG
>CAYWWC010000042.1:0-19543 GCA_964461615.1 uncultured Anaerolineae bacterium
CGCAGCCGCGAATGCATTCGAACCAACAGTTATAGCTCATAATCTGCTCCTACCTTGATGATGAGTGATCATACCCAATGATAAGCGAAAAGGGTCATTTTGTCAAAAAGATCAGCCCCTTTTTTGACAATAGACCCAATCAATGCTATCATACTCAACCGAGTCAATCAAAATGGACGAATTACGCAATTGGTACCTGAATCTATCCGACAAGCAGCGGACGACTTATGGGCTTTTGTTCGCCATCATTCTCCTTACTTTGCCCTGCTACTGTCTAGGATTGGTGGCCCTGTCCCTTGCGCCGCCTCCCCCGACGGCGTTCACTTCCACACCTAGCCCTACCTTTACGCCATCACCCACGCTTACCCCCAGCCCTACTCCGCTTGAACCGACGCCTACTCAATGGCTGCCTTCGCCGACGGCTACTTTGACGCCCACTCCGACCAACACCCCCACTGGCACAGCTACGCCGACGGCTACATCAACGGCTACGCTAACGGCTACCCCAACCGACACCCCCACTGGCACAGTCACACCGACCAGCACCGCGACTCCCACAGAGACGCCGACGACGTCGCCCTCCCCTACCAGTACCGACACACCGACGAGTACAGCCACGCCCACAGAAACCGCGACAGAAGTTCCCACCGCGACGGAGACGCCGACAGAGCCGCCACCAGCCACATCGACACCAACCGACACGCCCACAGCCACGCTGACGCCATCGCCGACGACTGCGGCAACTGACACTCCGACAGTTACTGCGACGCCTGTACCAACGAGCACAATTATACCTACGCCCACAGAGATGCCTACTGACACGCCAACAGTCATGCCAACGCCACTACCGACGGTCACCAGCACGGTCACATCCGCGCCCACGGAGACGCCTACACTTTAGACCGAAAAACCTGGGTTCTATGCTTGACAGAAGGCAAGATAGGGCTATAATATCTATGGGTCGTCATAAACTCTTGAGGAGGCCACAAACAGTGCAGATAGCGCCGTTGTTGAAGAAGCTTTCCGAGGCCAGAGGGGTCTCTGGCTACGAGGCCGAGGTTCGGGAGATAGTGGTCGAGGAATTTGGGCGATACGCCGATGAGGTGCAGACCGACAAGCTGGGCAACGTCATCGCCCTGAAGAGGGGAGAGGGCAATGAGCCTCGCCGCCGCATCATGCTGGCCGGCCACATGGACGAGATCGGTCTGATCGTGACCAATCTCGAGAAGGGGTTCCTCCACTTCACCTCAGTGGGCGGCTTCGATGTGCGCACCCTCCTGGGGCAGGAAGTGACAGTGCAGGGCCGAAGTGATTTGCCGGGCATCATCGGCAGCCGTCCTCCCCACGTGCTTCCACGGGAAGAGCGCGAGAATACCATCGCCATGGACAAACTGTTAATAGACGTGGGAATGGGAGCAGAGGAATTGGCGCGCCTGGTGCGCGTGGGCGATCTGGTGACTTTGAGTCGGGAGTTCACTCAACTCAAGGGAGACCTGGTAGCCGGTAAGGCATTCGATGACCGGACGGCGGTGGCCGCCATCCTGGTTTGCCTGGAGAGGCTTGCCTCCGTCAGACATGCCTGGGACGTCTACGCTGTGGCAACGGTGCAGGAGGAGGTAGGGCTGCGCGGCGCTATCACCAGCGCGTACGGCCTGGCCCCCGACGCGGCCATCGCTATTGACGCCACCTTCGGCGACCAGCCCGGCGTCTCCGAGGCGGAGACCGTCGAGATGGGCAAGGGGCCAGCCATCGCCTTCGGCCCCAACGTCCACCCCAGGCTGTACGAGACTCTGGTCGAGGTGGCCCAGGAATTGGAGATCCCCTACCAGGTTGAGCCTATCCCCGGCGGGAGCGGCACCGACGCCTGGGCCATCCAGGTCACGCGGGAGGGCATCCCCACCGCCCTGCTCTTGATCCCCCAACGCTACATGCACACCTCGGTAGAGACCGTCTCCCTCAAGGACGTGGAGCGGACGGGGAGGCTGATGGCTGGATTTATTGGTAGGTTGGGGGTTGGAGACTGGAAGTTGGAGATTGGAAGCTAGCAATTGGAGATTGGATATTCTTAGGAGGGGGAAGTGGTGTTAAAGGAATTATCTGAGGCTTTTGGGGTGTCGGGCTGCGAGGGCGAGGTCCGCGAGATCATCATCGAGGCCATCAAAGATCACGTGGATGAGTATCGCGTGGACAGCATAGGCAACCTCATCGCCCTGAAGAGGGGAACGGGGGAGTCCGCGCGCAAGGTGATGGTGGCAGCGCACATGGACGAGGTGGGGCTGATGATAACCTACATTGATGAAGAGACCGGCGCCCTCCGCTTCCGGCCAGTGGGTGGAATTGACGACCGCATCTTGCTGTCCAAGGTCGTGCTCATCGGCAAGGATCGGCTGCCTGGCGTCATCGGTGTCAAACCTATACATCTTCTGAAAGAGAAGGAGCTCCGCCAAGTGGTCAAGGTGGACCAGATGACCATAGACATCGGCGCCAAGAACCAGGGGGAAGCGGAGAAAGCGGTCAAGATAGGCGACTACGCTGTCTTCGCTACCAGCTTCCGCCAATTAACAGAAGATGGCCTGAGAACGGTCAAAGGGAGGGCGTTCGACGACCGGGCTGGCTGCGCGGTCCTGATCGAGGTGTTGAAAGAGCGCTACCCTTTCGATCTGTATCCGGTCTTCACCGTCCAAGAGGAAGTCGGCCTGAGAGGGGCGCGGGTGGCGGCCTACGCCGTCGAGCCTGACGTGGCCTTCGTCCTGGAGGGCACCATCTGTGACGACATGCCCAAGAAGAAGGATGTCAGTCCCACCACCCAACTGGGGGCCGGGCCAGCTATCAGCATTATGGACCGCTCCTTCATCGCCGATAGGGGCTTGGTCAAGCTGCTGGTGGAGACGGCCGAGGAGCTAGGCATCCCCTACCAGTTCAAGCAGCCCGGGATGGGCGGGACTGATGCTGGCGCGATCCACCTGGCGAAAGAAGGCATCCCCTCAATCGCCGTGTCTGTGCCTTGCCGCTACATCCACTCACCAGTCTGCCTGTTGAGCCTGGTGGATTTTGAGAACACCGTGCAGCTTATGAAGGAATCGCTGGGTAGATTGCCCAGCAAAAAGGAGATCGCATGAAAGAGCTGATCAGGAAATTAACAGAGACCTACGGCCCTTCGGGGCGTGAGGATCAGATCAGAGCAGTGATCAAAGGGGAAATCGAGGGGCTGGCTGACGAGGTGCGGGTTGACGTCATGGGCAACCTTATCGCCCTCAAGCGCGGCAGCGGTGATGGATTGAAAGTGATGTTGGCCGCCCACATGGACGAGATCGGCATCATCGTCACCCACGTGGACGAGAAGGGCTTTCTCCGCGTGGCCCCCGTCGGCGGATTGCGTCCCCTAGCTCTGTTAGGCAGTCGGGTTGTCTTTGCCGATGGCACGGTGGGCGCTTTTGGGATGGAAAAGATAGAGCCTTCTGAAGAGAACAAGATACCCGGCCTGGACAAGCTCTACCTGGATGTCGGGGCCACGGATAAGGAATCGGCACCGGTCGGGGTGGGGGACATCGCCGGTTTCCAGCGGCCTTTCGCTGCTCAAGGGGATCGCCTCATGGCCAAGAGCTTTGACGACCGCATCGGCTGCGCCGTCCTGATCCAGGTTATGCGGGACCTCGAGACCTCGCCCCACGACGTCTACTTCGTGTTCAGCGTGCAGGAGGAGGTGGGGTTGCGGGGGGCCATCACTTCGGCCTACGGCATCCATCCCGACCTAGGCATATCCGTTGATGTGACGGGCACTGGCGATACCCCGGAGGCTCGCACCATGGCCGTCTCCCTGGGCGCGGGGCCGGCCGTCAAGGTCAAAGATGGGGGGATGTTGGCCCATCCAGCAGTCAAAGACTTGCTGGTCGAGACCGCCGAGGAGCTCGGAATCCCCTATCAACTGGAGGTCCTGGCGGGGGGAACAACCGATGCTATGGCTATTCAGGTTTCGAGGGATGGCGTGCCGGCTGGCTGTCTCTCCATCCCCTGCCGCTACGTGCACACGCCCTCGGAAATGGTAGACCACAACGACGTGCTTAACGCTGTCAGGTTGTTTATCGCTTTGCTCTCCAAGCCTATCGAGTTGAGCTAACCCGATCTGCTAGGATTTGACAACGGGGCCAAGCTGTGCTATATTATGCATTATAGCCATAATGTACAGCATAGGCAGGAGGAGCAAGGACATGACTATCCGGACTTTGGGCGTAGTCGAGATTCGCAATAACTTGGCTGACATCATGGCCCAGGTGGCTTATGCCGGCTCGCGCTTCGTGGTCGAGCGCAAGGGGCGCCCGATGGTGGCCCTGGTGAGCATCGAGGATCTGCACCGGCTGGAAGCATTGGAGGACGCTAGGGACTCGGAGCTACTGCGCCGCGCCAAGGCCGCATCGCGTGGCACGGTGCCCCTGGATCAGGTGATCACTGAGTACGAGCGTGAGCAGGGGCTGGCTGTGGCTGAAGTGGCCTGATGTACAGCCTCAGCGTAGATCAGGATGTCGTCAAAGAGATCAAGCGGTATCCCCCGAAACAATTCAAGCAAGTGGTCATGAAGCTTCTCTCTCTTCAGGGAAAACCGAGGCCGCACGACTGCCGCAAGCTAGCAGACTACGACGGCCCGGGCTATCGGGTAGATCAGGGGGAATACCGCATTCTCTACGAGGTGGACGACCAGGCCCAGCACGTGACGGTATTCCTGATCGGCCACCGCAAGGACATCTACAAGAGACTGATGCGGTTTTGATAGAGGAGATTTGACCAGTATCAGTAGATCCAATTTTGCTCGGCCTGGATTTGGTAATCCCCTCAGAGCGATTCTGGATCTACTGAGTATGGTAAAACAAAGCCGGGGCCAACGCCCTGGCTTTTGCTTGTTTATTTCCCTCATTTCTGGTATACTTATGCCGACATGCAGAGTGGGAGAAGGTTGGGTTTGAAAGTAGCCATTGTGCACGATTGGCTCAATCAAATGGGAGGAGCGGAAGTAGTTCTGGAGACGCTGGTGGAGATGTATCCCCAGGCTCCAGTTTACACTTCCATGTATGGGCCTCAAGTCATGCCCCAGGCATATCGCTCCTGGGACATCCGCACCTCGTTCATGGACAGGCTGTCCTTGGTCAAGAGATACCACCAGCCCTTCCTCCCTCTGTATCCCCTCGCCTTCGAGAGCTTCGACTTCACCGGCTACGACCTGGTCATCAGCAATAAGAGCGGCTTCTGCCATGGTATTATCACCTCACCCGACACCCTGCATATCTGCTACTGCCTGACCCCCACCCGCTTTCTGTGGAACTATCACGAATACGTCCAACGCGAGGGGGTAGCGAGACTAGCTCGTCTGGCCCTGCCGCCTTTCTTGAACTATCTGCGGCTTTGGGACCGGGCCGCGGCCGATCGGGTAGACCACTTCGTCGCCATCTCTCGAACCGTCCAGCAGCGCATTGCTAAGTACTACCGCCGTGATTCTGCCATCATCCACCCCCCGGTAGATACAACCAAATTCGCTCCGAGCGACTCTCACGATGATTACTTTCTCATCGTCTCCCGCCTTATCCCCTATAAACGCATTGACCTCGCCGTGCGGGCTTTCAATGAACTGGGTCTGCCTCTGGTGATCGTCGGGGATGGGAGAGATTGCGATAGCCTGCGGGCTTTGGCTGAGTCCAACATCGAGTTCCTGGGTCGCGTACCCGACGAGAAGATTGGCGACTATTTCGCCCACTGTCGGGCTTTCATCTTGCCCGGCCAAGAAGACTTCTGCATCGCCCCCGTGGAGGCCCAGGCTGCGGGGCGGCCCGTCATTGCCTACGCCGCCGGCGGCGCTCTGGACACGGTGAGGGAAGGAGTGACAGGGGCCTTCTTCCACGAGCAAACGCCTGAGGCCCTGATCCAAGCGATCAAAGAATTCGATGAGACCAGCTACGATCCAGCAAGCATCCGCCGCCACGCCGAGCGATTTGACAAGCAGGTCTTCAAGGAGCGGCTGAGTGCGTTTATCGAAGAGAAGTGTGCGGAGCATCAGAAACGAGGAATGAGGCAATAATGAGGAACGAGGCAACGAGGAACGAAGCATAGTCGTCACTCATTACTGGTTACTCATTGACTCGTCACCCACTCAGGAGGCCATCATGGAACTTCGTCAATACTGGAGGATCGTCTACAAGCGACTTTGGATCGTCATCGCTTTAGTTACTATCGTTCTGGTTGGTAGTTTAGCCCTTCGACCAAGTCGCCCCACTCTCTATCAAACCTCCATGCGCTTCACCGTCGCCGTGGTGCCTGAGTCCGGAAGTGACGGTTACTACGCCTACGACCGTTACTACACCTGGAGGGCCTCGGAGTATTTGGTTGACGAGCTCACGGAGATAGTGGCAAGTGAAGCCTTCGCCAGGGCGGTTAGCGAGGAGCTGGCCAACAGTGACCTCGACCTCCCCGTGGGAGCCCTGCGCGGTTCAATGATAGCCGATAGGACGCATCGCATCTTGGCTGTGCATATTACCTGGGGAGCCCAGGCGCAGCTCAACGAGATAGCTAATGCCGCAGCCAAAGCGCTTCGGGGGCGTAGCGCCGATTTCCTGGGCCAGCTTGGCGCCGCCGATACCGACATCCGCCTCATTGACCCGCCGGTGGTGTTGCCGGTGGCTCGCAGCCTGAAAGACAAGCTGGATCTGCCCATCCGCCTGTTCCTGGCTCTCGTGGCGGGAGTGGCCCTGACCTTCCTGCTGGACTACCTGGACGACACCGTGCGCGGCCGGGTCGAGGTGGAGGCCCTGGGGCTGGCCGTCCTGGGCGAGATACCGCCCTTGTCTGGTCGTCGGTGGTTTCCCTGGCAGAAGAAATTGCCCTAGCGTAGCGCCGTTTTGCCCAAAAGCAGCGGCTATGGTACAATTAGACTGACCGCAATTGAGGAGGGAAGTGTGGAAATACAGGAGTATTTTAAGATATTGTGGCGGCGGGGTTGGATCATTATTCTGATTGCTGCTATCACTGCCGTCAGCGCCTACGGCTTCAGCAAGATACAGATGCCGGAATACAAAGGCAGCATCACATTGCAATTCAGGCCCGCCCGAGTTGATTGGGGGTTGCAAAACGCAGCCAAGGGATTGCTCCCCAGTTATAGGGAACTCATAAAGAACGATAAAACGGCTGGCGACGTCATAGACCGTCTGCGGCTGGACATGTCCAACGATTCCCTGCTGGCTAAGATCGCCACCAGCGCCGACGAAGCGACCTTTGCTATCCAGATTGATGCCCGCGATCACGATCCAAAGGTGGCCAGCGATATAGCTCGGATTTTCGCCCAGGTGTTCAAGGAGGGGCAAGACGACTGGAATCAAGATCAGGACAAGCGCGACCGGGTGGAGGTGTATATGTGGAACGAAGCCCGAGTCAGCCTCTTTAGACCCAGGACGAAAATAAACACCCTGGCCGGAGGCATCTTCGGCCTGATGTTGGGGATGGTGATAGCCTTCTTTCTGGAGTGGCTGGAGTCGGACATTGTGCGCACCGCCGAGGACGTGGAGCGCCACGTCGGCGTGGCCGTGCTGGGTTCCATACCTGTTATCACCTCCGAGGAGGCCGCGTCCGCCAGGGCCGGGCGAAAGCGCCGTTGGGCTTTCTTGAAGAGTTCCAAATGAATGTAGGAGGATAGATTTACGATGACAACTGACCGCAAAGAGAGTTTAATCACTTTAGCCAACCCCCGCTCGCCCGCCAGCGAGGCCTATCGCACGCTGCGCACCAATCTGGAATTCTCCAGCCTGGACAAGACCATCAGAACCATGGTGGTCACTTCCCCAGGCCCTGAGGAGGGCAAATCCACGACCCTGGCCAACCTGGCTATCACCATCGCCCAGGGTGGAAAGAGGGTGATCCTGATTGATTGCGATTTGCGACGCCCCTCCCAGCACACCATCTTTGGCGTCCCCAACGGGGCGGGGCTTACGACGATGGTCCGTGAAGATCGGGCCATGAAGGAGCCGCCTCTGCAGGAGATTGGCGTTCCCGACTTTTGGCTCCTTCCCAGCGGCCCCTTGCCGCCCAATCCGTCGGAGCTCCTGGGCTCGCGCCGCATGGAGGAGATCATCGCTGCCCTGTTAGAGCAAGCCGACATGATCCTCTTCGACGTCCCCCCCATCATCGCTGTGACCGATGCGGCCGTGTTAGCTTCCAAGGTTGATGGAGTGCTGCTGGTCTTCAAAGCCGGCGGCACCAAAAGGGATCACGCTCAGCGGGCCAAAGCCCTGCTGGACAAAGTCAACGCGCGCCTGATAGGATCCGTGCTCAACAATGTTTCTTTCGACGTCAGCCTGCATCGTTATTATGCCGAAGAAGGATGAGCCTGACGATCAATAACTGCAACCGCGTCCTGGCTCATCCTGGCGTATCTGGAGACAAACATGACGGTGATATTGGCTTTGCTGCTATTATCGGCAATCGCTATTTCAATAGCAGGCGTGCTGAAGAAGAGTAGACTTCTGAAAACTGCATCCTTTCTGCTGTTTGCAGTTTTCGGTGTATTGTTTCTCTTGCTAGGTTCGGCGCTTAGCAGAATGTAGCAAGAGCAGCAATGATGAGGTGTACCCGAGAAGTTTCATTTTCGCTCCCGCCGCAAAGTCCTCAATTGTCCTGAAAGCTTCAACTCACAGCCGATGCACGACGCTGGATCGTGAATGTCTATCTTCTTCGTGCTTTACGTCTTTGCCAGCGCAAGAACGCCCCTCCGCAGACCAACGTCGCCCCTGCTATCCGCACCCACCCAAGCACTAGGCCCTCCACCATGCCCCCTCCGGTCACGGGGAGCAAAGATGGAGCTTCGGGCGTTTCGGTAATGACTATGGTCGGGGGGCGAGTCGGCGTAGCGGTGGGCGGCGGCAGTGGCGTCGGTGTGTCAGGCGGGGGACCTGACGTGTTCGTTGGGGGTGCTGGCGTGTTCGTCGGGGGTGCTGGTGTATTCGTTGGCAGAATTGGCGTGGGTGTGGGTGGCAGTGGCGTGTCCGTTGGCGGCATTGGTGTGGGCGTAGACGTTGGTGGCATCGGCGTGTCTGTGGTTGGGCCCGGCGTCACGGTCGGGCACGGGGTCTCCGTCGGTCACGGTGTCTGGCCGACAGCGACCGGTGGGAACGTCGCCGTTACCAGCAAGGCCACAGAGAGCAAGATGGCAATACTCAGGAAACGCATCGTTAGCCTCCCTTCTACTTCATGATAAGCGGCAGATAAACATTGTGGGACAGCGTCGGCGTCAACGTAGATGTTGGCGTAGGCGTTGGCGTGGATGTCGGTGTGGACGTTGGCGTCGGTGTCACAGTGGGTGGAGCTGTACACCCCCCAAACCAATCTACAATAGCGTCCATCACTACTTTGCGGTCTGCCAGGTTCGCTAATCCCTCGAAAGGCCAGGCGAGGAAGACCGTCCTGTAGTTGCCGCTGCTGCACTTGTAGCTTGTGGAATTGGTCTGATCGGTACCTTCCCAACGGAAAGGTGAGTAGATGCCTCAACCGCTCCGTTTGACGACGTTATCGGTGTAGAGGTCGCCCGGCCAGCCGTCGGGCGGTGCCAGGTTGTAGGGGCCCAACCCGCTGCCAGGAGAGTAGAGGACGCCCACTGGGTCCGTCTGGTTCACGTCGTTGGCGTAACTGGCAATGGTCAGGCGGGTTTGGCCGAACGACGTCAGCCCCCTGTCGTAGAGATAGTCTTCACTGGAGAGGAAAAAGTTCCTCCCTCCTGCATCGAGATAGGCCGCCACCGCCGCTTCGTTGGCCGAGGTGAAGGTGTCACTCCGGGGGTAGCCAGTGAACCAGATGACCATTTGGTAGCCCATGAGGTCGTCAGCAGACGGGTCGCGCTGGCTAGCCACGTCCCACACATCGTAAGTCATGCCCAGTTCGTCCAGGGCCGAGGTGTAGTAGATGCGTACGTCTGGCTCGTCCTGGTCGTCATCCACCAGAAGCACGCAGGCCAGATTGGCCTCAGACGCTTGACCCAGAGCCAGCGAGGTTATTATGAGGAAGCCCCAAATTGTGGCGACAACTAAGGCGGCGGCAAAGGTTTTACCCACCATCGTGAACCTCCAGCCTACTTGTTTACGTTTCATTAACCTACCTCCCTTTCGGCAATCAACTACAGGATCTGGGCCAGGAACTTTGCGATGAGTGATTCGTTTAGGGGGCCGATGTGTTGATCCTGAATCACCCCCTCGCGATTGATGAATAAGCTGGTGGGGATGCCTAGCACGCGGTATCCTTTGGATACAACACCATTTTCATCCAACAGAATGGGAAACGTCAGGCCTCTTTCTTGAGCGTAAGCCTGCACCGTGGCTCGCCTTTCGCCGATGTCCACAGCCAGGATGACGAGACCTTGATCTCGGTATTGTTCGTAAGCCTTTTGCAGAGCAGACCGCTCGTTACGGCAGGCCGGTCACCACGTGGCCCAGAAATTTAGAAGCACCGGCTGACCACGCAAGTCGCCTAGCGATACCTCGTCTCCGTCCAGATTGGTCAGCGTGAAGTCCGGAGCCCAGGCCCCCTTGGCCGACGAGGCAGGCATATTGTTGCCCGCAGCAGGCTCAACTATTCTTTGCTCACCAGGGGCCTGACACCCGGTGGAGATCACCAGCAGCGCGGCCAAGATAATCAGCGGTAGTAGACGTAAAGACAGCGTAAACTTGTCCATATGTATCTCCATTTGGTCGGATGGTCGGTCCAACTTTTAACCTCCAACCTCCAATCTACAGGTACTGCAGCAACCATTCGGGCGTGATGCGGATGAAAAAGTTGTTTAGCACAGAGAACGTGCCGGTGACGAGCAAGACCCCTACCCCAACCATCAGCAGCCCGCTGATGATCTCCACCGCTCGCATGTGTTGGTTGAGCCTCTTCAACCAGCCGGTAGCCCGCGCCAGCAGCGCCGCCGTCACCAGGAAGGGTATAGCCAGGCCCATGGCGTAGATGAAGATGAATATCAGCGCTCGCGAGGGTTCGGCGAAAGCTAGCGTCATCACTGTGCCCAGCAATGGGCCGATGCAAGGCGTCCATCCTGCAGAGAAAGTCACGCCCAACAAGGCCGAACGAGCGTAGCCTTGTTTCACTCCCGATCCCACTTCTACCCGACGAGTCATGTTGAGGATGGGGATGGTGATGGTCCCCATGGTGTGCAGGCCGAACAAGACGAGAACCACCCCGCCGATCCTGGTGACCCAGTCCTTATACTGCTGCAATGCATTGCCCAGGATAGTGGTGGGCAGGCCGAATAGGATGACGAAGACCGCGGTGAAACCCCCGACGAAAAACAGGGCGTGGCTAAGGACATGCCAGCGGTTGGACGACGTCTCGCCAGAGATACTGGTTCCCGACAGGTAGCTGATATAAATGGGTACCAGCGGGAGAACGCAAGGCGACAGGAAGGACAACAAGCCAGCCAAAAAGACCAGGGGAACGCTAATGGAATTCATGGCTACAAAGTCTCCTCTAGGGCGGCCCTGAGCACGTCCTCGGTAATGGGCCCCACCCACCATTCCAAGAGTCGCCCATCCCTGGAAATCAGGAAGGTCTCGGGCACGCCGGTGATGCGGTAGGTCGCTGAGATCCTGTTGTAGGGGTCAAAACCATTGGGGTAGGTGACGTTGAACTCCTCAATGAAGGGCAGCGCTTTGGATTCAACGTCTTTGTAGTTCACCCCGATAAAGACCACGTCGCTACGTACATGTGATGAAGCGGCCCTGTCTTCGTACTCCTGCCACATCTTCTCCAGGGCAGGCGCTTCGTCACGGCAGGGTATACACCAACTGGCCCAGAAGTTCACTACCACCACTGAGCCGATATGGTCCGCCAGGGATAGCTCTCCGCCATCGAATAGCGACAAAGTGAAATCGGGGGCTGGAGCACCGATGGGAGAATCAGGCCGAGTCCGCAGTCCGTAGCCCAGGATAATCAAGAACCCAATGGCCACTGCTGCGACAATCCACCTCGACTTCCCTGAGCGAGGACTTCCGCCTTCTTCAGGTTTAGTTGTAGCGTCGTTCATAAACATCTCTCTCGCACCGTATTTATCGAACACTTTCTATAGCAAGGTAATAAAGAGCCAGCCGGCCAGGACGAGGAACAGCAGGGTGGTGCCCAACTTGATCGTCGCCGTACGGCGGTTGATGAACATTCCCAGTTGCTCTGATGTGGTGCCGAAATAGGCCAACAAGAAGACCACCACCAGGGGCAGAATGAAAGCCAGGTTGTAGACGAGCAGATACAAGAATGCTCTCCCTTGCATCTCTGGCACCCCCATGACGAAAATGATGGTGGGCAAGTAGACCTGGCCCGTGCAGGCCAACTCGATGATGGATACGACAAAGCCGGTGGCGAAGGCAACTGGCACAAAGGCTCGCGCCTGTGCTCCTTCTCGGATAACGCGGTTGATTCGCCTACGCAGCCGCAGCGGGATGCGCAGGGTCATATCCTGCGGCTCACCCCGCCGCGCTTTACGATAATCCAAAAGGGTGAAAACCGCCAGGATCAGGCAGAAGACAGCCGTCACCCCATATACCCAGCGGCCCAGCATCGTCAAGAATGGCAATTCCTCCAGCGCTTTGCGCAACCCCAGCCCCACTAGCAGATAGGTGAGGAACACGCCCAACGCGAAAGCCCCGCCCACGGCCAGGATCTGGCGTCCTTTTCGGTCCAGGAGAGCCATGTACGAGATGAAGAAGACGATGGTGGCAAATGCACAGGGGTTGAGCCCGTCCAATAGACCCGCTCCCACGACGGTCAACATGCCAAAGGAGCGGAACCGTTCGACAATGGACGTTCCAGATTGCTCAGGGTCGAAATCATCCCAAGTCGCCTCAGCGCCGCTAGTAACGTACTTATCCAGCACGGCCTGTAGATTCTCTAGAGTGACCTCATCCCTGCCTACCAGGGAGTCTTCCCCCACAAACACCATCGGCGTGCTCAGGCGATTCTCCTCTAGTACGCCATAGCGCTGGCCCAACCACTCGCTCAGTACCTTGGACTCCTCTTCCTCAATGGGAAACTCGGTGACTGCCAACTGAGGGTATACACCCTGGAGAGTTTCCAGATACTCCCCGGCGCGCTCGCAGGCCGAGCATCCGGCAAACGAGAAATAGGCCAGGTGGATGGCCGGAGCAGACGGTGTGGAAGGCGCAGCAGCAGCGGCTGGCGAAATCGGAGTCGCCATACCCGACGATGATGCGGTCACATTCGGGAAAGTCATCAGCAGGAGCACGGCCATCAATAAGCTTATGGCCAGCGTCCTCCGTGGCAAGTCAGTTATCATAGATTCTCCTCTGCTTTTCTATATTCGCAACCTGGTCAGTTTATCTTCATTACTCAGTGGCGAGACTAGGACCGCCTCACTCAAAGCAGCGTAGTCCGTCCCGTAGTGCACCTCGACCCTATCGTCCTCCGCATCGCTGTAGCGAGCCGTGATAGCGGCGGCAAGGTGGATCTCTGCCCCGCCTGCCTCACCCCGCAGCAGTGTGATCGGGCTGCCGTAGCTTCTGACTTCGAAGAGAAAATCGCCCTGTCGGGCCAGGAGCTGGAGGCGGCGATTCTCCTCTTCATTCCGCCCCACCACTGACTTGGCCTCAGGCGAGAGCCGGAAGTGGCGGCCCACCTTCAGCAGGTTGACATCGTTGAGATCGAAGTCTGGGCGAGAATGCACCAGGTCTCGCATTCGCTGGGCGAAGCCGGGGTCGGTGAGCACACAGCCACCCGCCCCGCACAGGGGTAGTCGGTGATACCATGCTCTTCGGCCAAGGCCATCTGTGGTTTGCGCGAGCGCCCCTGGATGGCCAAGAGTTTCTCGCGGTCCACCAGGCCCTCTTTCTCGGGGATGGTAGGCTCAAGCAATTGGGCCGACAGAGGGCGTAGCAGCCGACCGTCCAGGCCCGATTCGCGATCAATGATACGCATGGCCTGGCGATGTTGGGACATAGGCCGTTGCCCCAGCACCTCGCCGGTGAAGACGAAAAGTGACAAAGTTCAGGGCCTCCACCTCGATTCCCTGATCCAAGATCAGCTTCACTGCCATGGTCGAGTCCAATCCGCCGGAAAGTAGAGCAATTGCTTTAGGGTTCATAGCTTTGTAGGGCAAGGTGTGGTCCTATCGGACGTCGGACGGCTAGTTACCGCCAGATTCTATTCCGTAGCCAGCCTGTTCCCAGGCGTCCATGCCACCCAGTAGGGCGGCTGCGTTGGTTACTCCATTCGTAGTTGCGGTGAGCGCCGCACCGGCGCTATCCTCCTCGGCCGGTCAGGTGCAGTAGAAGACAGTCATCTTGTCGGCGGGCAGTTCGGCCAGACGGTCGGCCACTTCGCTCTGGGGCATGGAAATGGCTCCGGCGATGTGCTTTTGAGCGTAGTCCGATTGCTGCCGGACGTCAAAGACCACGGCTTGGCCGGCGTCCAGTTTGGCTTTGAGTTCCGGGACGGTAATGCGCGGCATATCGACCGAACTGATTATGGTCCCCGCGACAGGCGTCGCACTGGCTATGGTCCCCGGGACAGGCGTCGCGCTGGCCAAGGCCCCCGGTGTGAGCACGGGGGCCACAGCACTCTCGCTGTCCACCGGGTAGCCGGCTTGCTGCCAAGCGGACAGGCCGCCCACCAGGGCGGCTACGTTGGTTATTCCGTTCTGCTCTGCGATGAGCGCCGCACCGGCGCTCTCCTCCTCGGCCGGTCAGGTGCAGTAGAAGACTGCCAGCTTGTCGGTGGGCAGTTCGGCCAGGCGGGCGGCCACTTCGTCCTCGGGCAGAGAGATGGCTCCGGCGATGTGCTGCTTGGTGTAGGGCTCTTGCTGCCGGGCGTCAAAGACCACGGCTTGGCCAGCGTCCAGTTTGGCCTTGAGTTCCTGGGCGGTGATGCGCGGCACGTCGTCCGAGTCGGCGGTGGTTGCTTCAGTCACCGTTGGGCCAGTGTTCCCTCGTTGGGTAAAGAACCAAACTCCGCCAACGCTGATGACAACAGCCGCCAGGACCAGCGCAGCCATGGGAAGCCGGCCTCTCCAGCCTTTCTGACGAGCCTGTCGTGAGCGGCTCGACTGAGTTCGTCGAGGTTTTGTCGAACGAGGGCGTGCTTTCTTTCTATCTCCTTTTGGTTTTCGCCTTTTGCGGGCCATCGTTACACTCCTCCACAGGATTTGGTCCAGCTACCTTCTTACTTACTTATGGCGGTGTCGTTCATCTTGCTATGTTCCTTAGGGTCACTCCATCGAATAGCCGGCGCTCTCCCAGACCGCTAGTCCACCCAACAAGGCAAACATTTTTGCCGAGTCCATTCCCTGCTGGATCGCATATAGCGCCGCACGGGCGCTGTCCTGTTCGGCCGGTCAGGCACAGTAAAAGATGAGCACTTTGTCGGCTGGCAATTCGCTGAAGCGGGCGACCACCTCCTCTGCGGGAAGTGGGATGGCCCCGGCAGCGTGTTTGGAGCTGTACGCTCTCGCCGACCGCGCATCTACGAGTACCGCCGTGCCGCTGTCCAGGAGCGACTTGGCGTCGGCCAGGGTGATGCGCTGCACGTTTTGGGCGGTGAGGGCCGCCGCTGGCACTGCCGCAGCGCTGCTTGGCGCTTGTTCCTCGGTTGACTGGGTTTGTGGCTGGCTAACCACCGTGGAAGGCTGGAACATCCAGGTGCGCACAACGATTGCCAAGGCCACAATGCCCAGGATGGCTATTGCACCATAGAAAATCCTTTGGTTCCTGACGGTCATTGTCTTTCTGGGGTCATCAGTTCGCTCGCTCGTTGTTCTCAATCTGTTCATCTCTACCTCCTTTGCCAGAGGCCTACACTACGTGGAGAGGGTTCGCTTTATTCATCCGAACTCAAAGCATCGCCTCAGCCACGTGATTCAATCCTCCGGAACTATATGCCCATCGAGAATGTGGACAACCCGGTCGGTGTGGGCAGCCGCCTCCGGGTTGTGCGTTACCATGATGATGGTCTGCCCCTCACGATGGAGTTCCCTGAACATGGCCAGCACCTGCTCTCCGGTGGCGCTATCCAGACTGCCTGTAGGCTCGTCGGCCAGCAGGAGAGGCGGCTCATTGATCAGAGCCCGGGCCACGGCCACTCGCCCTTGCTCGCCGCCGGAGAGTTGCCCCGGCAGCCGGCGTTCCTTGCCGGCCAGCCCCATGCGCGCCAGCATCTCCGTAGCCCGGCTCACCTTTTCCTGCCGACTCAGCCGGCCCACAGCCAAGGGCAGCATCACGTTCTCCAGCGCGGTCAGGTAGGGGATGAGCTGGAGTTGCTGGAAAAGGAACCCTACGTATTCATGGCGAAAGTCAGCCTGCCATTCCAGAGACAGGTTATACACGTCTATGTCGTCAATCATGAGGGTGCCGGCCGTAGGCGGGTTCATGGCTCCCAGAATCGTGAGCAGCGTGCTCTTGCCCGATCCGGACGGCCCCACCAGGCCCACGAACTCGCCCTCATCCACCGTAAACGTGACGCCCTGTAAGGCTGGTATCGGCATGTCGTCTGCATTGTATACTTTGGTCACATCGCGTAACTGAATCACAGTATCCTCCTAATTTCTACAATGACCGCAAAGCCGTACATGGATCCAACCGGGCCGCACGGATGGCCGGATACAGGCTGGCCATTAGCCCCACCAGCACGGCGGCCCCGATGGCTCCCAGGGCCAACCAGGGGTTCCAGACGACTGGTGAGTCTACCTGGATAAAGAGCGGAGCCAACAGGGTCACTGTTAGCATACCGCCAAGCCATCCCAACAGGCCGCCTACCACGCTCAAGGCAGTGGCTTCGGTTAGGATAATGTGCACGATGTGGGACTGGCGAAAGCCTATGGCTCGGAACACACCGATTTCCGCCCGTCGCTCAGCTACGGCTCCCAGCATGGTGGTGAACACCACCAGGGCCCCGATGGTCAGCACCACTGCTGACATGGCCCAGGCGAAACGTCCCAGTTGGCGCACTGTGTCCATACGCAGGGTTACGGCCTGGCGCAGGGCGGTGACCCGGGCCTGGGGCAGCGCCTCGCCGATCTGGGCCACCATCTCCTCGATGGGGCAGGCGATACACAGGGCGCTCACCTCAATGAGGCTTATCGCGTCGGGCTGGCCCAACAGTACCTGGGCCTCTCCCAGGTCAATGAACAGCATGTCGTCGTCGGCGGAGCCATTCTCGGCCAGGACACCCGCCACCTGGAAGCGCTGATCGGGGACTATGGAACCTCCACCAGTAGCGAGGGCGGTAGCGCTGTCGGCAGTTTGTTGCGGTGGGGTTGGGGTCTGGATCACGATCTTGCTCCCAGGCTCCAGTCCTAGCGACTCCGCCAGGCGCATACCAGCCACGACTTGTTTGGAAGTCTGAGGGGGAGCGCCCTGGATGTCCCACCAGCCCTTGAGCCGCAGCTCCTCTTCAAAGTCTACCCCGGCCACCAGGGCGGGTTGGCCCTGCACGTCCATGACCCCCAGCAGCTTTGGAGCCGCCACGCTGATGTTGCGGGCGTTGGGGATGGTGTGGATGCGCCGGGCGTCATCCATGGTAAGTTGCTCTACGTCATAGGCCGCTGACGAAACCGTTAGGCCGCCGTAGCTCAGCGTGAGCGCCTGGGCTTCAGGGACCACTATGATGTTCGCGCCATACTGATCGAGCTTGGCCGCTACGTCGTTCTGCATGGTCTCTGTGATGGCCAGCAGGGCCACAGCCGTGGCCACGCCGATGGTCAGCCCCATCACTACCAGGGCCACCTTACCCAGACGGCGGCGCACATTGTTCCAGGCAATATCCCGTAATCTCATGAGGTTTCCTCGCTTAGAAGTATCCGGCGCCAGTGGCGATGTCGGCGCTGCGAATCACCAGGGCATCTCCCTCTACTATCCGCTCCAGCGGACTTGGGTTGCAGCCGCCCTTGAGCTCATTGATCTTGATCGACGGGAACTGCTGCCCACAATTGTTGCAGATCATCAGATCGCCCTGCTGGCGATAGCCCTTGTGCGCTCCGAAACAGACGTCGCAGGCATCGAAGGCAGCTCGCACTACGCCATCGCTGCTCTTGAGGACAAAGAAGTCAATGGCCTTGCCGCTGTTAACGAAGCTATAGTAGTGTGCCTTCCCATCGTCGAAGGTGTTCAGGGGCCAGTTGATCACGCCATCGGTGGCCTGCACCGCGGCGTAGCGAGTCTTGACGTTGGATGGGTTCGCAGCGGCGACTGGATTGGAGCTGCTTACGTCCTCGCTCGCGACGCTAACCTGCTCAGCCCCCCGGTTCATCGTCAACAAGATGCCGCCCACGATCAACACCACGGCCACGATCGCCACAGCTCCCCCGATGATTACGGGATTGCGCTTCGTTTGGGCCTTTACCGGTGGCTTGGCCTGTTCTCTGAAACGGGACTGCTTTGCTTGTCGGGTATTGCGTTGGCTAGATTTTTTCTTGCTCATGTGTTTTTCTCCTTATTTTCATTCTTACTCAGGCGCAACTGTCGGCAGATGCATGGTGGGTGCCTCTCCCCTCAGTATCTGCTCATAGCAATTGCAGGTCGAGATGGCTTCATCAAGCATGCACCATTCATTGGTCTCGACTTCGTCTCTCACCTGCCTAAGGCAAGTGTGCTGTTGGGCAGCCAGTTCGGCGGCCTTATCAAGCAGCGGTTCAGCCTCCGGCGTTGGCAATCTGCAGATTATGGCTATCGCTAAGTCGGTCTCCTCCAACATTGACATCAATATGGCATCATCAACCGATTGACAGCAACTCATTAGTTCTATGGTCTCGTTCAACCTTCGTTCGGCGAAGTAGAGATGCAGGTGCGCCTTGCCGGTAGGCCTGAAGGTGAGAAAAAGCTGCACTCGCTCACTGGTTCGCTTGACCGGATAGAGAGGGCTGTGGGGCAGGCTATCAGCGGAGGCGGCCACGGTGCCCAAGCTAATCACCGCCATCGCGACTACCGCGGCCAGCACCCGTGTAAACGCCAGAGAGACCCACTGGCCAGTCAGCCAGCCAGGGAATAGTCTCCCTCGTAGGGCTGCCTCCTTTTTCAGTATGGCGGCCTCTCGCACTCGGGCCTGGGTGGCCCTCAAGGCCCTCGGATTCGGCTCAGGGAGAGGCAGTGCCTTGATCTCCCTGGCCAGGCGCAGCAGAGGCTCCAGTTGGGGCTGAGCCAGGGATCCCTCTACTCCCTCATCCTCTGCCAACAACTGGGCCAGACGATCATCCAAGACTTTGTCGAGATTCTCTTTCATGCTGAATCACTCCCTCCTCCCTCTAAGATGCGGCGCAGGGAGGCAAGGCCACGGCGCTGAAGTGCTTTGATTGCCCCCTCGGATTTGCCAAGAACCCGGGCTGTCTCGGCATGGCTCAGACCTTCGATGAACCTGAGGATTATCACCTGCTGTTGATCGTCCGTCAGCTTTGGAATGGCCTGCCGCAATCGTTCCTGGGTGAGCCTCGCTTCAACGGGAGCCTCCGGTCCGGAGTGCGTAGGGAGTAGCTTCTCATCCAGCGGCAGGTGATCGCGCACTGCCCGGCGGCGGTGATGGTCAACCA